>NZ_JASMRR010000001.1:0-9828 GCF_041431175.1 Psychrobacter sp. Arc29 | reverse complement strand
CATATTTGAAAAGCCCAGTTACTATCATAGTAACTGGGCTTTTTTTCGTCTGCACTTTTTGTTCTTTATTTTATACCTACTTATGATGTCGCCGTTTAAAAAGTCTGAAGTTGCCTTTTTTACGCCATAGCAGTTTATGTCTGATCGTATCTTTAATCGTGCGCGGATATTTGGGTGCTTGAGCAATGAACTCATCAAACTCTACCCTACTCATCGCACGCTCTCGACCATGTGCCATCATTACTACTGATGGTTTTAAATCTCTTATTTTTTTTAACGATTGCTTATAGGCTTTGGGGTCATAGACAGGGAACGGCGCAACGAACTTATGGCGCAATTTAATGATGAGATCAGCCGTATATACTTGGCGACTGGGTAAATGAAGTAGAGACAGATCACGATCCGTATGTCCTGGCGTCTCTAATACGTGCCACTCATCGAACTCTGGCACAAGATCACCGTCTGTGACAGTGATGTCTGGCTTTAGGCTTGCCGAATAATACAGATTTTTAAATGGTCGACCTTGCCGTCTGGCCACATAATACCCTAGATTTATATCGACAAAATGCATCGCTCGTCCACCAATACCGCCGTACCACTGATCTTTCTTGTCAGCCGAAACAATGAGACAACCTGTCTCTTGTCGAAACTTACGCGCACCGCCCGCATGATCCGGATGCATGTGTGTGACCACCACAACTTTTAGGTCGGTAATGGGTCGTTTTAGCATTGATTTGATATAATCAAGCACCATCGGCACATCGGCACGGCAGCAGCCATCTAGTAACATTATTTTATCTGGATATACCGCAAGGTAGCTACTCTGAATATACCCCTCTAAGCGTACAATCTCACACGAACTCATTTATCATCCCTGATCATCTGATCCTAGTTTCTTTGTATTTTTAGTATAGCGGTAATCAATACAAAACAAATCGTTTTCAGTGAACGCTTGTGACCACCGTTTGTATGATTTTCTCATAAAAAAACCCAGCGCTTAGGCTGGGTTTTCTACATTAAGAATCTACTTTATAGATTTAAATCTCACGCCATCAATTATGCAAGATCACGTACCTTTGGCTCGCGCTCCCATAGACGGGTCTTAGCATTTTCGATAAAACCAGCAACATCATCAAGCGGCGTCACAAATGCATCTTTTTCGATAGGCAATTTGCTCAAGATGTGTTCTTCAGTCGCAGGGCAATAAGCAATCGCTTTGCAATGTGCGTAAGCATCATTGAACCAATCTAGTGCTGCGCTGTCCATGGCCAGCTTTTTGGCTGGTGGATGCATAATGATACTGACCACAGCGTCAAAGAGCACAGAAGGGCCACCAGCAAGACGCTCGTCCGCTTGAATGTGTGTACCATCGTCTAGCGTTACTTCTTTGTTAGGCGCGACGATCTTGACGCTAGCACCAGCGTCAATAGCAGCTTGTTCAAACTTTTTAACTTCACTATGGCTTGAGCCTTCAGCCACTAAGATACCGACCAAGCGACCTTTTAGGCTCTTCGGTGAGATACCGATGGTTTGCAGCGCTTTTGACGTGCCTAGATCCTGTACAGGTGCAGCGGCATCAGCAGGCTCTGGTAATTCCATACCGAGGGCTGAAGCCACACGGTTGGCCAAGTCTTCATCGATATGCGGCAGATGGCTGAGCATACGAGTACGTACGTGTGCAGTGTCTACTTTACCAAGCTCAAACGCGTAAGCAGAGGCAATGTGTGCCTTGCCTGCATCGGTCTGGCTACGATAGAACATACGCGGCTGACTATAATGATCGGCAAAGCTTTCGGCACGGATGCGACCTTTAACGCCATCATCCATCTGCTCTTGGAATGAGGCATACCCGCGTTTGGCGCTTTCGCGTGGACGCGTTGGATCGAGGCTTTGTGGCTCATACATTACGCGCGTCTTAGGCACCTGCATTTGCATGTGACCATCTTGCTGATTGTTAGCAAACGGGCATTTTGGTGCATTGATTGGAATTTGCGCAAAGTTTGGTGAGCCCAAACGTGACAACTGCGTATCTAGATAACTAAATAGACGACCTTGGAGCAAAGGATCGTTACTGTAGTCGATACCAGGAACTACGTGTGATGGGCAGAACGCTACTTGCTCTGTCTCTGCAAAAAAGTTATCTACATTGCGATTCAAGACCATTTTACCAACGATTTTTACGGGCACTAGCTCTTCTGGAATGAGCTTGGTCGCGTCTAAATGGTCAAATGGGAAGTTGTCTGCTTCTTCTTCAGTAAATAACTGGACGCCAAATTCCCACTCAGGATACATGCCATTGTCAATTGACTCAAACAAGTCGCGGCGATGATAATCAGGATCCGCACCAGAGATTTTTACGGCTTCGTCCCATGTGGTTGACTGTACGCCAAGTACTGGCTTCCAATGGAAACGTACAAAGGTGCTCTTACCGTCTTTATCAATCAAACGGTAGCTGTGAATACCAAAACCTTCCATCATACGTAAGCTACGTGGCAGGCCACGATCACTCATTAGCCAGATCAGATTATGCATGGTTTCAGGACTGAGCGAAACAAAATCCCAAAACGTATCATGGGCAGATGCCGCTTGCGGGAATCCGCGATCTGGCTCAGGCTTAACTGCATGAATCAAATCTGGAAATTTAATCGCATCTTGAATAAAGAAGATAGGCATGTTGTTACCAACGATATCCCAGTTACCCTCTTCGGTATAGACTTTTACAGAAAACCCGCGTACATCACGTGGCGTGTCTTTTGAGCCTTTGTTACCAGCAACAGTCGAAAAACGGGTAAAGAGTGGCGTCTGCTTACCAGTCTCAGTCAAAATTTTGGCCGTTGTATACTCTTCTAATGATTCGGTCAGCTCAAAATAACCGTGTGCCGCACTACCGCGAGCATGGACGATACGCTCAGGGATACGCTCATGGTCAAAGTGATTGATCTTTTCACGTAGTACAAAATCTTCTAAGAGCGTAGGACCGCGTGCGCCTGCTTTTAGAGAGTTTTGATTGTCAGAGATAGGCACGCCTTGTTGGGTGGTCAATACTTTGGTGTCATCGCCTGCGCGCTGATGGGTTTCGCCCCCATTGCCACGCTCAGAATTCATGTCTTTGGCTGGGTCGGTATGATCGATATTATTATTCATAAAACATCCTAGCTAATGAGTAAAACGGTCTCTTCTAAGACCATTAAAAATGTGCTTACACAGGTGTTGTATCCTTTGGGATAATACTGACTTCATCTGTCGATTATTTGTCTGTGCTGCTGCATGACCAATTATTAAAAAAGATAAAGGAATAAAAGGCATACGGCTTATCTTACCCAAAAATTAAGTCGCTTATAGTTGCGTATATAGTGAACCTTGTTGATGTTTGGTTAAAGTTTACGTGCGCAGCCACTCAACCGCTTGACGGCTTTTGAGCGAGCCCAAACGTTAACAATCCAATCTTGTAATGTAGTTATTCTTTAAGGTATGCTTTTATGGCGTACTAGAGATCATCGATAAATAACACTGGCATGGTTTTTAGCCATATATTTATCTCTTTTTTATATAACTATAAGGCTATCGACTATGTTACCAACTTCGAATTTCTCGTCCAAAAAACCTTACCGCTCATTATTGGTGGGTGCATCAATGGGTCTCATGGCATTGACCATCAGCCAAACTGCTGCCGCTATCACGACCAAGAACGTCACTTACACAGTGGATGACCAAGCCTACGAAGGCTATTACGCCAAAGCAGATAAGCCCAACGCCCCTTTTATTTTGCTCATTCATGACTGGGATGGTTTGACAGACTATGAGCGCAAACGTGCTGATATGCTAGCGAATGAAGGCTACAACGTACTGGCCGCAGACATGTTTGGGCAAGGCATTCGTCCGTCCTCTGTCGAAGAAAACAAACGCTTAACCGGCGAATTGTATGATGATCGCAACAAAATGCGCCGCATACTACAAGGTGCATTAAATGCTGGACGACTGGAGGGCAATGATGTGCGTAACGGCACGACCATGGGATATTGTTTCGGTGGTACGGTTGCATTAGAGTTAGCACGTTCAGGCTTCCCGCAAAAAGCCTTTGTCCCTTTCCATGGTGCCTTTGATATTCCAACGGGTCAAAGTTATGACAAAACCGCTGGAGAGATATTGGTCTTCCACGGTTCAGCTGACCAGTCTGTCTCTCTAGAGAGCTTTGCGACTCTGGGCAAAACGCTAGAAGCGGCAAAAGTTCCTCATGAAATGGTCACTTACAGTGGCGCACCCCATGCGTTTAGCGTATTTGGCAGTGACAGATATGATGCCCGTGCCGATGAACGCTCTTGGAAACGTTATTTAGACTTCTTAGCAGATGAATATAAATAATCTAGTCACATAAAAATATCGGTAACTGTATAAATAATCCAAAAAAAAGACACCTCCATTGCGATCCACTGAGGTGTCTTTTTACGTTTTTAATCACTTAGTCTTTTTGAAAGACCAATAACTGATTATTGGCAGGCATCGCGTACGTTTCGCTAAGTGTCAAATGATGAATATTTGCCAAAATGACAACATCTTCTTTATGACGAATACCACTTTTTGGGTCGCGCTGGCGCAGACTCATATCAAATCGCTGATTACCCGCGCTAGTATAGTTGCCATGATCGTTGAACGGACCATAGATCAGCAGTTTGCCGCCTACAGGTAACGACTCGCCAACCAATGCAAATAACCGCTCAACCAACGCCCAGCTAATAATATGCAGCGTATTGGCCGTAAATATCGCATCATAAGGGTTGTTTGAACAACTACTCTCTAAATGACTGTTGATAGGTACAGAATCGTAAGCCAAATCAAAGGCTAATGGCAGATATAGATTGGGCGCAGGATAAGCATGATACCAAGCTGCTATATGACGGTGATTGCTCGTGACATCGCTGGTTTGCCACTGTATCTCAGGTAAACGCGGCGCAAAATAAACACTATGCTGACCCGTTCCAGAACCAATCTCTAGCACGTGCGTAAAGCCTTGCAGCTCGTTCTGTAATATGTCTAGGATAGGCTGCTTATTGTTCTCACACGCTTGAGAAAATGGCAACGCGTCGATATCCACTTGACTGTTTAGATGATCGTTTTGCATTGATACCCTCCTCAGACTGCCCATTACATTTGCAGCATATTTCGCGAATCACTGGCAAAATATGCTACTAATAAATACCCGCCTCAACGCCAGCGGCTAACGTCATGGCAAGCTCCTCTACTTGGTCAGCAAAGCTGTCTTGCCACTCACCTTGTAGTATCAGCGCCTCTTGAATCCATGACCAACGCAGCCCTGTCGTAATCGTCTTCATCGCAAGCTTGGTACCCGTACCATCATGCCCTGCACGTATATATAGTGCAAATGGTATGCCTTGCTTCTCTTCTAGCACAGGGTAATAGCATCGGTCAAAGAAGTCTTTGGTCAGCCCTGCCATATACGCCAGATTTTCAGTCGTGCCTAATAGCAAAGCATCAGCAGTGAGCACGTCTTCAGGTTGCGTGTCCTGCGGCGATTTCAATACCACATTGATATCTATATCAGGATGATTGGCACCAGCATACGCCGCTTGCGCCAACTTCTCAGTGTTTGGCGACGGCGCATGAGCGACAATCAATAACGTTTTTGTCATGGTTTTAAAGGCCATGAGCGGTACGGAACGTTAAGTTCTGCGTGATATCAGGGTGGATACTGTTGGCGACTGGGCAAGTCAATGCGGTGTTATAAAAGATCGTTTGCGTTCTATCATCAAGTTCCTTATTAAAGGTCACAATGATATGGATCTCGCTCACGCGTCTTGGATCAGCGGCCATGACTTTGGTCACTTCAGCCGTGATGCCTGTAAGGTCGATATCCATATCACGGGCTTTGATGCCCATGATGGTCAGCATACAACTGGCCAAACTGGTCGCTAGCAAATCAGTTGGTGAAAATGCCTCGCCCTTGCCTTGATTGTCGGTTGGCGCATCGGTAATGATTTCATTGTTTGATTGCAAATGAATGGCGGTGGTACGCAAATCGCCTTGGCAGGTTACTTTTGATGTGGTCATGGGGGTTCTCTTTGGTAAGTTATTTTGCATCAGAGACTTTGGGAATATAGATCGTTCTCAATAAAAAATATCAAATTCCCAGCACTCGGACTTGTAATATTATAGAGTAAAGCCATAGAATCAACTGAGCGCTGCGTTTCTCAGTATTAAAGCTCATGTCGCTGCCATGTAAGATACCGTTCCTTGTTTTCGGAATAGTTTGTTTTTCATCACCTGCTACAAGTTCATGCTTTTCTATTTTTTTATAAAAACTTTGTAGTTCATCTTCCATTTTTATAGCATGTTTAAGCTTTGGTACAAGACCTGACAGGTTGTCTTTTTTACCTTTTTTGTTGCTTGCAACCGCTTCAATCTTATTGCCTTTTTTAATAATGTAACCAGCTTTTTCCATAGAATCAGTCAACATACCTTCAAATTGACCATAGAGTAGACATATACTACCAGCATAATATTCATTATTATGTAGCTCCAGAGCTTCTTGAATCAAGGGCAAACGGTCGATATTTAGAGTAGTCTCATGATAAGAATGAATAAGGGATTTTTGAAAGTTTTTGGAAGATATGACGGAAAGAATAGAAGTTGCGTCTGGGTCTGATTGCAAGTCTATAGCTTCAAAGATGTGGGCTAACTCTATAACATCTGTTCCAACCTGAAACTCTGTATTATCTATTCCAGCAATGATGTTATCTACATGAGGTTCAAGTTACGGATAAACTTCAGCCAATTTAACCCATATATCAATATCAGCTTGATACTCTTTGGCAAACTTATTAAGTGCTTGACGAGTTTTAATTATCGTTTTTCGCCATTGTTCAATATGTGGCTTTACAGTCTTACGAGTATCAGCTAAAAATAATGGAAACTCCTTTCTTAACCAGAAAATAGTTTCTTCATTTTCAGATTGATTAGTCATTGGTTATTCCTTTCTAGTTCAATATTATATTAATTTTTAGGAAGTTAAGCTTTCAATTTCTTACCTCTTATAACTCTCGTAACTCTTTATTGTAGGTCAATGAACAAGTACTTTTGCAAGAAACCTACTGTTCAGTGTAATAGATCTTTATTCTAAACAATTTATTCCTATTTAGTTTCTGCAAACATTTCTAACAATGGCTTCACTCTCTAAAACAAACAACTGATTAATCAACATAAACTCTCGAATATCATCGCCTAGATTATGACGGGGTTCTTGATGTGCTCGATTGTTGCGATACGCCATATAGACACTTGTAAACAGCGATGCTCTGCCTTTAGATTCACCTGAATCTAAGTTTTCCCAATACAAAACTGAATCATCAACTTGGAATGCTTTTGCAAACAGCTTAACGCCACTTTCGTTATTCAAGCCTGTACGCTCTTTAACAATAGATTCCAGCTTTCGGTATGCACCCATGATTGCATTGTCTGGATTTATATTAAAATTCAACGCTAGCTCGATAAGACGTGCATCAAGTAATGCCATAGGAATGGTAAGCGGAAACTCACTAAAAATACTGCGCTCACATTCCTTATAAAGATAAATAGACTCATACCACCTAGCAGGACGCACTGGCTTGATACTGTTGATATATTCCAAATCTTTCACGGTTAAACTTGAATTGGAGATACGTTCAAAAATCGATTTTGAAATGATGTACTCATTGATATTATCTGTATAGTTGCGCAATAAATTTAAGACGAATGCATATCCTTTTGGTGCCTCTCAATTATAGCCAGAAGCAAAACCACCTTTAACGATGACCTGAATATCATATCTGAGGGTTAGCAATAGCGCATGTGAATAAGTTTCTTCAACAGTGAGTATTTTCACGTCTCTCATGTCTTCACCAGCATGTATAAGCTTTATGACTGCCTCTTTGCATATTTGTGTGACTCCGCTGTCGCCTATATATTGAATACCCGCAAATTTGGCTTTCACTTGTTTTCTTTACCTCAATTATTTAATACCAAACTCTACCATTCTTTTCCCTAACCTTCTTTACATACCTCTACCGTTCTTCCCACTTACTCTCTACAAGGTTATACGCTTGATCATTATCATGAGGCGCAATGTTTGCCTTTAACTGAAACGACTCTCCACCCACTTCTTTCCAGCACTCTGAAAACCATTGGATAAGCTCATCGCTCGCGATACTCCATAAATCAAAGTCTTCATTCTCATTGATGTACTTCTCTTCAATCTCATGCGGGTAGACATGCTCTATCTCTAGCAATTCGGGATCAATAGGCGATGGATACTGTGCTTCACCATTGACATAAACAAAGTGCTCAGAGTTACCTGCATCCATAAAAAAAAGCCCTGACTGGGAACCCTTGTGTAAACCCATCGGCAAATATTTCAAACTCTAGACTGACCACTTCTTTTAGATAGTTATACTCTATTAACTCTTTTAGAACTGGCTCTATACTAGAAGTAAGTCCGTGTAGATGTTCTTGAACTTTCGCTGAAAACTCCTGCTCGATATCCATTCTTTTCCCTTTCTATAATGTTTTATTAAGCGGATTCTATTATCATTTAGAAAGTAAAATATAGACTTTATATTATTTGTCTACACAAAGCTTCAAAGTCAGTCTTCATCGGTTTAAGCCATCACTTATGACTTTTTATGTTCACTGGCAAACAATATGAAATAACAAAAACCTAGTCCCAAAATATTAGTGGTCACGGGGTTAAATGCGCCCACTAATATTTTGGGCTTGATACACCTACGAAAAATAATAAGCACAGCGTTACCACTGCTATATACACAGGAATATTCGATTTTTTAAAAAATATGATCAGGCAACCTAAAATTATTTCACCAATACCAGCTAATGGAGAGGCAATACTAGCGGGGATACTAAGACCACTCAGCGAAACCAAATCCACTTCAACTGCACTTAACCACAATATTTTGGGTACTAAGCCATGATAAATGAACAAAAATCCTAACAGTAATCTACTAACAAACGAAACATGAGAAAGCTTATCGTTCTGCATCTAAGAAGCGCGCCTCATGGTCTGCCGATGGTAAAGTACAATAGTCATATTTACCGAAAAGACTATAACGATTTAAAGCAATCCGGTCATACATCCAATCACATAATGGCTTTGGAATAACCTTAAAAATGCAAACTATTTTCCACGGATAGCCCAGCTGAGTGATTATTTGAAAAAATGCTTCACTTTTTTGAAAGGACTGATTGCCCTCTACATAGAGCATAGTTTCATAAGACTCAGAAGGCAGCCCAAAATGAAGAAGTATCTGTTTGCCTTCTTTTGATTGCACGCTGCACAACTTAAAAACGCGCTGTCGATCATGCTTGATAATGAAATTGCTCCACGCATTGCAGAGTTTACAAACACCATCAAATAAAATGACTTTGTCTGAAACACCAATATTAGGAGGGAGCTTGTCAGTACTCATCTTTTTACTCTACTAAATAATCACTTATTGTTGAGTAAATTTAACACTAATATGGCTAAGCAACAATCTAAATGTAGAGTGTGGTCTTATGAGTTTTAATAATAGATAGCCAAAATTAGGCAAAGACAAAGTATAAGAATGAAAAGATACGATAACATGGAATATAGATAGAGAAAATAACTAGTAGAGATAACTGATGAGGTTGACTAGGGAATAAACAAAAATCCAGCCAAAGAAAAGCCCCCTTCTGCTTTCACAGAAGGGGGCTTTTACTTAGAATAGAGAGCTGACGATGACCTACTCTCACATGGGCGAACCACACTACCATTGGCGCAACGATGTTTCACTTCTGAGT
>NZ_JASMRR010000009.1:0-158294 GCF_041431175.1 Psychrobacter sp. Arc29 | reverse complement strand
CTTAAGTCTCAGCAATGAGATTATGAATTAGTCATAAAAAAGCCATCCTATCTAGGGTGGCTTTTTTTTGGGTGTTGAAATAGAGGTATTTACAGAATTAGATCTAAGCTTTGGTAAAATGGTTTTTTTGATAGCATGGCTTTTGATACTGGCCATTTATTTATAATACATTGTATTGTAATTTGCCGCATAGCTTGCTATATTAGCGCTGCATTTAACGTGTATGGTTAATCTAAACCATAATGAGAAAGCCTATAATTAATATAGTGACTTTTGGTAAATGCAATATCAGGTAAAAATTAACAATTTTACCGTCAAAGGCTTGCATTCTATGCTAAATATTGTATAATGCTGTCCTTTACACCCATAGGCGATTGGCTCAATTGGTAGAGCATCGGTCTCCAAAACCGAGGGTTGTAGGTTCGAGTCCTACATCGCCTGCCATCTTCTTATCTCATCTTTGTTGTACCCCACCATCTCCGAAGCGAGTTCTTTATGAGCAATAATCAAGATAACCTCGAGACTAAGTTATCTGATGCCAAGGCGGTTGCTGGTGGAATGCTGTCTAAAGATAAGCACATCTCAGCGAACGGTACTTCTGCTGTTGAAGTTGCTAAGACTGGCTCAATCAAAGATTTGATTTTGTGGCTACTTGCCGCAATTGTTTTGATCGGTGCAACTCTCGTTAATCAATATCTACCAGGCTATTGGCAACCTGCCAACGATGTTTGGGTACGTATTGGTATCATTGTCGCACTTATTGTATTTGCATTAATTTGCTTGGCGCTGACACATCAAGGCCGTGCTTTTAAAATATTATTAAAAGACGCTGGTGTTGAGCTTCGCCGAGTAACATGGCCAGGTAAAGACGAAACCTTTCAGTACACATGGCAAGTCATTGTTGTGATTGCGATTGCTGGGTTCTTTGTTTGGCTATTAGATAACTTTTTTAATTGGTTCGTTGGTATCTTTATCGGTTAATAGCGCGTATTAGTGACTATTAACGAGAGATTTACTTATAACAACTTATTTATAATGATCAGGAGCGTGATATGCGTTGGTATATTGTCCAAGCGTTTTCAGGATATGAAAAACAAGTACAACGTTCATTAACTGATCGTATTAACCGTAGTGACTTCACTGAGTCTTTCGGTGATGTGTTGGTTCCTACTGAAGAAGTCGTCGAAATGAAAGACGGCAAAAAACGTAAGAGTGAGCGTAAGTTCTTTCCTGGATATGTATTGATCCAGATGGAAATGAACGATAATACTTGGCATATCGTAAAGGATTGTCCACGTATTATGGGCTTTATTGGCGGTACGCCTGAGATGCCTGCACCAATTACGCAAGTAGAAGCTGATCGCATTCTAAACCGTTTGAACCAGACTGAAACTGACCCACGTCCTAAAACGCTATTTGAGCCAGGCGAAGAGTTGTTGGTTATCGATGGTCCATTCACTGACTTTAAAGGGTTGGTAGAAAAAGTGGATTATGAGAAGTCTAAGTTACATCTAACGGTAAACGTATTCAATCGACCTACACAGGTTGAGCTTGAGTTTAGTAAAGTTGAAAAACTAGACTAAATCAGCAAAAAGTTCATCAACCGGGGAGCTGTTAGTCAATTAGGTATATACCACGTTGATTTGGCGCTATTACCCATTTAGGAGAGTATCATGGCTAAGAAGATTGATGGTTACATCAAACTGCAAGTGCCTGCAGGCAAAGCAAATCCTTCACCACCTATTGGTCCAGCTTTGGGTCAAAAAGGCGTGAACATCATGGCGTTCTGTAAAGAATTTAACGCTGCGACCTCAGGCCAAGAGCCAGGTCTACCGATCCCAACTGAGATCACAGTATACAGCGATAAATCTTTTACCTTCATCATGAAGTCACCACCAGCTGCGTACTTACTACGTAAAGCTGCTGGCATTGCTAAAGGTTCAGGTACACCGAACACTGCTAAAGTCGGTAAAGTTGACCGTGCACAGCTAGAAGAAATCGTTAAAACTAAGAATGCAGACTTAACTGCAGCTGATCTTGACGCTGCTGTTCGTACCATCGCTGGTACTGCACGTTCAATGGGTATTACCGTGGAGGGTGTATAATGTCTAAGCTAACCAAACGTCAAAAAGAAATCCAAAGCCGTATTGATAACGAAAAGCAATACACTCTTGAAGAAGCCGTTCAAATCCTAAACGATTTGCCAGCGCTAAAATTCAAAGAGTCTATTGATATCGCAGTAAACTTGGGCGTTGACCCACGTAAATCTGATCAAGTGGTTCGTGGTGCAACCAATCTACCTGCTGGTACTGGTAAAACCAAACGCGTTGCTGTATTTGCTCAAGGCGCTGCTGCTGAAGCCGCTAAAGAAGCTGGTGCAGATATCGTTGGTTTTGAAGACCTAGCAGAGCAAATCAAAGCTGGCAACATGGACTTTGATGTTGTTATCGCAGCTCCAGATGCAATGCGTGTTGTTGGTCAATTGGGTACGATCCTAGGTCCACGTGGCCTAATGCCTAACCCAAAAGTTGGTACGGTAACGCCAAACGTTGCTGAAGCTGTGACTAACGCGAAAGCAGGTCAAGCACAGTACCGTGTTGATAAAGCTGGTATTATCCATGCAACTATCGGCCAAGTTGGTTTCACTGCTGAGCAGATCGAGCAAAACGCGCAAGCGATTCTTTCTGATCTAAAGCGTGCTAAGCCTGCTACTTCTAAAGGTACTTTCATCAAGAAAATTACCTTGTCTAGCACGATGGGCCCTGGTCTAACGATCGACGCTGTTCCTTATCGTACTGCAAAATAATTAAAGTCTCTATTTCTGAGTATTTGAAATTCAAATACTTTGAATGATGAGTACACACTATATTTAAAAATTAGGTCAGCGTAGTATTTGCTACGCTGTCTAAGACCGTAGGTAGAGAGTGGTTTAGCGTCATAATTAACAATTTTCGAATGGTTAAATATGATACTGAGTCACTTTTGTTAATCGACGACAGATGAAAATCTTAGTTGTCCTACGCAGACGGTGGCCCACACAGTTTAAGACACGAGCGAATAGGGCGGTAAGGTTATTTATATAATCTTCAAACTATTACTCAACGTCATTCTGATAACGGTGCCGTAATCAGTCGTTACCAGTAGATGCTTTTTTCATTAATTGAATCCGCTGGTAATGTGTCGTATCAAGTCAGTCCCAGCTTAAAATTTAAGCCTGCGAAAATTTCGATTTTTAGCGCTTTTATGATAAGCAGATTGATAAGATTAAAGGAGTCAACTTATGGCATTAACGCTAGAGCAAAAACAACAAGTTGTGGCTGAAGTGTCTGAAGTTGCTGCTAATGCTTACTCAGCAGTAGCTGCCGAGTATCACGGAATTGGTGTTGCTAAGCTTACTCAGCTTCGCGAACAAGCTCGTGATAAAGGTGTTGTTTTGAAAGTGGTAAAAAATACCCTTGCAAAACGCGCTTTTGAAGGCACTAAGTTTGAGAGCATGTCAGACCGTATGACTGGTCCACTACTTTTGGCTTTCTCTATGGAAGATTTGGGATCTGCAGCACGAGTCGTTTTCGACTTTAGCAAAGATAACAAAGCTTTAGAGACCAAATTAGTATCAGTCGGTGGTGAAGTTTATGGTCCAGAAGAGCTAGAGCGCGTATCGAAGCTACCAACTCGCGACGAAGCAATCTCTATCTTGATGGCTACTATGAATGCACCAGTGACCAAGCTTGTCCAGACTATGAACGCTGTTCCTGGCAAGTTCGTTCGCACTGTAGCGGCAATCAAAGACGCAAAAGAAGCTGCTTAATTGCTTGTTTTAACGTAACTTTAACATCGCTAATTTTGGTTGAATTTTATTGCCATATTCGGCAATCAATCAAAGCGATATTAGAATCAATTAATTTTTATCAGATAACGGAGAGTTCTCATGGCACTATCTAAAGATGACGTGTTAAATGCAATCGCTGAAATGTCAGTAATGGATATCGTTGAGTTAATCAGCGACATGGAAGAAAAATTTGGCGTAACAGCTGCTGTTGCTGCTGCACCTGCTGCTGCTGGTCCTGCTGCTGCTGCTGCTGAAGAAAAAGACGAGTTTGACGTAGTTCTTGCTAGCTTTGGCGAGAAGAAAGTTGGCGTAATTAAAGCCGTACGTGAAGCAACTGGTCTTGGCCTAAAAGAAGCGAAAGATTTGGTTGAAAGCGCTCCAGCTCCAATCAAAGAAGGCGCATCTAAAGCTGAAGCTGAAGAGTTGAAAAAGAAACTTGAAGAAGCTGGTGCAACTGTTGAACTAAAATAAGTTTAACACTGTACAGAAAAAAAGCTGGTAATGCCTTGCATTGCCAGCTTTTTTTTATTATAATTCGTAGCTTGACCTTTTGTGTCTGCCAACATACGTATGCATTAACGGTGGATACCCATCAAAAGGACAGACGATATACATGCAAGTACACATACCAGTTTTTAAAATCAGTTAATATCAGCTAAACGTCTGTAGATGTTTGGCATTTTTTTGTGTCTGCATGCTTTCCTATCAACACTATAGTTTATACTGATTCTTAAAGTTATAGTTACCCCGATTATTAATCCTGAAAAAAGCGGTATTCTGAAAAAGCTGTTGATCATAAGTTGCCTACTTAGTGTGGCATGACTGTCGATATTTAGTCTTATAGACAGTTTGTATGTGTAGGGAACATAGTTCGGTAATAAGTAGTCTAGATGGCAAGTGGTTTATATGCAATCTTAATAGACGTTATTTTCCAGCAATGTATTTGTAAATTAAGCCTAATAGGCAATGCATTATAGATTATATAATATTGAATTTTTTGGTTGCAACAGTCATATAGATTGATTCACTTACTATGAATTTAGCAAGCAACGACGAGATTAAGTGAAGTGTGCTAGGTAAGCACTGATGAGTAAAGTAGTAATTGACAGAAAAGACATGAACTGAACACGAAAACCCGTTTTATATTATCGTTTACGTCGCCATGTTTGCATCGTATTTATGCATACTGGCCACGCTTTTAATTTGTTTCCACGTTTACTGTAAGGACTCTCGATGGCATATTCTTATACTGAAAAAAAGCGTATTCGCAAAAGTTTTGCTGAATTGCCCACTGTAATGGACGTTCCCTATTTACTGTCTATTCAAGTAGATTCTTATGAGCAATTTTTGCAAGAGCACAAAAAGCCAAAAGCTCGTGAGAATACTGGTTTGCAAGCTGCGTATTCCTCTATTTTCCCAATTGAGAGTCACTCTGGTAACGCCGAGTTGCAATTTGTTGAGTACTATTTAGGTACGCCTGAATTTGATGAGCGTGAGTGTATCTTACGTGGTTCAACGTTCGCGGCGCCAATGCGTGTCAAAATCCGTTTGATCATCAAAGACAAAGACAGCAAAGACAAAGATAGCAAAGCTGCTATCAAAGATATCCGTGAGCAAAGCGTTTACATGGGCGAGATGCCTTTGATGACAGCTAACGGTACTTTTATCATTAATGGTACTGAGCGTGTTATCGTATCTCAGCTACATCGTTCACCTGGTGTGTTCTTTGACCATGATAAAGGTAAGTCGCATTCAAGTGGTAAAGTGCTTTATAACGCACGTATCATCCCTTACCGTGGTTCATGGTTAGACTTTGAATTTGATGCAAAGGACTTGGTTTTTGCACGTATTGACCGTCGCCGTAAACTATTGGCTTCTATTATCTTACGTGCACTTGGCCTGACCACATCTGAAATTCTAGATTTGTTCTTTGATAAAGTCGCTGTTTATAAAGCTGAAGAGACGTTTGAAATTGATCTAGTTGCTGATCGCCTACGTGGCGAGATGGCTCAGTTTGATATCGTATCACCTGAAGGTGACGTTATTGTAGAGCAGGGCAAACGTATTAACGCACGCCGTATCCGTCAGCTTGAAGAAGCAGGTATGACGAAGATTGCTGTGCCTGATGAGTATCTATATGAGCGTATTTTAGCTGAAGACATCGTTGTTAACGACGAAATCATCGCTAAAGCGAACACGCCAATCGACCACGAGTTATTGGTGAAATTGAACTCATTTGAAGCCAGTGGTGCCATCAAAGAGTTCAGCATTCTGTTCACTAACGACATCGACCAAGGTAGTTATATTGCCGATACGCTACGTGCTGATAGTACCTCAAGCCGTGAAGAAGCATTGATCGAAATCTATAAAGTCATGCGTCCAGGTGAGCCACCAACGGTTGAAACTGCTGAGAAACTGTTTGAAAGCATGTTCTTCAATGCAGATCGTTATGACCTATCCAACGTCGGTCGTATGAAGTTCAACCGTCGCCTTGGTCTGCCATTTGAAAACACCGACGATCCAGACGTGCAGCGCGAACGCAGTGTATTGACCAACGATGATATCGTTAACGTTCTAAAAGAACTTATCGAGATTCGTAACGGTCGCGGCGATGTCGATGATATTGACCATTTGGGTAACCGCCGTATTCGTTCAGTGGGCGAGATGGCAGAAAACCAATTCCGTGTTGGTCTAGTACGTGTTGAGCGTGCTGTAAAAGAGCGTTTAAGCTCAGCAGAATCAGACAACCTGTCACCACAAGATTTGATTAACTCTAAGCCAGTAGCTGCTGCAGTGAAAGAATTCTTTGGTTCAAGCCAGTTGTCACAGTTTATGGATCAGAACAACCCGTTGTCTGAAATTACCCATAAACGCCGTGTATCAGCGTTAGGACCTGGTGGTCTAACTCGTGAACGTGCAGGCTTTGAAGTACGTGACGTACATGATACGCATTATGGCCGTGTATGTCCTATTGAGACTCCTGAAGGTCCAAACATTGGTCTGATCAACTCACTAGCAACATTTGCTAAAACCAACAGCTTTGGCTTCTTAGAAACGCCATATCGCCGTGTGGTTGATGGTAAAGTGACTGACGTTATTGAGTATTTATCAGCAATCGAAGAAGTAGGTACTGTCATTGCACAGGCTGATTCTCCGATGACTGAAGATGGCGCGTTATCTGACGAGATGGTCAGTGTTCGTAGCTATGGTGAATTTGTTCGTATGCCACCAGAAAAAGTAACGCATATGGATGTATCGCCAAGTCAGGTAGTATCGGTTGCAGCAGGTCTGATTCCATTCCTAGAGCATGATGATGCTAACCGTGCCTTGATGGGCTCGAACATGCAGCGTCAGGCTGTTCCTACGCTACGTGCTGATAAGCCGTTAGTAGGTACTGGTATGGAGCGTCACGTTGCTCGTGACTCTGGTGTTTGTGTGATCGCTAAGCGTGGCGGTGTGATTGAAGATGTTGATGCATCACGTATCGTTGTTCGTGTAAACGAAGACGAGATGACTGCTGGTGAAGCGGGTATCGATATCTATAACTTGATCAAATACACGCGCTCTAACCAGAACACTTGTATCAACCAACGTATTATTGTTAACCAAGGTGACGAGATTGCTTTGGGTGATATCTTGGCTGATGGTCCATCAACGGATCTTGGTGAGCTAGCACTAGGCCAGAACATCCGCATCGCATTTATGCCGTGGAATGGTTACAACTTCGAAGATTCAATCTTGTTATCTGAAAAAGTAGTTAAAGAAGATCGTTTCACTACTATTCATATCCAAGAATTGACTTGTGTGGCTCGTGATACCAAGCTAGGTACAGAAGAGATCACGGCTGATATTCCAAACGTTGGTGAAGCAGCATTATCAAGTCTTGATGAAGCAGGTATCGTCTATATCGGTGCTGAAGTTGACGCTGGTGATATCCTAGTTGGTAAAGTGACGCCAAAAGGTGAAACGCAACTAACGCCAGAAGAGAAACTACTACGGGCTATCTTTGGCGAAAAAGCGGCTGATGTGAAAGACACCTCACTACGCGTACCAACTTCAAGTAAAGGTACGGTTATTGATGTACAGGTCTTCACCCGTGATGGCGTTGAAAAAGACGCACGCGCAAGAGCGATTGAAAAATCGCAGCTTGATAGCTATCGCAAAGATTTGAAAGAAGAGCTACGTATCTTTGAAGAAGCGGCTCGCGGCCGTATTGGTAATCTATTAGATGGCCAAAAAGTCAGCGGCGGTGCTGGTCTAAAAGCGGGTACAGTTATGGCTTTGGCTGATATGAAAGATATGAGCCTCGAGACCTTGCTTGATATCCAGCCAGTAGAAGAAGAAATCTCTGAGCGTCTAACGCAAATCGCTGATTACTTGGTTGATAAGCAAAAAGACATCGATGTGAAGTTTGCTGAGAAAAAACGCAAATTGACTGCTGGTGATGACTTGCAACATGGCGTACAAAAAATCGTTAAAGTATATCTAGCGGTTAAGCGTCGTATTCAGCCTGGTGACAAGATGGCTGGTCGTCATGGTAACAAAGGTGTTGTATCGCGCATCATGCCAGTTGAAGACATGCCTTATGATGAGAATGGTAATACCGTTGACATCGTATTGAACCCACTTGGTGTACCATCTCGTATGAACATCGGTCAGGTTCTAGAGACGCATTTAGGTATGGCAGCGAAAGGATTGGGCGAGAAGATTGATGGTATGCTCAAATCTCAAGCAGCGATCAAAGAGCTACGTGACTTCTTGGACAAAATCTATAACCAAGTAGGCGGTGAGCAAGTTGATCTTGATAGCTTAAGTGATGATGACATCATGGCGCTAGCAGACAACTTACGTGGCGGTGTACCGATGGGCACAGCAGTATTTGACGGCGCAAGAGAAAGCCAAGTTAAAGATTTGCTTGAGCTTGCTGGTATGGATCGCGATGGTCAGCAGACGTTATATGATGGTCGTACAGGTCAGAAGTTTGACCGCAAAGTAACCGTCGGCTACATGTACATGCTCAAATTGAACCATTTGGTTGATGACAAAATGCATGCGCGTTCAACAGGTTCTTATTCTCTAGTGACGCAGCAGCCACTCGGCGGTAAAGCTCAGTTTGGTGGTCAGCGCTTCGGTGAGATGGAAGTATGGGCACTAGAAGCATACGGCGCGACTTACACGTTGCAAGAAATGCTAACGGTGAAGTCGGATGACGTTGAAGGCCGTACTCGTATGTACAAAAACATCGTTGATGGTGAGCAGTATATGGATCCAGGCATGCCTGAGTCGTTCAACGTACTGACCAAAGAAATCAAATCACTGGGTATTAATATTGAGTTAAAACAAAGCAACTAGCCCGTTGTTTAACTTAGTTGTCCACTAAAGGCAGTCTGCTTTATTGCTGCTGCTTTTAGTGATTTGTCTCAACCCTATTCATTGCCTTCATTCATCTTATCTGCGTCAATGGTGCGCTGTCAGATGATTATAAAGATAACGGAGAAGCAACTTGAAAGATTTACTCGATATCATGCAAAGCCCTACCGGCAACGGTAATACAGAGTTTGATAGCATTCAAATTACTTTAGCCTCACCTGACGTCATTAAGTCATGGTCACATGGCGAAGTAAAAAAACCTGAAACCATCAACTATCGCACGTTCAAGCCTGAGCGTGACGGTCTTTTTTGTGCCAAAATCTTTGGCCCAGTAAAAGATTTCGAATGTTTATGTGGTAAATATAAGCGCCGTAAGTTCCAAGGTGTAATCTGCGAAAAATGTGGTGTCGAAGTCACCACTGCTAAAGTCCGTCGTGACCGCATGGGTCATATCGACCTAGCCAGTCCAGTTGCGCATATTTGGTTCCTAAAATCATTACCAAGCCGCATCGGTCTATTGCTAGATATGACATTGCGTGATATTGAGCGCGTTCTATATTTCGAAAGCTATATCGTGACTGAGCCTGGTCTAACTTCTTTAGAGAAGTATCAACTGCTTGATGATGAAGATTATTACAAAGCACTTGAAGAGTTTGGTGATGAATTCACTGCCAAGATGGGTGCTGAGGCTGTCCAAGACCTATTGAAAGATATTGATATGGATCTTGAGATTGACGAGCTGCGTGAAGCGATTCCGCAAACAGGTTCTGAGACCAAGCTTAAGAAGATGTCTAAGCGTCTTAAATTATTAGAAGCATTCCGTGATTCTAATAATAAGCCTGAGTGGATGGTAATGAACATCTTACCAGTACTACCACCAGATTTGCGCCCGCTAGTACCGCTAGAAGGTGGTCGTTTTGCGACATCAGATCTAAACGATCTATATCGCCGTGTGATCAACCGTAACAACCGTCTTAAGCGTCTACTCGAGCTGAGCGCGCCTGATATCATCGTACGTAACGAAAAACGTATGTTGCAAGAGTCAGTGGATGCGTTGCTTGATAACGGTCGTCGCGGTCGTGCCATCACTGGTAGTAACAAGCGTCCATTGAAATCTTTGGCAGATATGATCAAGGGTAAGCAAGGTCGTTTCCGTCAGAACTTACTTGGTAAGCGTGTCGATTACTCTGGTCGTTCGGTTATCGTTGTAGGTCCAACGCTACGTCTACATCAGTGTGGTCTACCTAAGAAAATGGCGCTAGAATTATTCAAGCCATTTACTTATAACAAACTATTGTCTCATGGTTTGGCAACGACGATTAAAGCTGCCAAAAAGATGGTAGAGCGTGAAGAACCACAAGTGTGGGATATGCTGGCCATGGTTATCCGTGAGCATCCAGTACTTCTTAACCGTGCGCCAACACTTCACCGTTTGGGCCTGCAAGCATTTGAGCCAGTATTGATCGAAGGTAAAGCCATCCAGTTGCATCCGCTTGTTTGTACTGCATTCAACGCCGATTTCGATGGTGACCAAATGGCCGTTCACGTGCCATTGACCCTAGAAGCACAGCTTGAATCACGCGCGTTGATGATGTCTACCAACAACATCTTGTCACCTGCGAACGGTGATCCGATCATTGTACCATCACAGGATGTTGTATTAGGTCTATATTACATCAGTCGTTCGTCTATCAATGCCAAAGGCGAGAGCATGATTTTTGCGACCGTTAATGAAGCATTGCGTGCGATTGGCTCAAACGACCTACATGTAAACGCGAAGATCAAAGTGCGTGTCACTGAGACGCAAATTGACGAAGACGGTAACGAAACCAAAGAAACCAGTATCAAAGATACGGTTGCTGGTCGTTTACTTATCTGGAACATCATGCCTAAAGGTATGACGTTTGATGAGTGCAACCAAGAGATGACGAAGAAAAATATCTCTCGTTTGATCAACTCTTGCTACCGTAAAGTTGGCGTAAAAGAAAGTGTTATGTTTGCTGACCAATTGATGTATCTTGGTTTTGCTCAAGCGACGCTATCTGGTGTGTCTATCGGTATCGACGACATGGTTATTCCACCACTGAAAAAGCAAATCATTGAAGTGGCAGAAGGCGAAGTTCGCGAAATCGAAGATCAGTTTGAGCAAGGCTTTGTGACCGCTGGTGAGCGTTATAACAAAGTCGTTGATATCTGGTCACGTACCAATGACAAAGTCGCTAAGGCGATGATGGATAACTTGGCAACAGATAAAGTTATCAATGCGCAAGGTGAGGAAGACGAGCAGAAATCATTCAACTCGATCTTTATCATGTCAGATTCTGGTGCTCGTGGTAGTGCAGCACAGATTCGTCAGTTGGCTGGTATGCGTGGTTTGATGGCTAAGCCAGATGGCTCAATCATTGAGACACCGATTAAAGCGAACTTCCGTGAAGGTTTGACCGTACTACAGTACTTCATCTCGACTCACGGTGCACGTAAAGGTCTAGCGGATACAGCACTAAAGACAGCTAACTCGGGTTACCTAACTCGTCGTCTGGTTGATGTTGCACAAGATTTGGTGATCACGAGTGATGACTGTGGTACTGAAGAAGGCCTACTCATGAAACCACATATCCAAGGTGGTGAAATCATTGAGAAATTAGGTGAGCTAGTACTGGGTCGTGTGACTGCACGTGATGTGACGTATAACGATGACGCTGATAAAGTATTGGTTCCAGCTGGTACGTTGATTGATGAGTATTGGGTTAACGTCCTTGATAGCAACGCGATCGATGATATCTGGGTACGCTCAGTTATTACTTGTGATGTTGAGCATGGTGTTTGTTCACAGTGTTATGGTCGTGACCTTGCACGTGGTCACAAAGTGAACATTGGTGAGTCAGTCGGTGTTATGGCCGCTCAGTCTATCGGTGAGCCGGGTACTCAGTTAACTATGCGTACGTTCCACGTGGGCGGGGCTGCGAGTTCAGCATCTGTAGACAACAGCATCTCTGTACGTAACGCTGGTCAAGCGCACTTCGAAAACATGAAAACGGTACAGCATACCGATGGTCACTTAGTCATCGTATCGCGTTCAGCTGAAATCGCATTGACCGATGAGCTTGGCCGTGAGCGTGAGCGCTATAAAGTACCGTATGGTTCAAGCGTACTTGTGAAAGACGAAGAGCAGGTTGAAGGCGGTCAAACTATCGCTAAATGGGATCCGCATACGCATCCAATCATCACAGAATTTGCTGGTACAGCACGCTTCAGTGATATCACTGACGGTATGACTGCCACAGTGAAGGTTGATGATGCGACTGGTATGAGCTCATTTGAGATTCTAGCCACGCGTGACCGTTCAAGCTCAGCAAAAGACTTACGTCCTGCGATTATCTTGAACACTGACGAAGGCAAAGAAGTGGTTTACTTTTTACCAGCTGAAACCATCATCCGCGTGAGCGATGGTGAGAAAGTAGCAGCAGGTTCGATTCTAGGCCGCGTACCACAAGCATCTTCTGGTACAAAAGATATTACCGGTGGTCTACCACGTGTTGCTGATCTATTCGAAGCACGTCGTCCAAAAGATCACGCCATCATGGCAGAAATGACTGGTGTGGTAAGCTTTGGTAAAGAGACTAAAGGTAAGAACCGCTTCATTATTACTAATGAAGATGGTGAAGTACATGAAGAGCTAATTCCAAAATGGCGTCAAATCAACGTCTTTGAAAACGAGACGGTAGCACGTGGTGAAGTGATCGCTGATGGTCCACAGAACCCACATGATATCTTGCGTTTGAAAGGTCAGACTGCACTTGCTGATTATATCGTCAACGAAGTACAGGACGTTTATCGCTTGCAGGGTGTAAAAATCAACGACAAGCACATCGAAGTTATTATTCGTCAGATGCTGCGTAAAGTTGAAATCACTGACGGCGGCGATTCAAGTCACTTCAAAGGTGATCAGGTTGAGTATGCAGATATCAAAGCGTTGAATGCGAAACTAGAAGCGGAAGATAAATTCCCAGTACAGTTTGAGCGTCAATTATTAGGTATCACTAAGGCAAGTCTGGCAACTGAAAGCTTTATCTCAGCGGCTTCTTTCCAGGAAACCACCCGTGTACTAACTGCGGCTGCTGTGACTGGTAAAGTCGATGAGCTACGTGGTCTGAAAGAAAACGTGGTCGTTGGTCGCTTGATTCCTGCAGGTACGGGTCTTGCTTATCACAAGGCACGCAAAGAGAAAGCGGATCAGAAGCTACAAGACAATGATCTTAATGCAGCGTTTGATATGACTGCAAGCACTGATAGCAAAGACTTTGCAAGCTTTGATGAAGCCTTTGCTCAAGAGTTAAATCAAAATAACTAATCGTATTGAGTATTTTGATTCATTCCCAATTTAAGAAAAAGCCAGCCTAAGTTGCTGGCTTTTTTGTGTGTATAAAAACTGAGAAAGGCATGGTGCTATTATCTGAAAAAATAGTACACTGGAAAACAAGCCTCAATTTACTATCTATAGAAGGATAAGTCGCAAATGGCAGGTAAAACTCGCGTTGCCAAATATCAAGCAGATCGTACCAATCAAAAACTGTATTTTTGTCGTCTATCCTGCCAAACAGCAGGCAATACTAGCGATAAGCAGTTATATCAAGCCCATTGCGAAACCGCTATTTTTCATTTATATGGTGCGTTGCTGGCATTCACTCAAGAGCTGGGTCATTTTTATAGTTTAAATATGACCGCACCAACTTTGTCAGATATTGAACAAGCACTAAGCGAGCGCACGCAGGTATCTCCTGAGATTCAGCGTTTGCAGCAACTGCAACAGCAAGGCTTTATTGCAAATATAGAGCGCGCTTATGAGCGTTGTCTCTATGCAGTACCACCAGATACGGTTGTGGATGAAAAACCAAGTAGCGATTTAGCAGCGCCAGACCTTATTGTGAATGTTGTCACTCTGTCAAATCAATGGTTACCTGATGAGGCAACGATAAGAGAATGGCGTAATCAGCTTTTAGAGCTGATCGAGCAACTACGTGCAGGGATGGTTGAGTTTTAGAAATATAAGTAAACCAAAACTCTGAGATATAAAAAGGCTTATTCAGTAATCACTGAATAAGCCTTTTTTATTTAGATAAATACCGAGCAGTAGATCACTCTGGCATCGGGGGCATACGCTGGACCGGTGTGACCGATAAAGGGTTTTGCGGCACGCTATCGTTACTACGGCTATTGTTTGCTTGAGCTGCTGAGTTGTTAGTATCTGTAGTTGGTTCAGGTAGGGTCGGCTTACGCTGCTGAGTTTGAGTCTTGACCGGTTTTGCTGGTGCGCTATTATCAGAGATGTCGTCATCATCAGTTATAATACCATCATCGGTCATTTCTATAATTTGCTGCTGCTGCTTTTTAGATTTTGAGCGGTTATTGATAGACACCCATTGGTTTGGCGTGTCTTTGAGCTGAGCTTTCATAAAGTCCATCCAAACGGGCAGGGCAGCCACACCACCATACTCTCGGCGACCCATAGATGTTGGCTGATCAAACCCCATCCATACAACCGTTGCATTGGTAGGATGAAACCCTGCAAACCAAGCGTCTTTGGCTTCGTTGGTTGTACCGGTTTTGCCGCCAATATCATCACGGCCCAAGGCTTTTGCTCGTACTGCAGTACCACGCTGCACCACATCACGTAAAATATCTGCCATCTCAAATGCTACTCTAGGCTTTAATATTCTTGGTGCTTGTTTGGCTGCTATGTATTGTACGACAGGTGCTTTTAGGCGATCTGATTGTGGACCAGCGTCGTAGACAGTAAGGTCGATTGCTTCATCAATTTCTTCTACGTTTTCACTATTTTCTAGCTCTGTGCTCTCATTAGCTGATTTATCAGTAGTACTGTTTTCGTCTTCTAATGATTTGTTATATTCTTCTATCAGGTTTTTATTAACCGCTTCAAGTTGCTCATTAAAGCATAGGGCGCAAGCCTGAAGTGGATTGGCCTGAAATAATAACTCATTTTTATAGTTATAAATTTGCTCAATAAAGTAAGGTTGTACGCGGTGACCACCATTGGCAAAGGTTGAATACGCCGTTGCCATTTGCAATGGGGTTGCTTGTCCTGCCCCTAGAGTCAACGATAAAGTTGTTGGTAGTTTTTCTTTGTCTAGGCCGAACTCATCTAACAGATTGCGCGCGTCAGAAATACCAATGGCTTGTAGGAGACGGATAGAAACCAAGTTGCGAGATAAATACAAACCACGACGTAAGGTAATGTCACCTAAGAAGCGTTCATCAGAGTTTTTAGGTTTCCAGTCACCTACTTGAATAGGGCGATCTGAAACAATACTGTCTGGATGATAGCCTTTTTCCAAAGCGGCGGTATAGATTAATGGTTTGATGGTTGAGCCAGGTTGGCGCCATCCTTGTAAGGCTCGGTTAAACTTACTATGTTTAAAATCAAAACCGCCTACTAATGCATTGACCGCGCCAGTTTCTGGATTTAATGAAACCAGACTACCTTGTATTTTGGGTATCTGCCCTAGCTGCCAATTACCATTTGCGGTAGGTATCACGCGGACAATATCGTTTTTGCTGACTATTTGGCTAGCATTATTAGGATAGTAACCGATACGATTGGCAGAGATGTATTTGCGTGCCCAGCTCATGCCAGACCAATTGACCGTCACGCTTTCACCAGACTGTAATGTCGCTTCAAAACTACGAGAGTTGACCTTGGTGACTTTGGCAGGAGACATATTGCTATAGCGCTGAAAGTTTTCGAGAGGCTCGTCATTTGCCTCTGCACCGCGCCAGCCATGACGATGCTCATAAGCTACTAAGCCTGTTAATATGGCCGCTTCTGCATCGGTTTGTGCCTTACTATCAACAGTCAGGCGAACACGCCAACCACCATGCATCACCTGCTCACCGTAACGCTCGACTAGAGTCGCACGCGTCATTTCTGCCAAATAGGGCATATTAACGTCGAGTTTTTCTTGATATAGCTTAATGCCGACAGGGGAGTTAACGGCCTCATCATACTGAGCTTTTGTGATATAGCCCAACTCATGCATACGGCCAATAATCCAGTTTCGCCGAGTCAACGCGCGGCTAGGATTGGCAACAGGGTTGTATTTAGAAGGGGCTTTTGGTAAACCGGCAAGCATTGCCATTTCAGCAATAGTGAGATTATCTAGAGATTTACTATAGTATTTTTTGGCAGCAGCGCGAATACCATAAGCGCCTTCACCTAAATAAATCTTATTGACATAGAGAGTAAGGATCTCATTTTTGCTAAGCTCATCTTCCATTTTTCGCGCCACAAACAGCTCTGTTAGTTTGCGGTTTAGAGTACGCTCAGGACTTAAAAAGTAATTTTTGGCGACCTGCATCGTAATAGTTGAGCCACCAGTCTGACTGTCATCATCAGTCACCACTTCAGTGACCGCGCGCCCAAGACCTTTAATACTGATGCCACTATGCTGAAAGAAAGAAGCATCTTCTGCCGCTAAAAAAGCATGAGTCAAATCTTCAGGAATTTCATCAAATGTGACTGGTAACGATAAACGATTGCCGTATTGGCCGATTAATTTGTCATCGCTACTATAAATCTGCAATGGCATTTCTAAATTGGCAGTTTTTATCTCTTGAATACTTGGCAAAGTTGGCGATAAATACATCGCCATACCATAAAAACCAATAGGTACAGCAAGCGCTAAGATAACTGCCAATGCTAGGCAAGCGACAAAAAGTCCCACCAAGAAATGAATGAGACGAGCGGTAGCATTTTTTTTGGCCATAATAAGACTTATTCATTAGAATTTGTAGCGGATAACTTATTATACCTTGAACAAAATCAACAGGTCATAATAAATGTGTAAGTAGGCCTTAATATATTTTTAAACGCTTGAATCTATCAATTAAGTAAAGTATTGTATTCAATTATTACAAATAACTATCAGATTGTACACTTAATATAAGGTATAGAGTTTGTGAGGCTATTTACTTCAAAAAGTCGACATTTGATTGGTGTGGATATTTGTGCCACTTCAGTAAAAATAGTGGACATACAGCGTCAACAAGGCATGTTCCACCTAAAATCTTACGGTATTGAGAGACTACCGGAAGGTGTAGTCGTCGACAAACTCCTAGTTGATACAGAGGCGGTTGGCAACATTATAGCGAGCCTAGCAAGACGTTGCCAAGTTGCGGGCAGTAATGCTGCAACCGCCGTATCAGGATCTGCCGTCATCACCAAAATTATTGATATGGATATGATGCTAAGCGATGTTGAGCGTGAAGCACAAATACGTTTGGATGCTGATCAGTATGTGCCTTATCCATTAGAAGATGTCAATTTAGATTTTGAGGTGCTAGGCCCGTCTTTAGTGAGTGAGGATATGGTACAAGTACTGCTTGCGGCCTCTCGCTCAGAAAACGTTGATCAGCGTGTTGATGCGTTGGCCTTCGGTGGCATGCAAACCAAGGTTATGGATATTGAATCACATGCAATAGAGCGTGCTTTTGGACTAATGGCAGACAATTTGCCCAATATGCCAGAACTGGTCGCTTTGGTTGATATCGGTCATAATCAAACCACTTTATATATCGCAAAAAATGGTGAGTTCATTTATAGTCGCGAGCAATTGTTTGGTGGTGTTCAGTTAACAGAAGCGATTCAAAACCGTTATGGGCTGTCAGCTGAAGAAGCAACGCTGAGCAAACGTGAGCGCACATTGCCTGATGACTACTATCCTGAAGTTTTGACCCCTTTTATAGAAAATACCATTCAGCAAATCACTCGTTCCTTACAGTTTTACTTCTCTTCAAGTCAGTATAGCAGTATTGACCACATGGTACTTGCGGGTGGTAGTAGCTCCATTGCAGGTCTCGCTGGGATGGCACAACAAAAACTCGGTGTGAGCGTTAGTGTTGCCAATCCGTTTACCAATATGACCATTGCGCCTAACATTGATAATGAGCAACTGACCATTGATGCGCCAGGCTTAATGGCCGCATGCGGTCTTGCGTTAAGGAGCTTTGACTAATGGCTCGTATTAACCTTTTACCTTGGCGACAAGAAGAGCGTGAACATCGCAACAAAGAGTTTATGACTCTGATCGTTGCGGTGACTTTGCTCACTTTATTGGCGGCCTTTGCTTCATGGAGCTATTTTAACAATGAGCTTGATGAACAGCTTGATGCTAACGCCTTGATTGAACAAGAAAATGCACGCTTAGACACTGCATTGACTGAGATTGACAGTTTAGAACAGCGCCGTGAAGATATTATCTCACGTATGCAGGTGATTCAAGATTTGCAAGGTCGGCGTCCTGTACCAGTACGTTTGTGGGATGATCTGGCTAGAGCAATTCCACCAGCGCTTTATCTAACCAATCTCAAACGCGAAGGCGATGTATTAACATTGACTGGTCTGGCTGATAACCCAAATATTGTATCTAGCCTGATTCGTAATTTGGATAGTAGTAAATGGATGGGTAACTCAGCAGTTAGCAATATTCAACAGAACATTAGCGCTTATGAAGCGGCCCCTGTACTGAATAATACAGTTACTACGGCTGGTGAGCCACCACGTCCAGTCTATCCTGAAGACAGTTATGTACAGTTCGTGGTGACGACTAAAGTACAATCAGAAACGCCTGTCCCTGCGGAAGATGGTGTGGGAGGGGAGTTATGAAACTTGTCCGTAAAAAAAGCCTAATTAAGACCAAAAAAACTGCTTCAAAACCAAAGAAGCAGTTTGATCTTAACGAATTTCGTCGCAGTTTTGAGTCACTAGACTCTGAAAACTATGGCAGCTGGCCGCTACCAGTGAAGGTGACGGTGATCGGTCTTATTATTACCTTTATAGCGGCACTATCATGGGCGCTACCGATTAGTAGCAAAATCGATGAGATCAATGCTGCTGAAAGTCAGCAACAGACCTTGCTTGAAAGCTATCGTGAAAAAGAATCGCGTGCGCGTCACCTAGAAGCTTATCAAGCACAGGTCACTCAGATGGAAACGGAGTTTAATACCTTGTTAGACCAGTTGCCAAAAGATACGCGTGTGTCAGAGCTGGTAGAAGGTATCAATATGACAGGTGTCGGCAGTAATATTCGTTTTCAAGACATCTCTGTCGAACCTGAAATTGAAAATGAATTTTTCATTGAGCAGCCGATTCGCATTGCTGCTTTAGGTGAATATCATCAGTTTGGTAGTTTTATCAGTGGCCTTGCAGCGCTGCCTCGTATCATCACTATGCATGATTTTGAGGTGAGTAATCCACAACCGAGCTTAGATGTTTTACCTGAGCTTAATTTAGTCTTGCAAACAAAAACCTATCGTTCAAAAGAAGCGACTCCTGAAGATGAAACGGCTCCTGCAGGTGATGCCGCCGCTACTGATGCAAATGCAGGAGGTAACTAATGAGTATGCAAAAACTACCCATGCTGTTGACTTTAAGTATCGCAGCGCTAGCTATGACTGGCTGTACGGATCGTATCGGTATGGCAGAGCAAGCGATGACTGATATCCGTAACCAGCCAGCGCAGCCTATCGAACCACCACCCAAAGCTGAACTGGTAGAAGACTTTGTCTATAGTGCAAGCTCACAGCGCAGCCCGTTTTTACCACCGAGCTTGGTGAATGTAGAGGGTCCTACCACTTCTATTGATGGCGTGCGCCCAGACATTACACGTGTAAAAGAACCACTTGAACAATACGAGTTATCGCAGCTGGTTTTTCGAGGCGTAGTAGTGTCGCCTGAAGGTCAGAGATATGCATTAGTCCAACGTCCTGATGGTTCAGTTGCTAGTGTGAAGGTGGGTGATTATCTTGGATTGAATGACGGCCGTATTGTTGAAATCACGCCGACCCAGATCAACTTGATTGAAATTGTGCCAGACAGCCGCGCTGGGTTTATTGAAAAACCCCAGTCGCTGGTATCCCCTATAAGCTAAGTCGGCAGATTTTTTGAGGAATAAATAATGACAGTACGCAATAACAAGGTAATGATGATGAGCAACCGCGTTTCTTCTGCTTTTGCCATTTCAGCACTGGCAGTCAGCATGGTGGCAGTAAGTAGTAGCGCCCACGCTGCACAGCGCATCAATAATGTGTCTGTAGTGCAAACTGCACCAGCAGTGACACAAATGCGTTTGGGGTTCACAGGTTTACCAGTATTGCCTGCAGCCTATCAGCTTGATGATCCTAGCCGCTTGGTATTAGACTTTGAACAAGTACAAAACGGTCTTGCCAGTCGTTTTAACGAATACAATATTGGTATGGTCAATGATGTCACCACGTTGAGTAGCGACAGTACGACGCGTCTTATCGTTGGCCTCAAGCAGTCAGGCAATTATACAACAGCGATTGAAGGTAACGATCTGCTACTGACTATTACAGACCCTGATCGCCCAGTGATTACTAGTGACCCTATACAAGATGTGCTTAATAACTCTAGCGGTATCACCACCACTGCAGTCGTCACGCCAATCGTCGAGACTAGTACGGTTCCTGTTGCGGCGGTTCGCACCACTAGCACGACAGTCGTAAAAAACGATGTGCCAGCTGATACGATGGTGGTGAGGGTTAATCCATTGTTGAACCCACAACTTGCTTCTGCACAAGTAAGTAAACAGTACAGCTATGATGGTCTCAGTGCGGTCAATTTTTCAGCAGGTAATGATGGTGGCGGTAACGTCAGCATGGTACTTGCCAACGAAGCCATTCCGGTGGATGTACAACGCCAAGGTAATAAACTTGTCGTACGTTTAACAGGCAGTACGGTCCCAAGAAATTTGCTACGTCGATTAAATATTAATAGTGGTCTGGTGAGTAGTATCGATACTAAAAACCAAGGACAAAATGGTGTCATCACTATTAACATGTCTGATGATTACGAGTATCAAGCTTACCAATCGGGCAATCAGTTAAATATTGGTATTAGCAAGCCTGAGCTGCTACGTGAGCCGACACTTGAGGAGAGAGTATATAGTGGAGAACCGCTATCTATGGAATTCCAAGACGTTGAAATTCGCAGCGTATTAGATATTTTAGCGCAGTTTACCGAAATGAATATCGTTGCGAGTGATTCAGTCGCTGGTAACATCACCTTGCGTTTGATCAATGTGCCTTGGGATCAAGCACTTGATATTATTTTAAAAAGTAAAAATCTAGGCAAGCGCGAAAATGGTAATGTGATTTTGGTTGCGCCTTCTACTGAGCTTGCTGAACAAGAAGCACGTGAGCTTGAAGCGCAGGAAGCGGTTCAATCTTATGCGCCATTACGTACTGAATATATTCGTTTGAGCTACGCAAAAGCACAAGATGTCCTGACTCTGATTTCTCAAGGAAGCGGTTCATCTGGTGGTGGCGGTACGAGCGGACTTGCAAATCGTGGAAATGACAATAATACGTTGTTGTCGGATCGTGGTACGGTGACAGTTGATGAGCGTACCAACACTTTGATTGTCAAAGATGTGGCAAATAGCATTGAAAATATTCGTACCTTAATTGGCAAGATTGATATCCCTGTGCGTCAGGTTATGATTGAGGCGCGTATCGTGAGTGCCACTGACAGCTTTAGTAAAGAGATTGGGGTTCGCTGGGGAATCTTATCAAATGGTGCAGCCAATAACCGTAGCTTACTGGTTGGTGGTAGTGATCAAACTTTGTGGGACTTAAAAGATTTTGACGTAGAAACGACGACTGTCAATGGACAAACAGTTTCTTATCCTTCATATGACATCAGCCGTCCTGATAACTTAAACGTTGATTTAGGGGTTGCTAATCCAGCTGGTAGTATCGCTTTTGGTCTACTTAGCTTATCTGATGTGATGCTTGATCTTGAACTATCAGCATTGCAAGCGGACAATCGCGGTGAGGTCATCTCAACCCCAAAAGTGTTGACGGCTGACAAGCAAACCGCAAAAGTCTCTTCTGGTACCCAGATTCCTTATCAGGAAGCATCAGCCAGTGGCGCAACCACAACCAGTTTTAGAGAAGCGGCACTGAGTTTAGAGGCGACACCAAATATCACCCCTGATGGCAAGATTGGTTTGCAATTACTTATCACTAATGGTACGCCAGTATTTACTAATGGTATCGTTGCTATCAACGAAGACTCTATCTCAACCAATGTTACTGTTGAAGATGGTCAAACGGTGGTATTAGGCGGAATTTTTAGGAACCGTACCAATAATGGCGTAGATAAAGTGCCGTTCTTAGGCGATTTGCCATACATCGGCCGCGCATTCCGTAGAGACGTTCGCAATAACAACAAGGAAGAATTGCTGATATTTATCACACCAAAATTGATCAATGATGGCACAAGCCGCTTGAATTAATCATAAATTTGTTGATTATTCGCTAAAAAGTAAGCCTTAGTGCTTACTTTTTTTGTGCGTAAACTTAGCATCTTTAATATTGTGAGCTATATGCGTGGATCAATGGATGATAAGCTCTAAATATTACTAACAATAATCACAGCGCATTACTAGCCAGAATATCAATGACGTTGTATGATAGCTAATTTAGCTGAGTGAGTATTATGGTGCAGGAATTGCCGTCGGTGTTTTTAGTGGGTCCGATGGGAGCGGGGAAGACGACGATCGGTAAGTTACTGGCCAAGCAGTTAGGTCGCACTTTTGTAGATAGTGATTGGTATATCGAATCGCAAACTGGTGCTGACATTGCTTGGATATTCGCCAAAGAAGGTGAAGCGGGTTTTCGTGAGCGTGAAACGCGTGCCATTGATGAGCTGACTCAAGCCCCTCAAATTGTATTGGCAACTGGTGGTGGCGCAGTATTGGCTGCTGAAAACCGAGAGTTCTTAAGACAGCGTGGCATCGTGGTTTATCTCAATGCCCCAGTCGATGTGCAAATGGCCCGCACTTCTAAAGACAAGTCACGGCCTCTTTTACAACAGCCTAATCCTAGAAAAATACTGCAAGATCTATATAGTATTCGCGATCCATTATATCGTCAGGTCGCGCATATTATTATGCCCACTGGTCACACTTATCCGCGTCATATGGTCAGCCAATTAATGCAGCAGCTGAACGCATTTTTTGATTGTACTGACACAACACCAAAAGACAATAAAGAGTAGACCGATATTATCTATTGATATTATCGGTAGGTATACTCAGCTACTTTTACCCAATTATAAATGCTTAAGGAGTGTCTCATGGCAACGTCACTGTTTCATGACAGCTTAACAGTTCGTACGCAAAGTCATGATTATCCAATCATTATTACTGAAGATGCGACGTCAGCAGATAGCAGTATGGCAAAGCAAGTCGCACCTTACATTAAGGGTTGCCAAGTATTAATCGTTACTAACGATACCGTGGCACCTCTATACTTGCAAGCTTTAGAAGACGAGCTAGCAGAGCAATTTACGGTAAAAGTTTGCGTGTTACCAGATGGTGAGCAATATAAGAACCAGACAAGCATTGACCAAATATATGATGCGCTAATGGCAGAGCATTTCAATCGTGATGTCACGCTTATCGCACTTGGTGGCGGCGTGGTGGGTGATATGACAGGTTTTGCTGCGGCAAGTTTTATGCGCGGGGTCAACTTTATCCAAATTCCAACGACCTTATTATCGCAAGTCGATTCTAGCGTTGGCGGCAAAACGGGCATCAATCATGCGCAAGGCAAAAACATGATTGGCGCATTCTGGCAGCCGCAGATGGTGCTCGCTGATATGAGTACGCTCAAAACGCTGCCTGCACGTGAGCTATCAGCAGGAGTCGCTGAAATTATCAAGTATGCGCTTATCATGGATGAAGCATTCCTGACATGGCTTGAAGAGAATTTACCTGCAATGATGGCGTTGGATTTGGCAGTACTTGGCGAAGCGGTGAAGCGCTGCTGTCAATACAAAGCAGATGTGGTCGCTCAAGATGAAAGAGAGTCAGGTGTGCGTGCTCTATTGAACTTTGGGCATACTTTTGGTCATGTGATCGAGACCCATCAAGGCTACGGCAATTGGTTGCATGGTGAGGCGGTAGCGGCGGGCATGATGCAAGCGGCTGAACTGTCCCAAAAAATTGGTTGGTTGACCCTTGATGAGGTTGAGCGCATTAAGCGTGTGTTGATGCTAGGTAACCTGCCAACCAAACCGCCTGCCATTGATGTACAAACGGCTTTGGACTTGATGGGGCACGATAAAAAAGTGAAACACGGACAAATCCGGCTGATTTTGTTAAAATCAATAGGGAGTGCAGTATTGACCAATGATTTCGATGACGATCTGTTGCTCGAAGTATTGTCACAACACAGCGCATAATGTATCAAAATTTTAGTGAGTATTCGTACTAAAAATTGATATGTACAGCAGATTCACTAACTGCACTTCTATTTGAATGAGCATTGATGTAATGCTCTTAAATATGTTTTTACCAAGGACCCCCCATGGCAGCATCAAAATCGAAGGCGCGTACCGCTGGTCAATCATACAGTCGTCAAGCCCTGATCTGGCTGGTCGCGACGTTACTATTAGGTGTTGTGACAGCGTTAGTCTGGATGTTAAGCCAAACGCCAGCGATGGGTGCCAAAATTGAAAACGAACCAGTATCAGCACCGCAAATGTTGGCTGATGAGTTTGAGCAACCATTAAAAATCGAGTCACTTCACGAGCTGGATACCGATGTACAGCCAATTAGTTTTGATACGACTGTCCGTGATTTGCGTAATTATCCTGACGAGTTTAAAGACAAGCGCTATCTACTTGCCAACAAGGGTAAGTGGACTGTGCAGGTGATGAATGTCGCTGAAAATGACGTGATTGTCAGTTATTTAGAGGGCCGTGAAGATCGTGATAAATTCGCTTATTTCCGCTATCTTGATAGTGAAAATCAAGTTCGTTATATGCTAACTTACGGAATCATGAGTAGTCCACAGGAGGCCGTTGGGGCAGCAAAGCTCATAGATTTTAAACTGCCTGCTAATGTGCGTGTGCTACCGGAGGAGATCAATCGATACGTCAGTATTATCGATAACTACGAGCGTCCTGATCCAGTAAAAGACTTAAGTACGAAGCGTACGCGCGCTGTCAATTTAAAACCGACTAAGCGTGAAATACCAGCACGTCAGCAAGCGCAAGCAGTCAACAATACAGCCAATGACCAAGCCGCCAATAGTAACACCAGTCGCGATAGTCAAGGAGGCTTTAACGATAGTATTTCAGAGGAGAGTATTCGCCAGTCAGCTGATACTTCTGAAACGTTATCCGTTACTGAAGAGCGGACGGTTGGTAATGAGTCACAGTCAGTCTCTGAAGCACCAACTCAAAACGAAGGTAGTGCCAACAAGCCTAAACAGGATAATAAAAAATCAGTAGCATCGGGAACGGATAATAATAGCAGTATCAAAAAACCACCCGTCGTACCTGCGCCAAAACCGCCAAGCGCAAGTAACAATGGTGCTGGCAACAATGCAAATACGCCCAAAAACAATAATAGTGACAGTATAAAAGCACTCATAGAAGATAAAAGTAATTGATACGCATTTTCTGTCATCGAAAACCCCATTAGCTAATTGGTTAGTGGGGTTTTTTTATACTTCGTTTTTTTAATATATTAGTGGCTACTGTCGCTATTTTGGGGCAAAGTATTCAAGGTAGACACAACTCATCCACTGCCTCAGGCAACCCTACGTAGGCGCTTTGTATTATATTTCTAATGGGTTTTTAATCGTCCTATAACCAATAGTAATGAGACCTTATACAAATTATGGCTGATGAATCGATAGAAAAGACTAGATTTTTTGTGAATCATTAACTAATATAACTGTGGGCGACGTTCTGTATAGTTATCGTAAAAAACTATTATTAAACAAGCATTTAGTAACAAATCAACGATTTATAAGGTGTGTTGCTAAGGTTTGTTGTCTCAAGCGCGGCTACTTACTGGCTATGTTAAAGTTCTTGTAAGTGACGCAACCTCTCTTATTGTCACTCTTTTTAGAGTGAATAAGGCGCTTGAATACAGAGCGTCAGATATTCAAGACGAACCACATGCACGGTTATTAAATGGTTGGATGTCCAGCTCTCATTGCTAGATATAACGACATAACACACGATGCTTAAACGAACGACATAACGTATTACTGATTAGGCAATTGGCATTTAGGGGTATAAATTACTCCGTTTCAAAGGGCTGCCATTTACTATCTCTAATATACGACGCATATGTCACGACATTATCTAATGACCAGGAGGGTCAAAAGTTTATTTGCTTTTAGAGCATGATGTCGATTGAGCCTCGCACCATTTGCTAATTCAACTATCCGAATATCCACTATCAGCCCGTTCTGCTTACGGGTACCAGCTTATGCTCCGCATTGGAGATGTAAGTTGCCCGTCTACTTAAAAGGACAAGCTATGTCAATGATTTCCTCGCAAACACACCTGGCCACGCCAGATGATTTTTCTGATAATTGCGGTTTTGGTCTAATTGCTCATATTAAGGGTGAAGCCAGCCATAATTTGGTAAAAACCGCCATTCATAGTTTAAGTTGCATGACACACCGTGGTGGTGTGGCGGCCGATGGTAGAACTGGTGATGGTTGCGGTCTACTATTAGCGACCCCTACCGACTTCTTTAAACAGATCGCCAATGAGCAGCAATTTGCAATTACAGACAACTTTGCCGTTGGTATGGTGTTCGTCAATTTGGATGATGATAAAGCCAAGCATAGCCAGCAAGTATTGAGCGATGAAATTACCGCCCAAGGATTAGAAGTCGCTGGCTGGCGTGATGTGCCACTTGATTTGAGTATTGTGGGTGAGATCGGCCGTGAGACATTACCAGATTTTAAGCAGGTATTCGTCAATGCACCAGATGATCTAGCAGCTGATGATTTTAACCGTAAGCTGTTTGTTGCACGTAAAAAAGCAGAGCAGCGCCTGGTTGATGACGAGCTGTTTTATGTATGTTCATTAAGCTGCCAGACCATTATTTATAAAGGTCTGGTCATGCCATCAGACTTACCAGCATTTTTCCTGGATCTTCAAGACGAGCGATTGGCATCACACATCGTGGTTTTCCATCAGCGTTTCTCCACCAATACTTTGCCGCGTTGGCCATTGGCACAGCCATTCCGCTATCTTGCGCACAATGGTGAATTGAATACCATCACAGGTAACCGTAACTGGTCTAAAGCACGCACGCCAAAGCTCAAATCAGAAAAACTGCCAAACTTGAATGAATTGACGCCGCTTGTAAACAGTACAGGTTCTGATTCATCAAGTCTAGATAATATGCTTGAAGTGCTAATGTCTGGCGGCATGAACTTGTTCCATGCGATGTCGATCTTAGTACCACCTGCATGGCAGAACGTCGATAGCATGGATATGGATTTGCGAGCGTTTTATGAGTTTTACTCGCAGCATATGGAAGCGTGGGACGGTCCTGCAGGGCTTGTGATTCAAGATGGCCGCTATGCTGTCTGTATGCTTGATAGAAACGGTCTACGTCCGTCACGTTGGGTGACGACCAAGAACGGTTATATCACCGTCGCATCAGAGGTTGGTGTTTGGGACTACTCACCACAAGATGTGTTGGCAAAAGGTCGTGTCGGCCCAGGTCAAATGCTGGTTATTGATACGTTGACAGGTCAAGTGATGGATACGACTGCTGTTGCAACATTGCTGAAAAATGCGCATCCGTATCGAAAGTGGCTGCGTGAAGAAGCGACACGTGTCCGTGATGATGAGCGCTTAGAGGAAACCTTAGCAGCGCAAGCGTGCCGTGGCGATAAGCTAAAAGCCTTACAAAAGATGTATCACATCACCAATGAAGAGCGTACAGAGATCATCCGCCCTAATGCTGAAAACGGTCAAGAGCCAGTGGGTTCGATGGGTGATGATACGCCAATGGCAGTGCTATCGCAGCAAATTCGCCATGTCGGTGATTTTTTCCGTCAGCAATTTGCACAGGTGACCAACCCGCCAATCGATCCACTTCGTGAATCAATCGTGATGTCGTTGCAGACCTGCTTAGGTGCTGAGACCAACGTATTTGCACCATCTGCGAGAGATGCGCATCGTATTATTTTGTCATCGCCAGTATTGTCAGCTAGCAAAATGCAGCAGCTTGAAACGTTGGATGATCCAGCGTTTAAAATGGCTCGTATCGATCTGAACTATGACCGTACTCTAAAGCTATCTGATGCTATCGTCGCTATTTGTGAGGAAGTGGCAGATAACATCCGCTCAGGCAACACCTTGATTGTACTGTCTGATAAAAATATCGATGCAGAAAAAGTACCCGCCAATGCCATTCTGGTCACAGGAGCCGTGCATCACTATCTAATTGCAGAAGGTATCCGTACCGATGCTAACTTGGTGATTGAGACAGGTCTGGCGCGCGATTCGCATCAAATAGCGGTATTGATTGGCTTTGGTGCGACTTGTGTGTATCCGTATCTAGCATATGATGTCATCGATGATTTGGTGGCTACTGGTGAATTGCTTGGTGATCCGATCCAAGCTCGCGTTAATTTCCGCAAAGGCTTGGATAAAGGTTTGCTAAAAATCTTATCAAAAATGGGTATCTCTACCATTGTGTCGTATCGCGGTGCGCAGCTGTTTGAGGCAGTTGGTCTCTCTGAAGAAGTCGTGAGCTTATGTTTTAAAGGTGTACAAAGCCGTATCAAAGGCGCTACCTTTGCAGATCTTGCCGCTGACCAAGCGCAACTGGCTGCCAACGCGTTTAAGCGTCGTGCGCCACTAGATCAAGGTGGTTTGCTCAAATTTGTCTTCAATAAAGAGTACCATGCCTTTAACCCTGACGTGATTAACAGCCTGCATACGGCGGTACGTACGGGCGATTATGAGAATTATCAGAATTATGCCAATCTAGTCAATAGCCGCCCAGTTGCGACTTTGCGTGACTTATTGCAATTGAAAACTGACAACAGTATCGATGTCGATGATGTTGAGGATATCTCTGAGATTTTGACGCGTTTTGACTCAGCTGGCATGTCGCTAGGCGCACTGTCTCCTGAGGCGCATGAATCGATTGCGATGGCGATGAATACCATCGGTGGTCGCTCAAACTCTGGTGAGGGCGGCGAAGATCCTGCGCGTTATGGCACATTGCGTAACTCAAAAATCAAGCAAGTGGCCTCTGGTCGTTTCGGCGTGACACCTGCATATCTGCGCTCAGCAGAAGTGATGCAAATTAAGGTGGCTCAAGGTGCAAAACCGGGCGAGGGTGGACAGCTACCCGGTGGTAAAGTGAATGCGCTGATTGCGCGCTTGCGTTATTCAGTGCCAGGCGTTACCTTGATTTCACCGCCGCCGCATCACGATATTTACTCTATCGAAGATTTGGCGCAGCTTATTTTTGATTTGAAGCAAGTCAATCCAGATGCATTGGTGTCTGTTAAATTGGTTTCACGTCCAGGCGTTGGTACGATCGCGACAGGTGTTGCAAAAGCTTATGCCGATTTGATTACGATCTCAGGTTATGATGGTGGTACAGCAGCATCTCCGCTATCGTCTATTCATCATGCAGGCTCGCCATGGGAGCTAGGTCTGGCTGAAACCCATCAGTCTCTACGAGTGAATGGATTACGTGATAAGGTACGTGTCCAGACTGATGGTGGTCTAAAAACAGGATTGGATGTCGTCAAGGCTGCCATTCTTGGTGCAGAAAGCTTTGGCTTTGGTACTACACCGATGATTGCGGTTGGTTGTAAATATCTACGTATCTGCCATTTGAACAACTGTCCAACAGGGGTTGCTACCCAAAAAGCCAAGCTACGCGACGAGCATTTCATTGGCGAAGCAGAAATGCTGATTAATTTCTTCAAATTTGTGGCGACTGAAACACGTGAATGGTTAGCAGCGCTAGGTGTTCGTAGTATGGAAGAGCTGGTCGGTCGTACTGACTTGCTAGATATTCTAGAAGGCAATACAGACAAGCAGCGTCATCTTGATTTAACACCATTGCTATTTAGTCACCCAGCCAGTGTGGGCAAAGCCCAAACGTGTCAGGTGGAGCGTAACGAGCCGTTTGATAAAGGCTTGCTCGCTGAGCAAATGATTCGCGATATGCTCGTCAATATTCGCCAAGGCTCAGGCGGCGTTTATAGCTATTTCGTTGGCAACTGTGACCGCTCTATTGGTGCTCGTATCTCTGGCGAGATTGCGCAAGTATGGGGCAACCTTGGTATGAGTGATATGCCGATTAAGCTTCGCCTGACAGGTACTGCAGGGCAAAGTTTAGGCGTGTGGAATGCTGGCGGCTTAAATATCGAGCTTGAAGGCGATGCCAACGATTATGTGGGTAAAGGCATGGCTGGCGGTGAGATTGTCATTTATCCACCTAAAGACTCAAACTTTACGGCACAAGAAACCGCCATCATCGGTAATACTTGCCTATATGGTGCAACGGGCGGTAAGTTATACGCTGCCGGTACCGCCGGTGAGCGTTTTGGCGTTCGTAACTCTGGCGCGCATGCAGTCATCGAGGGCACAGGAGACCATTGCTGTGAATATATGACTGGCGGTATCGTCACGATTCTTGGCCGTACTGGACTCAACTTCGGTGCTGGTATGACGGGTGGTTTTGCGTATGTACTCGACATGGAAGGCGACTTCTTTGATCGTTGCAACCATGAGCTGATCGATCTTAACCGTATCTCAAGCGAGCAAACAGAAGAGCATCGCATTCACTTACAGCAAGTGATTGAAGCTCATGTAGATAAAACAGGCAGTGCATGGGGTCAGACGATATTGGAAGACTTTGAGCATTATGTTCGTAAATTCTATTTGGTGAAGCCAAAAGCGGCGAACATTGCAAGTCTTCTTAAAACTACCATGGCCGACCCACAATAGCCGATTTGTCATTGTCGGTCGTGTCAATGGATTGTCTTGAGAGATTGTATTGAGGAATCGACAATGACTTTGATTAGGGTAGCCAGCGTTCCGTTTTTAGAGACGTTTTAACTCACAGGTTTTCAGCAGGTACGTGACAGCAGCGATATATGTCTTAGATTTTAGACAAACAACACATCGCTTGACTGTCACCACCCACTGCAAAAGAGCCTTATATAAAAGAGATAGCACCATGGCAAAACGCTTAGAAAATAATTTTCAGTTTTTAGATGTACCGAGATTTGATCCAACCAAAAAAGACATTGCAACGCGCTCAACAGAGTTTGTCGAGATTTATAAACCTTTCGAAAACGAAGCTGTTGCTCAGCAAGCGCATCGTTGTCTTGAGTGTGGTAACCCGTACTGCGAGTGGAAATGTCCAGTACATAACTATATTCCTAACTGGCTAAAACTGGCCACCGAAGGACAGATATTCCAAGCGGCTGAATTGTGCCACCGCACCAATACCTTACCTGAAGTATGTGGACGAGTTTGCCCGCAAGACCGTTTGTGTGAAGGCGCTTGTACATTGAACGATGGTTTTGGGGCAGTGACCATTGGTAATGTTGAGAAATATATCAACGATACCGCATTTGCACTTGGCTGGCGTCCGGATATGTCTGAAGTCGTTTGGACAGACAAAAAAGTTGCTATCATTGGTGCAGGGCCAGCAGGTCTTGGCTGTGCAGATATCTTGGTCAGAAATGGTGTGAAACCAGTTGTCTTTGATAAGCGTCCTGAAATTGGTGGCTTATTAACCTTTGGTATCCCTGAGTTCAAAATGGAAAAAGACGTCATGCGCAACCGCCGCGTGATCTTTGAAGACATGGGTATGGAATTCCGTCTAGAGACAGAGATCGGTACAGACGTCACCATTGATGAGCTGTTGGCTGAGTATGACGCGGTCTTTATGGGTATGGGTACATATACCTATATGCGTGGCGGCTTCGCTGGTGAAGAGCTGACAGGCGTCTATGATGCGCTAGATTACCTGATTGCCAACGTCAACCGCTGTAATGACTGGGAAAAAGACGCCGCAGAGTATATCGATTTTAAAGGCAAAAGAGTGGTCGTACTAGGTGGCGGCGATACGGCGATGGACTGTAACCGTACCAGTATCCGTCAAGGTGCTGAAAAAGTCGTCTGTGCTTATCGCCGTGATGAAGAAAATATGCCTGGCTCACGCCGCGAAGTAGTCAATGCTCGTGAGGAAGGGGTTGAGTTTTTATTCAATCGTCAGCCTACTGAAATCATTGGCTTAAATGGCAAGGTAAATGGGGTAAAAGTAGTCACGACGCACTTAGGTGCGCCAGATAACCGCGGTCGTCAGCGTCCTGAGCCGATTCCTAATTCTGAAGAGATTATCCCATGTGATGCCGTGATTATGGCATTTGGCTTTAGACCAAGTCCTGCTGATTGGTTCGAGTCGCAGCAAGTGGCAATGGACAGCTCTGGTCGTGTGTTGGCTGCAGAAAAACAAACCTTTAAATTCCAAACGCAAAACCCCAAAATTTTTGCAGGTGGTGATATGGTGCGTGGCTCTGATTTGGTCGTGACGGCTATTTGGGAAGGCCGCGAAGCAGCGGAAGGTATACTAGACTTTTTAGAGGTTTAATGAGATTGATTCAAACTTAGCTATTCATCAGCAGGGTTTGAGCTTGAACGTCTTTTGTCTTTTAATAGACAGAAGGCGTTTTTTTTGATTAATACTTTGTAAATCGAGGCTCGACTGCTAGCATGTTTGTGCGTAACCTATGTGCGTTACCATTCATCTCGCTTATTAACTAAAAAGAGTAGCCTTGCGTGAAATCAACCCTTTACCAGCGTGTTACTGCTCCATTTACTGAGCCTTATGTTCGCTATCAACATGCCGACGTCTTGCACGCCATTCGCTTAGGAACGGCTGTCATACTGGCGCTACTGGTCAACAAACTCACCAACCTGCCACATGGGGAGTGGACGACCATTACGGTTTTTATTATCTTGGGATTATTGCAGTATCAAGGCGCTATCTATACTAAAGCCAAAGAGCGTGTCTTGGGTACTCTGCTAGGTATAGGTACTGCCCTTGGAGTGCTGTGGTTCATTCAAAATGCAGGGGCATGGCCATGGGTGGACTACGCGCTCATCGGTCTATTAAGCGGCATCATTGGCTATTTAGCCGTCAGAAAGCTCGGATATACAGGGCTGCTAACGGGTATCACTATGTTGATGATTGTCTCTGATTTGGGTCACAACAGCATCGGCCAGGATGGCATCTATCGCGCGCTAAATATCTTGCTGGGTACGGGCGTTTCGGTAGCAGTGACACTGATTTTACCGCTCAAATCAACGTTGATGTGGCGGTTTTTATTGAGTAGCAACCTTGATGCTTGTAGCAGTCTCTATGCTGGCGTGGGTCATCATATTGATGCAGCGGATGGGGTAATGGACAACGCTACTCAAAAATCAAACCCAATCGACTTTCCTATTAAAGAAGTACCTGTTGATAGGAAGTTGGTAACAGCGCTACAACAGATTAATAAACGCCTGCTGGCTGTGCGACCACACATCGCTGCGACAGCAAGTGAGTCAGGAATCGAGAAAGAGACACTAGAGACAATTCAGCGTACCCATCGTAATATTATCGGAACGATTGACTTATTATTAAGTGCTGCTCCGCGCTTGGCGAATATCGAAATCGATGAAGAAAACCATGTGTTACTGATACATTATCAGCACGAATTGACGCAAGCCATGCAGCATATGGCGGCGGTACTTCGTAGTCCAAGCGATGAAGTGTTTCGGCCTATTACTCGTATTGCTGTCTCAGAATATCCAAGTGTGCAGCACTTAGCATTTGAGTGGCAGGGGTATTTTTGGTTAACACAGACGTTGCAAACGCAGTTGCAGCAATTGAGTGATCTGTTACAAACCTCTAAGCTACACTGGTTTGCTGCATCTGGGCTGGGTTATCAGCGCCGTGAGCAGCGCCGGATGAAAGAGCAGGGCGGCGAGACAGATTTGCATTTATAGCACACAAAAAAACGCTGACCATTTAGGATCAGCGTTTTTTTCTTAAAGATTTACTTTATTTTAAAGATATTAAACCATGGATATTAGCGACCCGTTTTTAGCTTATCCCAGTATTGCTGATACACTTGTAGTGCTTCATCACCCACATCTTCTTGGAACTCCGCTTTGGCTAACACGTCTTTAGATGGGTAAATCGTTGGATTGTTACGAACGCTTTCATCCATCAGCTCACGTGCTGCCTGGTTTGGTGACGCATAACCAATTTCTTCACTCACGATTTTGGCGTTTTCAGGACGTAGCAAGTAATCAATAAATTTGTGTGCTGCATCAACTTGTTTGGCATTTTTCGGAATGACAAAGTTGTCCATCCACAAGATAGCGCCTTCAGTTGGGTATTTATAAGCTAGGCTCGTTAGACCTTCGTCATTCGCCATGACTGCTTCGCCATTCCACGTCATGCCAAGAGATGTCTCACCTTCGATGTACGGCATACGGGTGGCATCAGAGTTGAACGTTTTGACGTTTGGCATTAACGTCGTAAGCTTGTCATAAGCCGCTTTTATTTCGTCAGGATTGCTGCTGTTGCCCGAGTAGCCTAACGTCAGTAACGCCATACCGAACACTTCACGCACATCGTTGGTAAGCATTACCTGACCTTTATACTTAGGATCCCATAGGTCGTTCCAGCTATTCACAGTTGCAGGATCGACACTATCACCATTGATCGCAAGACCGGTGCTACCCCACATGTACGGTATAGAGTATTTATTGTCAGGGTCGACTTTGGTGTTAGTAAATGACGTATCGAGGTTTTTAAAGTTACTTAATTTAGACTTATCTAACTCTTGAAGTAACCCTTCTTTGGCCATCTTTTCGACATAATAAGTCGATGGAATGGCCAAATCATACTGGCTCGAATCATCGAGCAGTTTGAGCTTGGCGTACATCGCTTCGTTTGAATCAAACGTCGTGTAATTGACTGCGATGCCAGTTTCTTCTTCAAAACCATCCAAAATCTCTTGTGGCATGTATTCTGACCAGTTATACAAATTGAGCGTCTCATTGCTCGCCGCAGCGCTACCATCTGCCGCATTGTCAGAGTTACTACAGCTAGCTAACGCTAGGCCAATAGCTGCCGCTAATAATGCTTTTGGCACCATACGGCCGATACGAGCTGGGTTGTCTGGATGGGACGATGATAAATGGCTCAAAATATTTCTCCTAAATAAAAAATAATGCAAATCAAAAAGTTGATAAAAATAATGAAGCAGTCAATGCTGCATGTCGCTAATAAAACTATTATGGTTATTACTTTGTACAATTTAAAGGGCTATTATCAAGACGATGCTTAGTTATGCTAATAAAGGTCGCTAATAATACTAATCAAATGAGTGATAAAAATTGGTTTAAAGACAGTCAATGCTGAGTGGGTTTTCGAGAGTATTGCCAAGGATGAGACAAATAATGGCCGTATAGAAATATGCTATTACAAGTGTAAGAACAAGCGAAGATTCAAGCATCAAATAGCGCCAAGAACTTAGAACTTAAGATAATAATTAGCCACATCAGAACAGCAAAGGATGCGGCGCAATGACTGAGCGCCGCTATCACCGAAGATTCAATGACTGTTGATGGTAGTTCAACGATGCTTTAACAGAATGTTGGTAGGTACTTAATACATGCTCAAATAAGATTTTTATTTGGTTGACGAGGTGGCGTAGAACGGTTCAAGCACTGTCTGTATGCCATACTCTTCGATCGTCCCAGTGACGAAATCAGCACGCGCTATCAGATCAGGCTGCGCATCACCCATCGCCACGGTAAACCCCACCAAATCAAACATTTCTAAGTCATTCATACCGTCGCCAAACGCCATACACTCGCTGACATCTACCGCATAGTACTCGCAGATATCTTTGATTCCGCGTGCTTTCGATGCTTCTATTGGCAATATATCTGCACCGATTTGATGCCAATGCACCAGTTTTAAGTCATACTGCGCAAAGTCGATATCTTGCATTTTTTCTTGTTGATTATTAAAAAATACTGAGCATTGATAGACGATATTTGACTTGTAATACTCAGGGTCAAGAATAGAGTTGGGTGTGACAGCATTGAATTCACGCAAACGATCATTTTCACCTGACCAAGCGATATGAGTGGCAGAGTCAAACTTATGAATCAAGTCGCTCTGCTGGCACAGACGCACGATTTTATCTGTTTGCTCACCAGACAATGGATAGTGGCTGATTCGGCCATTTTTATCAAAGCTATACTGTCCATTCATACAAATAATGGCATCCAATATATCTGCATCAAGCAATGCTAAAATATCCTCAGGCAATATGGCCTTGGAGCGGCCAGTTGAAATCACCAACTTGATATCAGTGTCTGCCAGTTGCTCAAGGGTTGCTTTATTATGTTCGGCGATGACGCCGCTACGGCTCAAGGTATCATCGATATCGAAAAAGATGATTTTAGGGGTAGAAACTTTGGTATTCATACTTTCTTGAGCAATTTTATCTTCGATAAACATGGTTGTCCTTTACATTTTAAGCGCTGCTATTAAAGGTAATAGTAGCTGATTACTAATACCTGAGCGACTATATTATTCGTTTTATCCTACAGGCTCATCAGCCAAAAACGATGAGAGTTTTGACTAGGTTGTGTAACGCATTGGTCTTACGCTATGAACTTTGATGACTAATAAAACTGCTAACGTATTACCGAAGATACTGTTGATATTCTATGTTTAAACTATATATAGACTACACTTTCATTGAATATTTTTTAGTTTATCTAATGAGTTGTATCTAGTGAATTACGATTTCGTTTTCTGAACTCAATTTTTAAAGAGGATTTATTGATAACGACTTAAGCATTCATAGAGAAAACTGAATAAGCAAAATAATTTATAGGGACAATATTATGACTGCTTCTACTCAAAAATCAAACGCTCAAGATATAACAGATGAGGGGCTGCTTGCTCCGACTCCACGTCATCCTGAGAGTCGGTTAAAGGCTGATTGGCTGTTTTTATACAAGAAGCTACCGCCCAATCAATGGCTCAGTGCAGACTATATTTATAAGACATCTTTTTGGTTAAGTATTCACGCTGATATACGTAAACGCCAACACACTCTTATTCAAATCAGTGACGCCTATCATGCCGGTGATATCGAATGGTCAGAATATCGCTCACAAACCTCACCACGGATTAATCAATATATTTTTAAATTACATCAGCACCATAATATTGAAGATACAGGCTACTTTCCACAGTTCATTCGCATGTACCCTCAACTAAAAGCAGGTTTTGAGATATTAGATCGTGACCACGTACATTTGGATGCACTACTTAATGAGTTGCAAGTGCTAAATGGTAGGTTAGCATCAAACAATACTGAGAATAAAGCACTGGGTAAGCAATTGCATCAGCGTTTAATTGATGCCAGTGAGCTACTGTCGCAACACCTCACTGATGAAGAGGACTTAGTCATTCCTATTTTGGGACTGAATTAGTGCTATAAGGAAAAATAGTTCAGCTTTATTTTTTATTAGACAAGACTACCGTACTGAATGTACTAGAATCTGTAGTACTACGATGTGGCGATAGGAGAAGAGAGTACGCTATCTTAGTGAAACTGCAACGTTGTTTCTCTAGAAAAGAGTGATAACGGGCAAAAACCTACTAAAAAATACAAAATGTTGTTGATTGTACTTTAGGTTAAAGGGTATCTTAATTTAAAACGGCTTTTTATCATTGGACTCTTTTATGCATAAGGTTATTGACTACACCTCAGGATCTGGTACCGAAGTTTTAGAGAGTAGAAATAAAGACGGTGCAGATATTCTGGTTAGCCTCACATATATCGGTAAAAATCGTGAGAAAGATAATGGCATAAAACTGACTCGTACCTTTGAGATAGCACGAAAAAATAATGAAAAAAGCGGTATCACTTCAGCGCTTGTCATTAATGATCATTATTTTATTCAAAACATTGAAGGCTCAAGAGTTGCTATTAATGAGCTTATCACTAGAGTGAATCATGAGCGACCACACCTCTTAATTCATATTATTGATTTTGAGGAGATAGAGACGCGGAGATGGAATGGGTTTTTGATCAAATACTTAACATCAGGTACTGAAAAGGAGGAATATGCTCTAAAACATTTTTCAGCAGACACTGATTTCAATCCTTATGTGATGAAGAAAGAGCAAATTACAGGCTTCTTAGAAGCAGTTTTTGAGGAGAAAGAATCCTAAGCTGATATTGATAGCAGCATTTGATTTTGAGCTGTCTAGATCAAATCCAATGAAAGGCTCTCGCAACATCCGCCTTGATAGAAAAAACTTAGCCATGTGGATTTTGGAATTTAGTAGAAGTTATAGGCTAATATAGATTAGAGTTTTAAGATATTGGAATAACGGCATCATGTAGTTTTTATCAGCTGTTGTAGTAAAATCCAACGATAAAATGCTGATATGCATCTGATTAATATATTCATATCATAACCATAGAAAGTCAGGGCAGATAATAAAAACTTGCTCAAACGTAACAATTTCATTGACTATATTTTATAATAAAGTGTATCTTAATTTAGATAAGTATTTTGCAAATAGGGTTCCTTATGAATATTATAACGACAAGCCATACTCCAGAAAATAAGAAAAGAAATGGCGAGCATATTCTTATTCACATGACATATATCGCCAAAAATGTCGAGCTAAATTCAGGAATCGAGCTGACCCGCGCACTTGAGTATTGGCGCAGATATTTTGAAGAAAACGATATCGTTTCAGCTTTAGTTATTAGTGAAGGTTATTTTGTTCAAAGTTTTCAAGGGACAAGGCCTGCTATCAATACTGCCTTGGCAAAGATATTTGACGAGCATTCAACCATCTTTCCAAATATCGTTAATATAGAGGAAATAGAATCGCGCCAATGGAGTGGTTTTTTAATCAAACATCTCACCTCAAGCGCTGAAGATGAGGAATATACTTTAAAGAGCTTCTCAGCAGGTTCTGACTATAATCCATATCTAATGACAAGTGCGCAGATTGAAAATTTTCTGAAAGCAATTTTTGATGAGAAAAAACCACGAATTCATGATGTTATTTGACTTTGATTTTCTGTAATTAAGGGTTTGTTAGGCAATAGAGCAAGCACTTAATTGATGTGAGTGAGCTGTTATTGTAATTCTGATCGATCAGCAAGATTTGGAGATGAATAACTTGAGTTTAAAATTTGTTTTAGTTTAGAAAAATGTTTTGCAAATAAGGTTGCTTATGCATATAACGACGAGCCATACTTCAAAAAATAATAATAGAAATGGCGAGCATATTCTTCTCAGTCTCACTTATATCGGAAGAAATAGCGAGGAAAATAACGGAATAGAGTTAACTAGAGTTCTTGAGCGATGGCGCAGAAACAATGAGAAAAGTGATATAACCTCTGCACTTGTTATTAATGATAATTACTTAATTCAAAATATTGAAGGCTCAAGGCCTATTATCAATGAAGTCTTAGCAATATTGATTAATGACTATCCTCATTTATTGCCTCATATCATCGGAGTTGAGGAAATAGAGGCACGGAGATGGAATGGATTTTTAATCAAATATTTAACATCAAGCACTGAAGATGAGGAATATACCTTAAAAAGCTTCTCAGCAGGTGCTGACTTCAATCCTTACCTCATGAAAAGTACTCAGATTACAAGCTTCCTAAAAATAATCTTTGAAGGTACCGAATTTAATAAGTTTTAAGTAGGTTTTCTATTTTGATTAGCGTAAAAAAGCCGCCTATACGTTTGTGTAGGCGGCTTTTTTATACATTGGTGTGTGAAATAAACTTTCTTGCTTATTGATAAGAAAGAATATGATACTTTCAATTATTATTTCAGGAGTTACTCACCTGATAGTAGGTAGAACGCACTCTAGGTCAATCAATTGTGCTTCTTAATCACTTTGACAAAGTCGCTTATATAAACGCTTATCTACTGCATCAGTAAATTCAAGAGGGCGAGTAGATTTATCATTTGTTTCCAACTCAAACATATCGAATATGTCAGCGAAAGATCCTGAAGGTTCAGTCTTTGCGAAAAGTCGTTGAGAGTGAGTAGTGACCGTTTGTTCTGTACACTCAATAATATAAGAAGCAGTTATATAAGGTTCATAAAGTGCAATTGGATAATTAGAGAAATGACTCTGAGGCCAAGTACTGGTCTTCATAGGTACTTGGTATTGCGAATCACTTAAATGCTCAGCCTGATAAAAATCAATATAGATTTCAACAGGATCAGTTGGATCATTTTCATTTACTAGTTGCCATTCAGCAAAGCTTGATTGTGAAAGGATCAATACAAACAATAATGAGGTTGATTTTTTCATTACTCACCCAACCTCAACACTCGTTACATTCTGAAAGCCTCGTGGCAACTGCCCACCGCGATTACCACGCGTGCCCGTATAGTTGGCCAAATCATTTGGCTTTAGCGTCACATGGCGTTTGCCCGCAGTAATGACGAGACTGTTTTGCTGACTAAGTGGCGTGATAGCGAGCACTTCTTCATTAGCTTTCAGCTTAATCAATTTATTCCCTTTACCGCGAGCCTGTTCAGGCAAATCAGCAAGGGCAAATATGAGTAAATATCCCGCATTGGTCACCACAGCGACATGGTCGGGCGCTACATTTGCATTAGTAGCTTCACTGTCACTATTTGCCGTTGCATCTACGGGGGCATCGATACGCGCGACAGGGAGCAAGCGACTGTCAGGCGTTAAGGTAATGATATTTTTCCCCGCCTTTTGGTTGCTATCAAGATTACCCAGTGTATTGATAAAACCATAACCGGCGGAGCTTGCAAGGATAATGCGCTGATGGTTGTCACCCGTTAATAACTGCTCAAAGCTCGCACCTGCTGGCGGTTTCAACACACTGGTCAGTGGATCGCCTTGACCACGTGCAGACGCTAAGTTGTGCGCATCGATACTATAGCTACGTCCCGTACTGTCGAGTACATAGATTTTTTCATTAGATTTACCGCGCACGTGCGCCTGATAACTGTCGCCTGAGCGATAACTCATACCAGCGGCATCGACGTCATGACCTTTGGCCGCGCGAATCCAGCCTGCTTTGGACAGTATGGCGGTGACTGGCTCACTCGGCACCAGATCAGATTCTTTTAATGCTTGTGCTTCTTCGCGTTCTGCCAATGGTGATACGCGCTCGTTGCCATGCTCTTTCATATCGGCGGTGAGTTCTTCAATCATCAAGTTGGTCAGACTATCTGGATTGTCCAAGTATTCTTGAATAATGGCGCGTTCGGCAGCCAGTTCGTCCTGCTCGCGGCGTAGCTCAATTTCCTCTAACTTTGCCAACTGACGCAGACGAATATCCAAGATAGCATTGGCCTGAATGTCAGTCAGGTCATAGTCCTGCATTAATGTCGCTTTTGAATCGTCTTCTTCACGAATGATGCGTATCACTTCATCGATATTCAGATACGCAATCAATAAGCCTGCAAGGATGTGCAAACGTTTATCGATTTTATCAAGACGATATTGCAAACGGCGTGTGACTACTGAACGACGACAGATCAGCCATTCTTCTAGTATTTCTTTTAGGTTTTTGACCTGCGGCTTACCATTTAGGCCAATCATATTCATATTGACGCGATAGTTGCTCTCAAGATCAGTACTGGCAAACAGATGGCTCATAACGCGATCGACATCGACGCGCGTTGATCGCAATTCCAATACGATACGACAAGCGTTCTCATGATCTGACTCATCATGAATATCGGTAATCCAAGGCAGTTTTTTATCCGTCATGAGCTTGGCGATTTGCTCTTGGATTTTGTTGCCTGAGACTTGGTAAGGCAGCGCGTCAATGATGACTAAATTCTTCTCTTTGGGGTCGATATGAAAAGTCGCGCGCATTTTGTAACTGCCACGCCCTGTCTCATACATCGCTTGCAAATCTTTTTTGCTAGTGATGATTTCAGCTGGCGTTGGCAAGTCTGGCGCTGGTATTGACTGAGTGAGCTGCTTAACCGATAGTTCTGGATTTTTCAGTAATCGAATGGCAGCACGTACCACTTCGTTAAGGTTATGCGGTGGAATGTCGGTTGCCATACCGACTGCGATACCTGTGGTACCGTTCAATAAAATATTGGGCAAGCGGGCAGGTAGGGTGGTTGGCTCCTGCATTGTACCGTCAAAGTTATCTTGCCAATCAACCGTGCCTTGTCCCAACTCTGCGAGCAATGTATTGGCATAAGCAGACATTTTTGCTTCGGTATAACGCATGGCTGCAAAGGACTTAGGATCATCAGGGCTCCCCCAGTTACCTTGACCCGTGATGAGCGGATAGCGATAGCTGAATGGCTGTGCCATCAGCACCATGGCTTCATAACACGCGCTGTCACCATGTGGGTGGTATTTACCGAGCACATCACCGACCGTACGTGCAGATTTTTTCGCCTTAGCAGAGGATTTTAGCCCAAGCTCGCTCATGGCGTAGACAATACGGCGCTGAACAGGTTTGAGGCCGTCAGCGATATTTGGCAATGCCCGATCCATGATGACGTACATGGCATAATTGAGATAGGCCTGCTCAGTGAACTCTGCCACTGAACGAGTATCCATCGGTTCATTAGGAATGATTGGGGCAACAGTAGGATCAATAACATCGGACATAAAATAGACTTCGCTTATGAGTTTCTAATTAGTATGGTTTGTATAGTCAGGCATAGTATGAGTGTGAACCGCACCGTATGTTCACTTAGGTTCGGCGCGATACTCACGTAAAAATAAGATAGTGCTATCGTAAAGGATATTGGTCCAATTAAAAAGACATGTATCAGAATATACGACAGCTCATGACGTGCTTATGCTGGCTTTCATAGACTTTACTTACTATGTCCTCGTACGTGGCTTTTGTAGATAAAGTTAAGTATAGTAAACCTAACATTTGTTTTTTTATCTTTAATAAATATCTCAGAGTGACAGTGCCGAATTAGTGACAAGAATGAGCGCATCTCGACCGAGCAGTGACAAAGAGGGAGCTTGCCGTAACTTTATGCTGCTAACTGAGCCAGTTAATGCCCTTGAGAGACACACATGAGCGGAGTTTTATTATGTAAATGTTGTGACTAAAATAAAAGAGATACCGTGGGTAAAATTCCGTGACTCGGCCAGTTTTTGTTAATATAAATAATTGATATTAATGAAAATATCAGTCGTCAAGCCAGTTTGAGAACTCGTGTAACAATCTTTTGTATTGAGTAGTCTATATAAAGTGTGTATGTTAATGAACAAAGGGCTATTTACCACTGCATTGTTTGCTCATCACCCTACGATTATATCGCAGCCTTACTTACCATCACGATGGTGAGACTGCGCTCTGGTTTTTCGTCTGTTTATCACACTGTGATTTGCATGAGCTGACGGTAATGTATTATTACTAGGAGAGAAAAGATTATGGAAAATCAAGGTAACCTTATTCGTCGCAACGACAAAGTATGGCTCAAAACATACGAAAAACTTGGCATTCAGTATGATATCGATATGCCACCAGCCAACACCTCATTGATTGATATCATTGAGCAAAACTTTATCAATCATGCAGGCAAAACAGCGTTTGTCTGTATGGATGTTAAGCTATCTTTCGAAGAGTTGGATCTCTATAGTAAACAAGTTGCCGCTTACCTTCAGTCATTAGGACTACAAAAAGGCGATAAAGTGGCAGTGATGATGCCTAATATTTTACAGCTGCCAGTTGCGGTGCTAGGGGTGCTACGTGCTGGCATGACATTGGTCAACGTCAACCCACTTTATACCACCAAAGAGCTGTCACACCAGTTAAAAGATTCAGATACCAAAGTTTTGATTTTACTTGAGAACTTTGCCAAAACTTATGAAGATATTGGTCAAGACCTCGTCGATCATGTCGTAGTTGCCTCAATGGGTGACATGATGAGCCCGCTCAAGGGCTTTATCGTCAATGCCGTGGTACGTCACGTCAAAAAAATGGTGCCTGATTATCATATCAAAGGCAGTGTTAAGTTCAAAAAAGCATTGAACCGCTTTTCTGCTAAAAGCTATAAACGTCCTGATAATATCAGCCTCGATGATGTCGCTGTACTTCAGTACACGGGCGGTACGACAGGGGTGGCCAAAGGCGCTATGCTAACGCATGGTAACTTGGTGGCTAACTTGATCCAAAGCGATACCTATCTAGGCGATGCTTTTGACAAGTTTGAGAAGAGTAATGAGCAGCCAGTGATTATGACGGCTCTGCCGTTGTATCATATTTTCTCGTTTACGGTCTGCGGTATGTTTGGCCTATATCGTGGTTGTATCGGTCTGCTAGTACCAAACCCACGTGATCTACCAAGCTTGATCAAAGCATATAAAGACTACCCACCTGCGTTTTTCCCAGCAGTAAATACCTTGTTTACCGCGCTTGCCAATAACGAAGAATTCCAATCGCTAGATCATAGCAAGCTTGAGATGTCTATGGGCGGCGGTATGGCAGTACTCAAAGACACGGCGACTAAATGGGAACAGGTCACGGGCAATATCATCGTTCAGGGCTATGGTCTGTCAGAGACCTCGCCAGTTGCCTCAGCGAACCCGCATGGTACAGGTGAGTTCTCAGGAAACATCGGTCTGCCAATGCCTGCCACTGATATGGCTATCTTGGATGAAGAAGGCAATGAAGTGGCCTTGGGTGAGCGTGGTGAGATTAGTATCCGTGGCCCGCAGGTGATGAAAGGCTACTGGAAGCGTGAAGATGCGACCGCTGAAGTCATGACTTCGGATGGTTACTTCCGTACTGGCGATATTGGCGTGATGGATGAAGACGGTTACTTTAAGATTGTCGATCGCAAAAAAGACATGATCTTGGTATCTGGCTTTAATGTTTATCCAAACGAAGTAGAAGACGCCATGTCGACACATCCAAAGATTTTGGAATGTGGTGTGATCGGTATTGATGACGAGAAGAGCGGTGAAGTACCGAAGATTTACGTGGTACGTAGTGACGCCAGTCTGACTGCTGATGAAGTCATCGCTTACGGTAAAGAAAACTTAACTGGCTACAAACGTCCTCGCCATGTTGAGTTTATTGACGAGCTACCAAAGTCTAACGTCGGTAAAATCTTACGTAAAGACCTACGAGCACTCGAAGAAAAAAACCACGGTTAATCTACGAAGGCTTATCTTTAGATAGAATTTTATCACTGGCTATTTATAAATACCTCTATGATTGAGTGGTACTTGTAATATGCTGAGTCAGTAGATTTAGTTATTGTTATAACCAAAATGATAAGGTTGCCTCGTGCTGCCTTGTCATTTTTTGTCTTTGTACTTGTTGTGAATAGTGGGGCATAAGGAGTATAGATAGAGAATTTTTAGTAAAACTGCTATAGTGCCAGCCAAGAGGTTTTTGCATTTATTTATAATAGAGTGATGATTTTACTCAATATGACTTGCAAAGCGATTATGATAAAAACGATATAGCTACGCTGACCTGTGAGCTCATTTAATATGATTTCACCATGCTGCATCAAACATTACACAATCAAAAAAACAGAGTTTTTATATAAAGTATTCTATGTTTTTAACAGTAATATTTAGGGAAAATTATGACGGACAATATCAATAAAGAGACAACAGACAATAACGCTGGCACCAGTGATAAAGGCAATGCATCTGAGTACATTTATCAAGACAATGCATTCCCTACTATGCCGAGCATCGCCAGCGACAGTCCATGGTTGAGCGCTTATGAGCGTTATAGCATCGATGCTACGATTGAGATGCCAGAGGACAGTACCTCTTTACTTGATGTGTTTGAGCGTAACTTTAGCCGTTATGGCCAAAAAACGGCTTATATTTGCATGGGCGCTTCGATTAGTTTTAAGCAATTAGACCTATATAGCCGCCAGATTGCCAGCTATTTGCAGTCGCTAGGGTTGGTTAAAGGCGATAAAGTTGGGGTCATGATGCCCAACCTCTTGCAGTATCCGATCATCGCGTTAGGTGTCATTCGCGCCGGTATGATACTCGTAAATGTAAACCCTTTATATACCAGTCGCGAATTGTCCCATCAGCTCCATGACAGTGGTGCCAAAGCCTTATTTATCGTTGAGAATTTTGCGAAAACCTATCAAGATGCCGAAGACAAAGGACAGATTGAGCATGTTGTCGTTTGTAAAATTGGGGATATGCTTGGTACGGTCAAAGGGGTCGTGGTCAACCTCGTCGCTCGTCATATCAAAAAAATGATTCCTCCTTATCGAATCCCAAATAGCGTGAGCTTTAAGGATGCATTAGGCGCAGTCTCTGCCAGTAATTATGAGCGTCCTGAGTTGAATTTGAGTGATGTGGCATTACTACAATATACAGGCGGGACGACAGGCGTGGCGAAAGGGGCAATGCTGTCTCATGGCAACTTAGTCGCCAATATGCTACAGGTTAGTGCACTGATGAATAGTGCGTTCGAAGATGATATAGACAGTAGAGATGTCATCTTGACGGCACTGCCGTTGTATCATGTGTTCTCATTTATGGTATGCGGTATATGTAGTATGTACCAGGGTTATACAGGCTTGCTTATTCCTAATCCGCGCGATCTTGATGGGCTTATCAAAGAGATGGGTAAATACAAACCTTCTTTTATCCCAGCTGTGAATACGCTATTTAACGGCTTGGTACACAAAGACAGCTTTTCAGACCTAGATTTCTCTAATTTAAAAGCTTCTATCGGCGGTGGTATGTCCGTATTGCCGAGCGTTGCCAAAGAGTGGCATAAGATCACGGGTCTACCTATCGTTGAAGGCTATGGTTTATCTGAGACGTCACCAGTTGTCGCTTTCAACCCAATGACCATCGCAGAGTTTACGGGCAAGATTGGTATTCCGGCCCCTAGCACCGATGTCGTGCTCATCGATGAAGAAGAAAACGTCGTAGCGCTGGGTGATCGCGGTGAGATATGCGTCAAAGGTCCACAGGTGATGATCGGTTATCAAAACCGTCCAGAAGAAACGACCGAGTCCTTTACCGCTAGTGGGTACCTAAAAACCGGTGACATTGGCATCATGGATGAAAAAGGCTTTATCAAAATTGTTGACCGCAAAAAAGACATGATCTTAGTATCTGGTTTTAACGTCTATCCAAATGAAATCGAAGAAGCCATGAGTGAGCATCCAGCTGTGGTAGAGTGCGGTGCCATTGGCGTGCCTAATGATGAGCGCGGTGAAGAGCCAAAACTATTTGTGGTCAAAAAAGGTGATGTCACCGAAAAAGAGCTGCTTGAGTACGGCAAAAAACAACTGACTGGCTATAAGCGTCCACGTCACATACAGTTCGTCGACGAATTACCAAAGTCGAACGTTGGCAAAATCCTACGTAAAGAATTGCGTAAGATGGAAGGCTTAGAATAGATTCTATCGTCCATTATTGCCTAACTGACGGCGCAATGGCAGGTGTGAATCTTGCTATTGCGCCGCTGTCACGTTAGGATATCTTAAGATTTTAGTCTGCCAAATAACGATCTTATGGTTCATTAGCCACCGATCATATGTTTTATGACACTGCTTTTATAACATTGTACTAGGAATTTTTATGCGTATTGACAATCGTGAGCTTGACCAACTTCGCTCTATCAGCTTTGAGCGCCACTATACTAAGCATGCTGAAGGGTCAGTATTGGTCAGTTTTGGCGATACCAAAGTGCTATGTACGGCCAGTGTCGAATCTGGTGTACCACGCTGGCTCAAAGGCAAAGGTAAAGGCTGGATAACCGCCGAATACGGCATGCTGCCACGCGCAACCAATACCCGCAATCAACGCGAAGCGGCTCGCGGCAAGCAGTCAGGCCGTACGCAAGAGATTCAGCGTCTGATCGGTCGTAGCTTACGTGCCATGATTGACTTAAGTAAGCTTGGTGAAAACACCATCTATCTTGATTGCGATGTGTTGCAAGCGGATGGTGGTACTCGTACGGCTAGTATCACTGGTGCGGCAATTGCGCTGATCGATGCGTTAGAGACTATCCAAAAGAGCAAAAAACTCAAAGCTGATCCGCTGATTGGATTGGTTGCGGCGGTTTCTGTTGGTATGAAAGATGGTGAAGCCTATCTGGATCTGAACTACGAAGAAGACTCTAGCTGTGATACCGACCTAAACGTTGTGATGACTCAAAAAGGTGAATTTATTGAGCTTCAAGGTACTGCTGAAGAAAAGCCATTCACTCGCGCTCAAGCAGACGCTATGCTGTCATTGGCTGAGACAGGCATCGCTGAATTGATTAAAATGCAGCAGACTGCGCTTGGCTGGTAGTCTGGTATTTAGATAAAACTTGCTGTCTTTATTTTTAGTTTTAATAACTGCCTGTTAGTCTCTGATAGGCAGTTTTTTCATAAAAAATACTTTTTACATTTCGCAATAGGTAACAATGCATGCTCAAGCTGACTGATGATGGCGCTAAAATCACCTTACAGGGTCAGCCGAATAATGCTGACAACGGTATGTTTTGGTTTGGATCTGCATTACTGATAGGGGCGGTGGCAGTCGCTATGGCAATGAGCTTATTGTCTGAGCGATTGGCTATTGGTGCGCTGGCACTGCTTATCGTCGGTAGTTTTATTTTTAACAAAAAACGTCAGCAGCATAAAAAAGCCATGAGTGGCATGATTAGTAGCGGTACATTATGGGTGCGAGCTGCTGAGCTGGTACATGACAATCTAGGCAAACGTGAACATATTCACTTGACTGACGACGATAAAGTTATGCTTATCGGTGATGGGCTGCAGATTGTCGATAGCAGTGATGCACGCAAATATCATATTACTGGTTTTGAGAGTGCCCAAGAGGCGAAAGTGACTAAAGCCATATTAGAAGGGCAAGCACTGACAAAACGCCACGTAAATATCAAAATGAGTAGTGATTAGTATTTTTATGCCTCAATCGCTTGATTCATGAAAAAGTCATTTCAGTCTCTATCCTATCTAACACCACCGTGCTTTATCTTATTTGTCCCTTCTTAACGCTCTTCTTTATTATGACCATTCGTCATGATTTTTATACCGTCTATCGCCTATCTAAGGTGAATAGTTCTTGCAGATGCCTGTCTAAATGGTTTATAAGTAAGATTACAAAATTCAGTCTTTACTATTATCCATACTGTCATTGATATTTTTTTGATCAGGAGTTAGTCATGTCGCGTTTGCCTATGTCGTCAGTCGCAGCGTCGTGCAGTTTATTATTATTCACTTGTAGCATCATCGGACAAGCCCATGCAGATAGTATGAGTGCCCTTATCGCTCAAAAGTCCGTCCAGTCTGACTCTAGTGCGCGCTATACGTCTTCTTACCCAGCAGTTCCCTCCGTCAAAGTCAGTACACACTCTACCATTCAACGTGCTAACTCATCTCGAAACTATGCAGCAGTTTCGCCAACATATAACAATTACTCTAATATGAGTAATGATGTCAATCAGTCAACGATGAACAGCACTTATCGTTACCCTGAAGTGCAGCGTCAGTCACCTACCGTGTTGCCAGCATTTTTATCAGGGAGCTACGACAATGTCGATAGCGAGTATTTACCGCTATTGAGTAGTGCGGAGACGCAAAGCAGTATGGCTGCCCGCGAAGTGGTCAGCATGGCACGTAAAATGGCACTGAACGAGCGGACGATTATCAAAGGCGGCTGCTGGGATTATTTGAATGCGGTGTTTAATCGAGCGGGAGTTTCGCGTAATACCGTACATAAAGGCACGTATGCGCAAGGCCCTTATGCTAGCAGCAGTGAAATTGAGGCAGGTGATTGGCTTTATTATATCAATCATGGCTACAATGGCACTGAGCACAGTGGACTGTTCGTCGGTTGGGTTGATGAGCGTGCTAAGCAAGCATTGATATTAAGCTATGCTGGTGAAAACCGCCGTGAGCCTGCGCGTTATCGCGTTTATGATTTGAGCAATGTCTATCAAATCATGCGCCCTAGTGTTTGATCTATAATATTTGGTAGAAAGTCCAAAAAACAAATAAAAAAGCGTCCGTCACTTATGGAAGTGGCGGACGCTTTTTATTGGTAGGTCATCAGTCATAAGCATTTCGACTGGATTTTAGAATGGTTTAACGACCACTAAAATGACGATAATCACTAAGGCAAAAACAGGCACTTCATTAAACCAGCGCCAAAACTTATGGGATTTATAGTGAGGGTTATCAATCAGCTTTTTGCGATAAAAGCCGCAAGCGCCATGATAGCCTGATAGCAGTACGACCAATAATAGCTTGACGTGTAGCCAGCCTTGGGTTTTATAGACATCCCAGCCCAGTCCTAACATCCATAGACCAAATATCCATGTCGCTATCATCGATGGCGTCATAATACCGCGATATAACTTGCGCTCCATAATAGTAAAGCGCTCTTGGCTGATGCTATCGTCACTCATCGCATGATAGACAAACAGACGCGGCAAATAAAATATCGCCGCAAACCAGCAGACCATCGAGATGATGTGTGCAGCTTTAATCCAGTTAAAATAATCTGCCATTACTTAATCTCTTATTATCAGCCGTGTAATATCAGGCTTATTTTCATACATTCTTGTTAGCTGCACACAGTCGAACTAATCGGCCAATACCATTTGCGATTGATGACCGCTCATCGCATCCATTACAGGCAATACTTTTGGCGCTCTTGGTGCGGCAAACTGCTTGGTGAGACCAAGCTCACGCATGAGCCTGTCGTCGCCTGATTGACTGGCATTCCCTGTCGTCAATAACTTGTCGCCATAAAAGAAAGAGTTAGCACCCGCCATAAATGCCAATGCTTGCTCTGAATCTGATAAGCTTTCACGGCCAGCAGACAAACGCACATAACTAGTCGGGCAGCAAATACGCGCCACGGCAATAGTGCGAATCCACTCTAGCACTGATAACTGGCCTTCTGCCAATACTTTATCGCCAATCGGTGTGCCTTTAATCGGGACTAGCAGGTTAACAGGAATCGACTCAGGAGCTTTAGGCATTTTTAGGAGCTCATGCACCCAATCAATACGGTCATCACGGCTCTCACCCATACCGACGATGTTACCACTACAAACATTGATACCAGAGTTGCGTACGTTTTCGATGGTATCTAAGCGCTCATCATAGCTACGCGTGCTGACGACTTGCTCATAATAGCTGCGCGAGGTGTCTAGGTTATGATTGTAATAATCCAGTCCTGCATCCGCGAGTTGCGTCGCTTGATCGGTATCGAGCATACCTAACGTCATGCAAGTCTCAAGTCCTAACGCTTTTACTTCTTTGATGAGCTCGACCACATAAGGCATGTCTTTAGCACTTGGGTGTTTCCATGCAGCACCCATACAGAAGCGAGATGAGCCGGTTGCCTTGGCGCGTTTAGCCGCGGCGATGACTTTGTCCACTTCTATGCGTTTTTCTGCCTGAAGTTTCGTCGTATCGCGATGATGACCTGATTGTGAGCAATAGCCACAATCTTCAGGACAGTTACCTGTCTTAATAGACAGTAGCGTACTGATTTGTATTTCGTTGGCGACAAAGTGCTCTCTATGAATGGTCTGGGCTTTTAACAACAAGTCCATCAAAGGCAAATCAAACAACTGAGCGATATCGTCACGACTGTATGTGTGAGCGGCTTTGTGAGTATCAGGCTGGTTGAGTAGGTCAGTTGTGCTATCGGCGTTTGGTTCAGAGATGCTAAGCAATCCTGCCATAAGGTAAATCCTTTTATAAAATTAAATGGTATCAGGTAATATCAATGTATGTGTCTATTGTCATTTATAAGGTAATAAAAAAGGTTGCCGTATAGTATACCGCAACCTTTTTAGAAAATCAGAACACTGCTAGAGAGTATGTATAAATGTCACAGTAGCGCACATAAATAGTAACTATCTATTTGATTTTATTTCAGCCATTTTACCAGTGAATATCATGCAATGCATTACTCATTTATAGGAAAGGGTCAGCTATTTACTTGCCCAATTTATGCTTAGCAAAACCTACCCAGTGCTCAGCAAACTTCTGTGCTTTATACGCATAAGGCTTGGCTTTTTGGAGGTATGGCTTACACTCTTCTGGTACGGCTGGCACGATATGCTTAGCAAGTTTATTAAACCACATCATTAGGCTGTAGTCACCCTCGATGCTTAATTTGCCTTCTTGCACGGCAGTCATAAATGCAGGTAGGCTGCCTTTGGTCAATAGCTTGACGCCTGTCATAGAATCTTTGAAAGTAATGGTCAAATCTGCTGCTTTTGCATGACCACTTTGTTGACTAAACTGTCCGTTATCAAAACGAAAAGAACGCGCGATATCAGATTCGGTGCTGGCAAATTCAATCGTAACATTACGATCAGCAAAGAGTACTTTGACGTCTTCGTTGTCGCTATCAGCGAGCATAGACAGACGATAGCCAACCACGGCCAACAACGCATCTAATGGGTCAGATTTAATATCTAATACAGGAATAGTAAACATAGTGGAACTCCTAAAGGTAGGGCATAAGAATAAAGCGTACTTTATACCAGTTTTTATGATAAATATATAACTAGATTATAAACTACTGAGTGATTTCAACTCTTTAGGAGTTAAGTAGAAAGCGTTAAGTATCTTGTAACATTAAATGTCACTGTTATGGGTAGGGTATTCATATCAGTATGGCAGTATCAATGAAAGCGCGGCTTATAATCATCATCGTAGACAGGCGTATGTTCGACATAGCGAGCCGCTTCCAACTCGCGCTGCCGACTGACTGCATCACTCACATCCTCGTAGCGTAATGCTCGGTATAGTACCCAGCCTGCCAAAGGTAACCAGCTGACTCCCATCGCGATGACATAACGGTGCCATTCCGAAAGCGCAGACAGCATCGGACGACCTACCAATATATTCTGTATCATCTCAACAGCCAACCAGTAGACCATACCACCAAACAGATATAGCAACAGCCAGCGCTGCGATGATAGAGCGAGCGCCACGATCATACCTGCTAGCAAGCTATAGCCTAGCCATGCCGAGCTGCTCCACGTCTCTACGCCAATAAAAGAAAAAATAGTCATTGCCATCATTCATCTCGCTATTCATAAGGTGAACTCCAATGAGACTATTATGAAAGGTTGCTGAGCAAAGCTAAAGAGGTGCTAGGCGACTTTGCGACAACCGTTGACGTTTGATTTTTTAGATTAAAGTTATTTTTTTTAGATAGCTTTTACGATTTTTAATCGTTAGCTGGTAGGCTAAGCGCCGTAAAAAAGGGCGCTTATATTGGGGAGGGTAGGAGCCGTTGTAATGGTTTAAACAAAAGCTTTTTAATCAAATATTTATACAGGGGTGACCAACAACTAAGCCTTATTGGTCCGTCTGCCCCACCAAGATAGTAACGACACCAAAATAGCACCGAGTAGCATAAGACCAATTGTGGTCAGCCAGTGCGGACCAGTAGGATACTGCCATGGCATGACGTTATTGACCGCTTCGCTGTTAAGAGCACCTAATACATCTACTTTCCACGGCCATACCTTGACTAAAGAGCCGGCAATAAAACCGGTCAGCAGTGCCAAGGTGGCTTGATAGTAGCGAGCTAATAACCATTTTAGAGCACGGGTGAACAATAACAATCCAGTTGCCATGCCCGCCATCACAGTCAATAGTACTGTAAAGTTGAGAGTATGTACGGCTTCCAATACGGTATCGTAGGCACCTAGTAACAACAATATAAAAGACCCTGATACCCCAGGCAATATCATGGCGCAAATCGCAATCGCGCCTGCAAAAAATAAGTACGGTAAGCTAGGTGTCGCCGCGAGTAATGGCAGACTACTGATGACCACGGCAGCAATAAATCCGGCAGCAAACAACGCGACACGTCCTATATTCCAGCGCTTAATTTCACTTAATAAGATAAATACCGTTGCGACGACCAATCCAAAAAAGAATGACCAAATGAGCAGTGGCTGATTGTCCAGCAAATACTTAATGATACCGGCCAAGGTAGCAAAACTCGTCGCAATACCAAGTATCAAACACAATAAAAATGTCGCATCAACCTGTCGCCAAACCGCAATCAGTCCTTTGATTCCGCCGTCTTGTCGAAATATCTGCCAAAGATTGGGGCCAATGCTACCGAGTGCATTAATCAGGCGCTCATAAATCCCCGCAATCAATGCAATAGTGCCACCAGAGACACCCGGGACGATATCAGCAGCGCCCATCGCCATGCCTTTGACATAAACCCCAAGCAGCTCTTTTGGGTTATCCGTATGCACAGGGACAGAGACAGAGACAGGGACCGTACTTGCGTCTAATGGCTGCGCTGCTGACGGCTGGTTTGGCCGTGGAGATTGTGGTGCCGTCATGAACAGTCCTTTATTATCTGAGAATAAGTGTTATCTAAAAATAAATATCTGGCGTTATTACAACTGAGGGAAGTTAAAAATTAAAGCAACATCATTTTATGAAACATGCGCTAACGCATAAAAGCTGGATTAATGAGACAGACATTAACCCAGCTTAGCGGATAATCTAGAATACTTAGCGATTACTGAGTAGGAGCGAGGGCTGGATAGCCAAGTGCATAAAGCGTCCCTTCAAGTCCTGTCACATTGATCGCTGCATCGGCACGTGCTTGCACGATGGGCTTAGCGTGATAAGCCACTCCTAAATCAGCAAGTGCCATCATCGGCAAGTCATTGGCACCATCACCGACACAGACCACTTGAGACATCTCAATACCTAAGCGCTCAGCAGTGTGCTCGACGATAGCGGCTTTTTTGGCACCATTTATGATAGGTAGCTGTATGTGACCGGTCACTTCGCCTTCTTCGATGTCCAAGGCATTGGCATGGACTTCGTCAATGCCCAATTGCTCAGCGATATAGCGGGCAAAGTAAGTGAAACCACCTGACACAAGCACAGTATGATAGCCCAATGCTTTTAATGCACTGATGGTGGTACGGGCACCGACTGATAACGTCAAGCGGCTGCAAATATCATCAAGCACATCGGTAGAGATACCTTTCAATAAAGCCACGCGCTGAGCAAATGATTCATCAAAGTCAATTTCACCGCGCATTGCCGCTTCAGTAATGGCCTCAACTTGCTCACCAATACCAGCCGTTTTTGCCAGTTCTACAATGACCTCTTGTTCAATCAGCGTCGAATCCATGTCAAAACATGCAAGCTTATGAGTACGTAGCATATGACCGACCGACAATATGTGACAATCGACGATATCTAGATTGCCTGTACTGTCCGCGCTGCGTGTGCGGTTGTATTCTTCAGACAAGTCATGGCGCAGACGAGTGGTCAGCTGATCATCAATGATGTGAGCGGCGGCGGTTTTTTTGCCAGGGTGCATCAGCGTGTCTGTCACAGGTACCAACAAATAACGGTATACTTGAGCATTGGTAAAGGGTAGACGCTGTGCATCGGCTGCCGTTGGCTCTGTATCAGAAACCGTAATATTAACAAAGCTCGCCTCAGTATCCTCAGTGACCGTCACTAAATGCCAGCTTGGCTGTTCATCGACCCAAGACTGAACATATTGATGAATGTCCATCGCTGATACTTGAGTCGGTAGCACGACGATAAGCGCAAAAACAGGCAGCGACTGTAGCGCATCAAAATCTCGCAGATTGGTATCATCAGGTAATAATTCTGCAATAGAGTCGACGGCTTGTTGCCATGCTTTGCTGTCTTTTGGTAACGAATAAGATGTATTTTTTGGCATGGCTCAATTGTCCCTTGTATGCTCATATAAGATTGGGAATAATAACAGTTTTACTGAGCAGCGCCTATAGATGACATGCAAAGTATCATGGGCGTTCAAAAATGCCTGTCAGCGCCTGAAGTCTGCTGAAATGCAACAAAGTTATTATGATAAATTTATAAATCGACTAACGCTATAAGACTTATTATGGTGATATAGTAGATGACTTAAACTGACCCCTTGGTAACGATGCTGTGGCAAAAATAGCAGCGATAATCATGAGGCAGGGCGCGATAGTATCATCGTTCAAATTTAGCTCAATAAATGAGTGTCATTTTACGTAGTAGCATTTTATATGATGACTGATTTCAATGAAACACTATCGATTTTCCGTGAATATCAATCAATATTCGCGCATTACAATTGTTTAAAAATTAGCCAAAAAATGAGCAATAGACTCGTTTTTTAATTTCTTTTCTCCAAAAAAGTTTAACATATCATGACGTATTTAGCGCCGCGGCAAGGGTTGTTTGCCATTATTCTTCTGGTTAGTTTTTGTTTGCAGACGCTGTTATTGGTCATCAGTACCGACCAACAGCTGAGCAAAAGTCGTGCGTTAAAAGGCGAGCAGATGGTCGCCCAGCTGATTGATGAAGCAAGGTTGTCTTTAGAAAACAAAGACCGTGTCAGTCTCAGCGTGATTGCCAATCGCTATACTAGCGAGCAAGACGTGACACGGATACTGATTAAAGACAACAACGACGATATTCTGGTGCCTGTAGGCAACGCGCCGATGCAGCAAGGCGATACAATTCGCCAAATTGCCACCAATGGCGATGCGGTGATTGGTAGCGTTGCCCTGACGTTGAAAGACGTTAGTAAAGGTGAAATCATCGCGATGCAGTGGCCGTTTGTGATTGGCACTATGTTGCTGCATTTATTGCTTTGGCTAATCTACGGTTATCTTGCTCGTCCGACCAAAGAGCAAATCAGTGCGCTGAGCCGTAATATTCAGGACTTGTATCGCGAGCAGTACAATCAGGGCGATCAACGCGGCTACAGCCGTGACCTTGAGCGCGGCACAGTTGGTAACCCGGCTGATGGTCAACTATCTGGTGGTACTTCTGAAAGCGTTACAGAGAATAAAGTAACGAACGCGCGCACATTCAACGTACACAACGAAGTCAACGAATATCTTAGAAATCAGCAAAATCAAGAGACTGGTGACGAAACTGGCAGTCTAACGGCTACGTCTGAAGGCGATACTGAAGACAAGGCTGTTAGTACTGCGAAGCGTCATAGTTCGCAATCTGGTGGTCAGACGTCTAAATTGTCTGCCACACGCGCAGTCGATAGCGTGAGAGTGCAAATCGTCTTTCATGATGAATTCAATATGCTTGAGCGCCTTGCACCAGCGCAGCGCCTGCCTTATCTAGCCCTATGTACGCAACTGCTCAACCAAGCCGTGACTGAACTACTCAAACAGCCATTACTACTGGGTGTCAGTGCGACCAATGAAGCACACTTTGAGGACGATGGTGCAAGCGTGGTGTTAAAAGCAGATAATAGCCATGCAAAAGTGGCGCTGGCAGGGGTGATGCTTGCTAAATTATACTTGATGCTTAATAAAATTATTCATGATAAGCATATCGAGCTATCACGCTTTGCACTACCAGCAAAAGCAGGCGTGAGCGATGATGTACAGTCAGAGCCAATGACCCATCTGCTACAGAGCATCGGTAAAAAAGAGCAACTGTTGATATTACTGCCAACTGCTGGTCTCAAACAAATCAGTAACCATGTACAAGTACACAGCATCATGCGTCCAACTACTGTCTACGAGCGCGAGTGTGCGATATTCGATGGTGGTAATGACTCGCTCATCCAGCGTTTAGCTGATGTCCGTAATGCCGTTCTTATGATTGAAGACGAAGATGAGTCGCTTATTTAATAGTGCTGTTTTTAATGATACTATTTTGGGTAATTTATACTACAATTGTCTGCTAGATAATTCATATCCTCATCTTGGCACTTTGGGCTAAATGTGACATATTAAGAAAAAGGATTGACAACTTTCAACAGAGACTTTATAAGGCATATATATATTGATGTATTTTTAATACCCATGCCTAAAAATGATAGGAGTTTGTCATGAGTGACGCTGATATTGACGACGATTTTGATGATGATTTTGTCGACGATGACGATGCAAAGATGGTTGAAGAAGCTGAGACAAGTGTACGTACGCGTTTAAGTAGTCTTGAGAAGCGTCGGCTAATCGATAATTTGCTAGAAGAAAAGCGTTTGGCTAAAGAGTTAAAAGACGATCTAGATGATATAGACAATTTTGATGAAGACGGTGACGATTGGGATGATGATTTTTAATTGATAGGCTTCAGTCATCCCACCTGACTAAAGTGCTTCAATGATTTGATAATCATCTACTCAGTTGTATCGATTGCTCGCTATTTGTTATTTTTTACAATGGCTCGCAATCTGCTCTATTCAATAATACTTACTTTACAAAGGCTGCTTGGTTACGGTTATTCAAGCAGCCTTTTTTAAAACAACATAATATCTTGCCATTAACCAATCGATCACTGTGATTGACGATAGCTATCTTTCAAGGACTACCAAGCCATGAGTAACCAACTAAGTTTTGATGAATTACTAGATTATTTGGATAACCAAGAGAGCCAGTTCGTGCTCGATAGTGTCGCAGCGCATGGTTTTTTGACAGCGACGGTCATTGGTCGCCCACTACCTAACTGGATGGATGCGCTTTTTGAAGGTCATGTGAGTGAAATCCCAGAAAACGTCATCGATGGTATCAAGCGCTGGCGTGACTCGATCATGGCTGAGCTAAAAAACGAGACACCGATTGAATTGCCATTTGGTGAAGATGCTGGTGACGAAGAAGTGGCAGTTGATTTCTCAGATGAGTCAGATATTGTGGCTTGGTCGATTGGTTTTGTTGATGCCATGTATGGCGATGAAGCAAGTGATTGGTTTGAAGACGAAGAAACGGCAGAAGACGTGGCTGTATTGACCTTGCCAATGATCGTGCTGAGTGGCATTGATGATGAAGATCCAGAGCTAGAAGCAATGCGTAAAGACGAAGACAAAATGGTACAAATGGCCAACAGCATCGAAGGCAATTTGACCGAGCTGTTTTTATTGTTTCATACCAATGACTAGTCATTCTAAAAGACAGTGCTGCTAGTAGTACTGTCTTTTATTTATACTGCATCACGCAGCTCTGGTCATTCTTTTAGATACTTTATAAGTCACCGATAAGGTCTTACTATGGCTGTGCAACTCTCTAATCTTGAACACCTACCCAATTATCAAATTACCGAGCGCCTTGATGTTGTGTATGGCAGTACGGTGCGCTCAAAGCATGTGGGCAAAGACTTGTTTGCTGGGCTAAAAAACATCGTTGGCGGCGAGCTGACCGCTTATACTGAGCTGTTGGAAGAATCACGCCAAGAAGCGATCGATCGCATGATTGTCAAGGCAGAAGCGCTTGGTGCTGATGCTGTCGTTGGTTTGCGTTTCTCTACTTCTAGTATTGCACAAGGGGCTTCTGAGCTGTTTGTCTATGGTACAGCGGTCAAAGCGGTACCAGTATCGCAGCAGCTCCAGAACCCACCAAGCGATAATCACTATCCGTCCGGCCAAACACCAAATCCTCAAGCCCAAACTTCGCCAGATGATCTACCGCGTTTTAATCCTTTTGGTTGATTTTAGTGCTTTAAAAACTGTAGCATTAAAAACCACAATGCTACAAACCGTAATGCTTTTTATAACGAGAAACGTGCCATGAATGACTCACTCACGCAAGTGCTTATCAATTATGGGCCGTTTATCTTTTTATTCGCCGCTGGTTGGTTTTTTGGTTCACGTCATGAGCGTCAGCATTTGGCACAGTTAAAAGTAGCAGAGCAGGCGCTAGGGGATATTACGGTTTCAAGCGAGCGTTTCTACCGTCCTGAGCTGGCTGTCGGTAGTGAGGGCGCGCTAGTTCTTGGCAGCGTCGTTATTGCTCAAGATTACTTTAAAATGATCATTGCTCGCGTGCTTAGTCTCTTTGGCAAAAACCTAACCACCTATGAGACCCTGCTTGATCGCGCGCGCCGTGAGGCAATCGTTCGTATGCGTGCACAAGCGAAAGTCAAAGGCTACACTCATATTTATGGTGTACGTCTAGAAGTCACTAACATCAACCAATTGGGCAGTATGGTAGAAGCCATTGCTTATGGCACGGCAGTCATCAGTACTGATCATACACCTATTGTTTCTGCTACACACACATCGCCCGCACGTTTACCTTCTGCACCTCCTAGCATCTCTTAGTACCTCGTAGCACTGCTATTTAGATTATTCTCTGTGGTTGTCGCAGCACAAAACCCAACGCTGACTGACCAGTAGTCAGAAAAATCAAATACATACACTTTTACAACGATATACTGACTTTCAATGTTTCGACATTTTTTGGGTGTATGTCAGTAGTGATGATTCCAAAAAGTGTTGTGTACAAAGTGTCGTATAAAAACGCTGACAATGTCGGTGGCTTTTACCCAAGATATCAGCAGGATTGGCTGATTGATCATCACAACGTTGTCATAAACCTGCCCGTGTAAGGGTTCTATCTACAAGGATGTAGTTATGGAAGGTGTGGAGTTAGTCACGTTTGTAAATTCAAAAGTCATTCCCATTAGTATTTTTTTGATCATGATGGGAATGGGGTTGTCCTTAGTTACCAATGACTTTAAAAGAGTCGTCAAATATCCCAAAGCAGTCGCGATCGGACTGACCAATCAGCTACTATTCTTGCCATTGGTCGGTTTTGCCTTGGCAACTTTTATGTCACTCGAGCCTGAGTATGCCGTCGGGGTCATGCTACTAGTACTGTGTCCTGGTGGCACGACATCCAACTTATTTACTTATTTGGCAAAAGGGGATGTCGCGCTTTCGGTCACGATGACTGCGATTGCCAGTGTTATCACCGTATTTACCATTCCTATCGTACTGAGTTTTTCGCTCGTGTACTTCATGGGTGCCGGTAGCGAGTTTCAGTTGCCAGTCGCCAAGACCATGATCAGTTTGATTGCTCTAACGATATTGCCGGTTAGTATTGGTATGCTCATCAAACGCTATGCGGCGAGCTTCGCAGATAAGGCACAGGTTATGGTGTCTCGTTTTGGTGTGATATTTTTGAGCTTCTTGGTTATTTTCTTAGGATATGTGCAAAGAGATATTTTGGTCGAGGCCTTAGTTGCCACTGGCCCTGTATCGCTCATATTGAACGTATCGACGATGGCGCTTGGTTATTACACCAGTAAATGGTTCGGTCTAAATCCTGCGCAGAGAAGATCAATCACCATGGAAGTGGGTCTACAAAACAGTACGCTATCGATGTTCATTGCATTGACACTGCTCGCTAACTATAAGATGTCGTTAACCCCAGCTATTTATACATTAATCATGTTCTTAACCGCAGGTATCATGGTCAGAGTATTTACCGCGCAACATAATAAAGCTAATAGAGTAGAAAGAGAAAATAGCGTGTTGGCCGCACGGAGAATGTAGTTTAATCAAAAGATTAGCCATAGTGCATTGCTAAATAAGGGATACATTACTCAATAAAATAAGCCCACAATATACTTTCTATGATGAGAGTTATTGTGGGCTTTTATATTTATTACAGTTTCTTAGAATGGGTAAGTTGATCCAATACGGATAGCATCGTTCAACGCTAAAATCTGCGCCTGTCTACTTCTGCTCGCGCCTCGGCTGCCTGTTCTTTGACTCTTTCAATTTCAAACAAGAACGTGCGGTTTTTGAGCACCGCGACAAATACCACGCCGCCTACCGTATTGCCCGCCAAGACTACGACTAAAAATACTAAATAGTGCCATAGACTGACCGTATTGCCATACAGCAATGCTGAAAACACTTCGATATTGCCAACGATACTGTGGTGTAAGCCCAAAAACCCGATACTACCAGTGATAATGGAAACCAAAACAATACGGCTAAGGGTATCGCGTGCAGATGTGACTAGCCATGCCGCCACGCCCATCATCCAACCTGCTAGTACCGCGCTGCCAAAGATAACCCACCACTCAAACCCCAAAATATGCTCAGCGTAAGCATCAATAGCATGGTCGGTAAACAGATGCATATGCAGCCCTAAGCCAACCATTAAGGCAGCAAACAGGCAGCCACCGACGATATTACCAGCAATGACGATACCCCATAGACGCAGCAGCTTATGCAGTGGTTCAATCTTGTTTAACACAGGTAGACTGAGTAGGGAAGTTTGTTCGGTAAATAACAACGACTGACCGATAACGACGATAATAAAGCCGATCGGATACAGCAGGGATGACAGTACCATCGCATAGCGACTCGGTAGCACATCATTGAGTAAGGCAAATGCGGATAAAATCACAAAAAAGCTAATACCAATTTCAAGCCCCGCTGTAAAGGCACTGGTAAAGAGCGAGCCAAGCGAGCGCTCAAAGGTTTCTTTGGCATGAATGACTTGCTCGACCAAGATACTGGCGTAGCTTTTTGCTTGGCTTAGATTGTCATCACCAGCGACTTTTTTGATGGTTTCCTTGTCTTCGTCGCTGATTTCTTCTGGTAGGTCATCATTATCCAGCTCTTCGGTGGCTTTTATATGTTCGTCTGAATGATGGCTGTCCACATGAGGGTTGGCGTGACTGTCTTCTGGAGAGTGGCTGTGCTGTAGCGTATGACTGTGCTCCATGTTGACTTTTTCATGATTACCATTCAGCGTATCGTTCGCATCATCATTGTGCTGGACATGATTTGTGGTACTCGCGGGCAAGCGCTCGCTGTCTGACAGGTTATCCTGAGCGTTGTCGCTATGTTTTTGGCTATACTGTTGGTTGTGTTTGGTATCTTGGGACAAGGTCGTCTCACTATTGATTAGATCGTATTTTTAGTATTTTTTAATATAAAGATATCAGCGCTATTTTAGCGCATGACAGTGGCAGGTTCTGTTGAGCATTTAACCGATTGGGGTTATTAATTGTTCAATAACGTCATGAAAAATGACCTTCAGGCTTTATAAATTGCCTTACCATCTAACAAAATCTGCCTATCTGCGTTAAAATCACTCTATTCATTATTTTCCTAATTTTTATATTCTCTTTAATTCAATTAACTTTGATCACATTCAATCAATAAAAGATAATGCCATTATGAGTAACCACAACCTAACTGCCTCTATTCAAGCGGCACTAAATCAATTAGAAAATGCCTATAATCCTGCACAAGTCGAAGCAGGTATGTATCAAGGCTGGGAAGAAAGCGGTTATTTTCAGCCGACGTTTGACAAAGACGAGTCGTTCTCTATTGCGCTACCACCGCCAAATGTCACAGGCTCACTGCATATGGGGCATGGGTTTAACAACGCTATTATGGATGCGCTGACCCGTTATCATCGCATGGATGGTGATAATACGTTGTGGCAACCAGGTACGGATCATGCGGGTATCGCGACTCAAATGGTCGTTGAGCGTCGTCTGGAAGCGCAAGGTATCAAGCGCCGTGATATGACGCGCGAAGATTTCATCGATAAAGTATGGGAATGGAAAGAAGAGTCGGGCGGCAATATCACCAGCCAAATTCGTCGTTTGGGCAGCTCGGTTGACTGGTCACGTGAGCGTTTTACCATGGATGATGGTCTGTCCAACGCAGTGAAAGAAGTGTTCGTACGCCTGTTCGATGATGGCCTTATCTATCGCGGTAAGCGTCTAGTCAACTGGGATCCTAAGTTTCAAACCGCGCTGTCTGATTTAGAAGTAGAAAACCATGATGAAAAAGGCAGCTTGTGGCATTTCCGCTATCATTTCACGGATACAGACCTAACCACCCAAGATGGTAAAAACTATCTGGTCGTTGCTACTACGCGTCCTGAGACTTTGCTTGGTGATACGGCTGTTGCAGTCAATCCTAGCGATGAGCGTTATGCACACTTGGTCGGCAAAACCATTACCTTGCCAATTACGGGTCGTGTCGTGCCTATCGTCGCTGATGATTATGTCGAAAAAGACTTCGGTACGGGTTGTGTCAAAATCACTCCAGCGCATGATTTTAACGATTATGAGCTGGGTCGTCGTCATAGCTTGCCACTGATCAACATCCTAGATGAGCGCGCCAATATTTTGCCAGCGATGGAAGTCTATCCTGATCTGCAAACGCGTGAGCCAGAGTTAGAGACTACGCCGAGCGATTATGCAGGACTTGAGCGTTTTGCGGCGCGTAAATTCCTTGTTGAGCAAGCAGGCGAGCAGGGCTGGCTAGAAGATATCGAAGACTACGCACTCAAAGCCCCGCGTGCCGAGCGTGGCGGTACGATCGTTGAGCCGTGGTTGACCGATCAGTGGTATGTCGCGGTCAAAGAGCTTGCTAAGCCTGCGATTGACGCGGTAGAAGACGGTAGCATTGAGTTTGTCCCTGCGCAGTACAAAAACATGTATATGGCGTGGATGACCGATCTACAAGACTGGTGTATCAGCCGTCAGCTGTGGTGGGGTCATCGTATCCCTGCATGGTATGACGATGCGACGGGTGAAATCTATGTCGCGCGTGACGAAAGCGAGGTGCGTAGCAAATACAGTCTCAGCGATGATGTCGTACTGCGCCAAGATAATGACGTGCTCGATACGTGGTTCAGCTCGGGTCTATGGACGTTCAGTACGCTTGACTGGGCAGACGTCAACGCTGATCCACGCGTGATGGATACCTTTCACCCAACCAGCGTGCTCGTGACCGGTTTTGACATTATCTTCTTTTGGGTGGCGCGCATGATCATGATGACCATGCACTTCGTGAAAAACGAAGATGGCACGCCGCAAGTACCGTTTAAGACTGTCTATGTGCATGGTCTGGTACGTGATGGCAATGGTCAAAAAATGTCAAAATCGAAAGGTAATGTCTTAGATCCGATTGATCTCATCGACGGTATTGAGCTAGAAGCTTTGGTAGAAAAACGCACCAGCAATATGATGAACCCGAAAGACTCGGCCAAAATCGAAAAGCAAACGCGTAAAGAGTTCCCAGAAGGCATCCCAGCTTATGGCACCGACGCGCTGCGCTTTACCTTTACATCCTTAGCCAGTACCGGTCGCGATATCAACTTTGATCTAAAGCGTGTCGAGGGCTATCGTAACTTCTGTAATAAAATCTGGAACGCCAGCCGCTTTGTCCTCATGAACTGTGTCGATGGTGACAGTAATGCCAAGCCTATCGATCAAACGGCGAATCCTGACGTATGGGAATTACCAGAAAAATGGATCATGAGTCGTCTGAACTCTAGTATCAAAGACATTCATCAGCATTTTTCTCAGTATCGTCTCGATATGGTCAGCCAAGATATCTATGAGTTCATTTGGAATGAGTACTGTGATTGGTACGTTGAGCTTGCCAAAGCCAGCCTAAATGATGACTCGGTGTCTGACGAGCGTAAAGCGCAAATCCGCTATGTACTACTGCACGTACTAGAGACGGCACTACGCTTCACCCATCCAATTATGCCGTATCTGACTGAGCAAATCTGGCAAACCATCGCGCCGCTACTGGGTCGCAAAAACACTGACAGCATCGTGGTCGCTGACTATCCACAGACTGATGATAGCCAAATCAGTGAGCAGACTGAAGCGGATATGGCGTGGCTACAAGAGCTAATCGCGAGCGTCCGTAACATCCGTGGTGAGATGAAACTGGGTAATGCTGTACGTCTACCAGTGCTACTACAAAACGTCTCTAGCGACGAAGAGGCGCGTCTATCACGTATCAAAAACCAGTTCAAAGCGCTTGCCAAAGTTGAGAGCTTAGAGATCGTCAAAGAAGGCGATGAGGTGCCACTCTCGTCATCAAGTATGGTCGGTCAGCTACGGGTACTCGTACCGATGAAAGGGCTCATCGATCCAACAGCTGAGCTGGCGCGTTTAGGTAAGTCATATGATAAGTTGAAAGGTCAAGCCGACGGTATCGCGCGTAAGCTCGGTAATGAAAGTTTTGTCAGTAAAGCACCAGCGGAAGTGGTCGATGCTGAGAAAGCGAAACTGGCTGAGTTAGAAGGGCAGTTGACCGCAATGACAGCACAGATGGAAGAGTTGAGGGCGTTGTAGTAGCTAATCCCACTTTCCGCTACAATCGGGGCTAAACTGTTCCTTCAGTCATAGTTGGGCGTTCTTAGAGTGCTATGATTTTGCTTTATTTCTTGAGAAAAGCAAGCATAGCTTTCTGAGAGTTTTACTTTGCTCATCAGTGCTGGTTTTAAGTTATTAATGAATTTTTATAGGAGAAAGTCATGGATAGCGCTAAGGAAATGGAAGGCTATGGTTGGGTATATATTTGTATGGATATATATAAACCAAACAAATGTAAGGTTGGATGCACTACTAGATGGCTTTCCAAGAGAGTAACTGAAACTGGAAATCCTGATTATGCTATTGTCAAGGCATATCGAATAATTAAAGAGGAGGTTCGAGCTGTAGAAAAATATGTTCATAAGATTCTGGGTAGTCCTCAGTATCATTTTATGAAAGAAACAAGATCTGAATGGTTTAACTACTCCCCAAAGCAAGCATGTCAAATAATTGAATATAAATTAGGTAAGACTTTAGGAATGCAAAGTTTAGAAGATGGTTCTGTAAACTTATCATCAATATCAACTATTCCCTTTAAGGAAGACATAAAATATGATGCCTTTGCTCTTTGCTTCGAAGATGAGATATCTTATAAGAACCTTGTTGATGCGGTTATCGGTTGCGGAAGTGAAACTTATTATTAAATGTAGATTTAATAATTTGATATAGAGCTTTACACTCTTTATAAGCATGAATATCTTAATACTTATGAATTAGCTAGTTTATGAATTTTAAAACTTAGATATGAGAAAGGCCACCTGGTTAGGTAGCTTTTTACTTTTCCGGATAATATATTAATTTAGAACTAACATACTTACTAGAGGTATCGAGCGTGGATGATATATTGCAGTATACGTACCAAACTCTTCTATTATGATATGAATTAGTGCTAGTTGTAAGAAAATGATTTTATTCTTCTGAAATGTTAGATTTTCAACTGAGTCTATATTTCGTAAGTCGTTTCCATGTGCTACTTCATGTCTACGCTTATTCAACTGATCTAAAAATTCTTCCCACAAAGTTCTTTCTTTACGCTGTTTAGATGTATTTGTTAATATATTGAAAGATTTGCTTGTATATTGATAAGGAAAATTCAAGCTATAGTTATGTAACTCATAAGTATACTCCGAGATCTTATCTTCTAGATAACTATTTCCCTCTGAAAAAACTAGTTCATAGCGAGAGGACTTCAAAACCTGAAATACTATATTTATACCCAAATTATCGAATAACGTTTCAATAACTTGAGGTTTAGGGTTGTTGTTTTTACTGTATAAGAAAGGTTTGAAATTTATATTGGAGTTAAGTGCTTTAAACTCTTCTATTAGAATATTAGTCAGCGTATTTTTAGCCTTATCAGTAGATTGACTATCTAGAAATTTCGAGCAATAGTGCCTTTGAATAGCTTCGCTGAGTTCATTAAATCTATAATTATCGTTTAAATCATCTATCGTATTCCTAATTAAATCCTTATAGAAACCTTCTAGGTTAGCAACCATAAGTACAGTAACTGATCTACAGATAGCATCATGCAGAGCAACATTTGTCTCTTTATGATCTTCGGCTGCCTTGAGTAGTGTAGTGATCTCGTCCCATCTACTCTCTAGCTCGTTTATTAATAGATTAAGGTAATTCTGACTCATAGAAGAGTCTCGATAGACTTATCAATTCTAGTATGTACTTTCGAGGCATCATTTGTACTCCCTTCTACAGTTTTAAAGTAGTCAGTGTCATGAAATAAGGTTCGGAAAGTATCTATATTCAAAATGGTTGAAGGTGGCATCTTAGATAGCGGTACAACTAAAGAGTCATAAACTGCTACATTAAAATTAGACATCCATTCGAGCTGACCATCCTTACTTCTGTATTTAGTAAAGGGCAATTCAACATCTGAATTTTCAATTATTTGAAAAGTGTTTATGAAATTTTTCTTTAGTATAGATAGTTCGTCCAAACTAAGCTCGTTGAACTCTGTCATTTTTCTGGTAAGGAAGTTTTTGAAAGAACTCTTGTATTGCTTGTACCCATCCTTATAAGATAGAGCAAAATATCTCAATACTAGCTCTTCATCTTCCATTTTATCGATTTTTTTATCAGTGAGCTTTGTTGCTGAGATGAACAAATGATTCTTAGCTAACTCTTTTATCAATTTTTTAAACGGGCCTCTACAAGTAGCATTTCTAAGTTCTTGTGGTTCTAATTTTACAGATCCAGAATTGAGACGTTCGAAGATGTCATATTTTACTTGATTATCTATAGTTGAGTCGATGCGTAAGCAGCGAATAGTTCTCTCTTCAAGTCGTCTTATTAAGAAAGAGGGAAGTTGATTGTGCTTCAAACCATTAAGCTCTTCAAGAACCTCCAATCCTTCCAAAATAAGATCGTTCATCAGAAATTTATGTATAGCAGTTAATCTTTGTTGACCATCTATGACTGAGTAGCGAGCTATTCCTTCGTCCACTTCATCGTCTACATCAACGTCTTGTGAGATATAAATTAATGGAACTGGAATGTTTAGAATAAGACTTTCGATTAGTTTAGAAGAAGTACTATTCTCCCACCTATGATTCCTTTGATATTCTGGATTTAGTTTTATGATTCCCTTGTTTATTTTTTTTACAAGCGTCTCTAAGTCATACTCAATATTCTGAGTTTTCACTGTTCGCTCTTTGGCTTTGTTTTGTATGTCTTTTAAGTTGTCTGCAAGCATGATGTTTACCTAGTATTAAATTCTGTCTGCTACTATGAACATAGTAGCAAATAACATCTTCAATGTGATAAGCGAAAACAAAATTCTAATTTAACAAAATAATATTAATTGTACTGAGGGAAACCATGAACCATCTCACCGTCGGACAACGCGCACCTTTAAGCAACATTGCTATTGACGATACCGCACCTATCACGCTCAAGTTCACCCGCCAAAGCCCAATAGAGATGGACATCAGCTGCTTTGCCTTAGACGCAGCGGGCAAACTGATCAATGATGATTACATGGTGTTTTATAATCAGCCAACCTCTCCATGCGGGCAAATCAAGCTCACCCATTACGAGTCGCAACCAACGGCGAATAAAGGCATCCAAGCCGAGTTTGAAGTGAATTTATCTAAACTGGCGGATAATATAGACAGCTTGTTTTTTGTGTTGTCAGCCGACACGCCGCTTAATCAAATTCAATCGTTAGAGATTGGCATTTGGCAGCAGTCGCAAAAGGTGCAGGCAGAATATCAAGCAGCAGACTTTGCCCAGCAGCAAGCCAGTATGTTGATGCAGCTGTACCGTAAAAGTGGCGTGTGGCGAGTATCTAACGTCGCGCAAGGCTTTAATGGTGGACTTGCCGCCATCGTGCAGCATTTCGGTGGCGATGTAGAAGAGGGCAGCACGCAAGCAGCAGACGTAACGGCAACGCCAGTTCAAGCAAAACCGTTGCTTGAGAAGGTCATGCTAGACAAAGCGCCAAAACTGGTTAACCTCGCCAAAAAAGCCACGGTATCGCTTGAGAAACGCCAATTACAACAATTAACGGCGAAAGTGGCGTTGGTGTTAGATGCCTCAGGCTCAATGAACAAACAGTATAAAAAAGGCCGCGTGCAAGAGGTGGTCAACCGCATATTGCCATTGGCAGTGAGCTTAGATGACGACCAAGCGCTAGACTGCTGGGCGTTTGCTCGAGATCCGCAGTATTTGGGTGAGATTGGGCTGAGCAACTATGAGGGTTTCATTGACAATGCTCATGGCGGCTGGCGCAAATGGGCACTTGGCCCACGCGTTAATAACGAAGCAGAGGTCATGAAAGCCGTCACTGAGTTTTATCAAAAGGACGGCTTAGATGTGCCTATCTACGTGCTATTTATCAGTGATGGCGGGGTGAATGACAATCGCGGTATCACGAGAGTCATGACGGATGCAGCGAAACTCCCAATATTTTGGCAGTTTGTGGGCTTGGGTGGTCGTGGTTATGGCATCCTAAAAAAACTAGACGACATGACAGGACGCGTGATTGATAATTGCGACTTTTTTGAACTTGATGACTTGGATGACATTAGCGAAGAAGCCTTGTATGAAAATATGCTAGAAGAGTTCCCAATGTGGCTCAAAGAAGCCAAGCAGCTTGATATCGTGCAGCAATAATCTTATTATTCTATTATCACTGACTAATTGCCACTGACTAAAAAACCGCCATAGCAAACACTATGGCGGTTTTTTATTACTCAAAATATCTTAACTGCTAAGATGTCTACAACGCCCACAGCGACTGATATTGCTCGTCGGTTAAGGTCACGATATCGATTTCGGCTAGCATCTCGCGTAGTTTTTCCCACTTATTGGCATCAGGCGTGATCGGCGTGATCAATCTGCTCAGCGTATTATCAATAATCGCATCCATCAGCGTATCGGCTTCAGTTTTACTATAGTCATAATACATACGGTGAGCGGTGGCTGGCTCGTTTTTGCACAGTGCTGTCATCTGGTTGGTCACTTGGATAAAGGTATCTATCGCGTCTTTTTTTGCGCTATAGATCTCATCCGTTGTGAGAACCTCTAACGCCGAGAAGTTCGGATAGGGTGACAGATGCTGATCGATAAACGTAAAGTCTAACCTCTCATGCGTCGCCTCAACCCCTTCAAAGTTATAAAAGCACAGCCATGCACCATCGAGGCTTGGGTCTTCTTGCAGGTTTTTTATATGATAAAAGTCCTTTTGCACAAAGCTCACATTGTCACGGCTGATGGTAAAGCCATTTTTCTTGGCATAGCGCGCTAATATCTCAAAGCCAATACGATTGGTTTTTTCTTCAGCGGCAGGGGTGCAAATGCGAATCGGCTGATTGTTCTGTAGCTTATCCATACTGGATTGCTGCATCAGTATGCCGCCATCGGTCTCAAAAAAACAGCCCAGCGCACGTAGGTTGGGCGCGTAATGTTCAAACAGATGGATAGGCTCATTGACATGCAGATCGATACTTTGGTTCTGTAGTTCAGCAAAGCCATCATAATGGTCATCTGGCTCGATAATGGTGATATCAAGCCCTGCCTGCTCATACGCGCCCGTCGTCACACCCGCGATAAAGGGTAGATGATCAGGGTTTAAGAACCATTCGAGAGTGAGAGTAAGTTTGGTGGTCGATTGCATGGTTGTTTCCTTTTTAATGATAGAAAACAATCAGACTGATGCTGTTTAAATAAAACAAGAAAGGCAAAATCTCAATATGAGAGTTGCTGTTATAAAAACGCATCACTAAGAGAGTGATTAAAACGTGTCACGCTTGTTTCCTACGTCAGTGCTAACTGCTTCAGGTTCACGGGTGTCTCTCAGCGATGATGTGGACTGTGTTTACAGTACTCAATCAACGCACCCCGACAAGATGTATTGCTACTTTATAGTATATAGCCACTTCTTATATAGCCACTTTATCATCATAGATGACTGGTGAGCAGTAAAGCAAGATTTTGCTTGGTTTCTAGTTAGTATGTGCAGCATGTTTTATCGGTTAATGCCCCGAATACAAATATTAAAAATTTAAACTACTAGACAGTAGTCCGCTAAGGTATGACATAATTATCCTCTGTACAGGGGATGAATTAAGTTATGAGTAAAGTCTATCACTATACGAGTATGGCGGGATTTTTGGGTATCGTGAACGACTCAAATATATGGGCAACCAATATTTTCTTTTTAGACGATTATCAAGAAATGAAAAAGGGTATCGATTACGTCAGAAAAAATATCGAAGACGAAAAGCTGTTTACTTCTATGTCGCAAGACTACAAAAAGATCATCGAGAACCTACAGGAGATATCCAGCGATCATTATGAGCGTGACGCCGATACAGAGATGTCGCTCACCAACTACTTGCTAGATATGTTAGAGGCACTCAGTCAGCAGTTTTATATTACCTCCTTTACGCACAATAAGGATTGCCCACGGCATTGGGATGCCTATTGTGAGCACGATGATGCCATCTGTATTGAGTTTGATGAGCACATACTCTCAGATAGCTTTAGATATAATAAGCTCAATCGATACTCTCAAGCTCAGCACCGGTTTGACAGTATTATCTATAGCTACTCTAACAGTATAAAAAAGTACTTCGATAAGCACCAGATAAGGGACGTTTTTTTTAGCAAAAAACAGACACTGGTCAATGATGTGAGAAGTATCAGAGAGCTCAGCGCTAGCAAAAAAAACGGCGCAGAACATCGCTGTAGTGTGACCGCTGATATATTGTTTTCCTCAATATTAGAAGCCTTAACAGAGTTTGCGCTTGTTAAAAATCCCAAGTTCTCTGGCGACAAAGAAAAAAGGCTGATATTGACGGTATTAAATCAGCACGATAAATCGATCAAATTTCGCTCGGCATCAGGAGTGATTATTCCTTATATTCCCGTGAGTATAGACTTAAGAAGCATTACCAAAGTTATCCTATCGCCGACAGAGGATGCGCTACTGAAAAAAAAGGGTCTAGAGATGTTAAGAGGTCGCTACAAATTGGATTTTGAGATATGCAAATCGGACTGTCAGTTGACGGGTATATGAGTGGTTAGTATTAAGTAAAAACTAAACCAAAGAGCAAATAAAAAAACCGCGCTAGTTTGGCTCGCGCGGTTTTTTAACGCTAATAGAAAGCAAATTCATGCTTAGTTATCATACAATGGTGCAAGCAACCCTTTGTAAGCAAGGCGTTCTTGGATCGGCATTTTAAAGACTTGAGTGGCGAATGGTGTTTCTTTACCCATTTCAATCTGATTGGTTTTTAGATTGACTAAGTATAGGCCATGAACTTGACCTGTTTTTGGTGTTGCAAAGCCAGTGCCACCTGTCGCAACTGCAGTGGTGACACCCATTGCCATCGAGTAGCCAAAAGAAGGTTTTGAACCTGTGACCATTGACACAAAGACTTTATCCGTATCTTCTAATTTGCGAATGAGGTCTAAGCTGTTCTTATCTAGCCCTAAGTCCACACTTGCGCCTTTAGATTTTTCAGCCATTTTACGCGTGTCGCTGTCTAAAGCTTGGAATAGATTGAGATAGGCCTGATTGGTGAGACCATCGAACGTATTATCAGCACTTAGGATAGGGTAGTCAGTATTTAGCACATCTTTGCTATCCGCAGTGGTCAAGATATCCATTTTGGTCAGTACTTCCTTAGTCTGTGTACCACAGACAAATGGTGCGGTAGTACGGGTCACACGCAGTCCTTTTTCGACCAGGGCTTCCTCAACGGTATGCATCATCGCTACAGATGTGGCATCTGATTGCTGATACAAAATGTCATTTTTACCCATTTCCACACGAATCAGGCAACCATCACTAACGATACTCACAGGCTGAGATTTTAAAGACTGCTGAGTCTTGTCATAAGCTGAGCGCGCCTCAGGACTGGTGGTGGTCGCACAACCACTAAAGAGCGTGATAGCTGCGAGCGCAAGAGACAGGGTAGCTGTTTTTTTAGAAAAATGAATCATAACAATCCCAATAAGTGATGAAGAGAAGTGAGTAATAAAGGGCAGACAACATCGGATACAGCATATAACTGAGAAAAATCAGCCGTTATACCACCCGTCTAATAAGACCATCTCTAAAATTATCTTGGATTGGCTATATATAAAAATCTGACTCGTGGTTAATGATTATCGATTGTTACATAAAGATACATTTTAGAGGATTTGTGAATTATGCCTAAAAGTAAGACAAATATCTACTACTATATGAATAGATTATCGATGATTGTTGAATTAAAGAAGCCATTTAATCAAGGAAACAAAACACAAACTAAAGACGCAAAAGTAATCTTGTTTGCTCACAATGTCTGATGCATGATGAGAGCTTAATCTATAGTGATATCAACCCTATGTATTGATGTCCTTTCCCTTACTACCTCTGTTAACCATACGATACGACTGTCATGACCAATAATAAAAAAGCGTTTTATCATAGGCCCAATACCAAGCAATCCAAAAGTCCAATGATGCGCTGGACCTTCGTGACGCTTGGCTGGATATTTTTTGTATTGGGTATTATTGGTATATTACTACCTGTGATGCCGACCGCCCCTTTTATACTATTGGCCGCAGGCTGCTGGGCACGTAGCTCCAAGCGCTTTCATTTTTGGCTGATCAATCATAAGTATTTTGGCAAGTTTGTGCGGGATTGGGAAAACAATCATGCCGTGCCGCTGTATGCCAAGGTTTTGGCAACCGTCATGATGGCAGCGTCAACAGCGATGTTATTTTACCGCTTGCCTGCCGATATGATGTGGATAGCATGGGTGGTAGCAGCCGCATGTAGCGGGGTGGCCATATATTTGTTCCGCTTGCCAAACGCCTAAATCATTGGTGTTTTTAGCTAAAACTAGTCAATAAATGGCGTTTGTTACACTAAAAGTGAGATAAGGCTTGCGATACTAGAATGTACCCCTTATAATACGCCCAAGCTTAAGAGCAGTTCTGCACCAAATCATTACCTCGTAGTATTAGTTATAATCCTTCGTTTTAATATTTATCGTTCAGTAGCTATTTGCAAGCGTTACCGGTCACTAGACCATTAATAAATTTAAAAGTAGGATTATACTATGTCAGACGTTCAAAAAGGTACAGTTAAGTGGTTCAACGAAGCTAAAGGCTTTGGTTTTATCGCTCCAGAAACTGGCGCAGACGTTTTTGCTCATTACAGCGAAATCACTGGTTCAGGTTTCAAAACTTTGGCTGAAGGCCAAGAAGTTGAGTTCACTGTAACTCAAGGCCAAAAAGGCCCACAAGCACATAACATCGTTGCTATCTAATTTGTCTTTATAGACAGATAGATGAAAAGATGTAGAAAAACGAGCCTTTGGGTTCGTTTTTTTTCGTCTGTTATTTGATGCTAAATGAAACGACAGATGTAAAAATGCCTCCGACTATATGGATAGTTAGAGGCATTTTTGTATGGGATAATGATGTAAGTAAATAAGCGTGAGCAATTGGCTTATTATATAAAGCCAATACCGATATTGATCAGACCACCGCCCAGTATTAACCAGCCAAACATCGCCGCTCCTAAAATCAAAGGTTTGACACCAGCTTGCTTAATCGCACTTAGATGAGTAGTCAAACCTAGCGCAAACATCGCCATCGTCAGCAATATATCATCTAGCATAATCATGCTTTGCTCGATACTTTTAGACATCGGTATCCAAGTATGCAATAAGACAATACCGATAAAAATAAACGCAAACCATGGCACTTTGACTTGCTTAACGCGGCTCATAAATGACGCTGTCTCGTTTTTACTACTCTCATCTTCCATAGCGGCATTATCTACGGTGCGATCTTTGGTTAGCGCAAACGATAATACGAGCAAGAAAGGCGCGAGCATCATAACGCGTATCATCTTGGTCACGACTGCAGTATCACCAATCTCAGTATTGATTGCATTGCCTGCGACCACGACTTGCGCCACCTCATGTACGGTTGAGCCAGTGTACATGCCGTACTGCTCGGCGCTGAGCCAAGGCTGTAACCAACCAAGCTGATATAAAAAAGGGTAGAGCAGCATCGCGATAGTACCAAATACCACGACCGTTGCCACAGCGATGGTAACTTTGTGGGCTTGCGCGTTGACCACTGGCTCTGCGGCGATAACGGCAGCAGCACCGCAAATACTTGCGCCTGAGCCAATCAAAATGACCGTTTCTTTATCAACTTTTAACCATCTAGTACCTAGCCAATAGGTCAGTAGAAAGGTCGACGTCAGTACGAGCGCATCAGTCATAATGGCTGGCATACCAACGTTTGCTACTTGTGTCATGGTCAACTTGAATCCATAAAACATAATCGCGAGGCGTAAAATCTGACCCTTGGCAAAGCAAACGCCGCCGTTTAGACGCTCAGTAAACTTGGGATAAATAGTATTGCCCAAGATCATACCCAGCAAGATCGCGAGCGTTAAAGAGGATAAGCCAACGATACGCCCGTTTGACCACACATCCAAACTCGTGTTTAACCATAAGCAAAACAAACCACCGATCAGCACCACAATCAGACCAGCCAAGTGGCGTTGGCTTGGAATGTAGTTACTCACTGAGCGACTGACTGATTTGGCTAGTGTATGCATAAGGGGCATATCCTGTTACTGATATTAAAATAAGCATAAGCTTATGAATAGACAGTATATGCCCGATACATTTATAATAAAAACAGATTGATAAGATATAAATTATCGATTTTATAGGTTAACGACCATTGTGGTAATCGATACCAAAAGTATGAATATCGATTAGAGACAAGCCTATTCGATAGGACAGATTAAAAAACTGACAAAAGGCATCATCAATATAATGAAAAAATCAGTACAGACATTGCCAAAGATTACACTTAAGCAGCTCGCTGTTTTTGTCAGTATTTATCAGACAGGCAGTACCAGCCGCGCCAGTGAAGTGCTGCACCTGTCACAGTCAGCGGTCAGTAGTGCGCTGACAGAGCTTGAGTCTAGATTACAGATGCCGCTGTTTGAGCGAGTCGGTCGCAGGCTTAATCAGCATCCCAATGCCCATCCTATCTATGTACAAGCTCAGGCGATCTTAGGGCAATCGCTCACGCTTGAGCATTATCATCAGTATCAGGCCGGGCAGATTCATATCGGGGCGAGTACCACGATTGGCAATTACGTGCTGCCATCATTGCTTGGCAAGCTATATGAAGCGCTACCTGATGCCAACGTCGATATGTATATTGCTAATACTCAAGAGGTAGTGAGTGAGGTTGAGCAGCTCAATATCGATATTGCTTTAGTAGAAGGGATGCCGCGTCCGATAGATATGAAAGCCATTGAGCAGCGCGAATGGCGCACGGATACGCTGATGATATTTGCCAAACGCGATAGCAAATGGCTAAAGAACGTCGCTACCTATAGCGAAGATGAGGGCTGCTATCAGCTGACTATTAATCAGTTAGCGCAGTTGCCGCTACTCGTACGTGAGACAGGGTCGGGTACACGGCAGATTATCGATGAGCAATTACTAAAATATTTGCCCAATGCAGAAGTGGTAAAGGCCATACACCAATCAGAAGCCATCAAGCATATGGTGAGTGCAGATATTGGTCTTGGTTGTCTATCACAGCATGTGATCGAGACAGAACTTGTAGCAGGTGAGCTGGTACAAGTGCAGGTCGCGGGGATTGATTTGTCGCGGACATGGTGGCTGGTCTGGCACAAAGCCCGTCACCAAATCCCCATATGGCAGACGTTTATAGACATTATTCAACAAGGGTAAGTTTTATGATTTAGAAGTAGTAGTAAACAAAAAGCGCAGCATCAATCATGATACTGCGCTTATTTTTAATGAATAATCTCATATAGCCAAAGTGAGGTTTTACGTCGAAACTGGTTTATCCAGTCTCACCACAAAACTGTCGCAAGGTACGTTGGGTAAGATATTATCTGCTGTTGCGCCGCTGATCCATGCCGCAATACCAGTGCGCTTATGGCGACCGATGACCAATAGATCGACGTCGTGTTTATGACAGTAGCTGACGATACCTTCACTGCTAGAGATGGCAGTGGTGACTTCTGACGTCGCTGCATTGAGCTGGTTACGCTCAAGGAACTGTGCCAGCTTGGCGCGTGCTTCTTGACAGCGCTCGTCATCAATCTCATCATAAAGACTTGACGCAGGCACCAGCTCATAGCCAAAACCCACCATCGTATCTTTGACGATATGCAGAACGGATAACTTAGACCCTGGGCGATTTTCGACAATGCGCTTGGCTTTTTGCGCGACGATATCCGCATCAGAGAGTAAGTCAGTGACCAGTAAAATATGTTCGTAACTCATAACGTCTTCCTCATGTCAGATAGTATTTACTATAGCACTACTATAGAGCGCTGTTAAGTAATGCTTGTCTATCTTTGCGACATAGACTTTGATATAGAATAAAACTCTAGTGCAGCGCTAACAAATAACAGGTTAACTCGAATGATCAGCTAGACTCCTTATTCTGATACTGGCTCATCAAGCTTGACGACTAGGCTGTCGCAAGGGACGTTTGGCAAGATACTATCGGCAGTTGCACCGACTAGCCAAGCAGCGATACCGTGACGTTCATGACGTCCAATAATGAGTAAGTCGACCTCTTTTTCATGGCAGTAGTCAACAATGCCTTTACTGTTAGAAATAGCAGCCGTCACCTCAGAGTTGACTGCTTCTAGCTCGTTGCGCTCCAAAAATTGCGCCAGCTTAGCACGTGCTTTTTGCCATTTTTCATTATGGACATCGCCTGATAGGCTAGAGGAAGGTACTAATTCATACCCAAAGCGCACCATATCGTCTTCCACAATATGCAGGACAGACAATCTGGCCTCAGGAGAGCCTGCGAGTATACGTTTGGTTTTTAGGGCAACCTTGTCCGCATCAGATAATAAGTCAGTAACCAGTAAAACATGTTGGTAGCTCATGAGGTGCTCCTATTAGTAGTGAACTTCATGTTAGCAGTGCAAACGGTCTCTGTTAAGCGATATGACCATCATTTGAATGTGGCTTTTGTTGGAATTATGTTTGGTGATCAAAATATCAAAGTTGACTACGCTATAGAGTATTGCCTGATTGCTGACTTGACTTATCAACGACCAAACCCCACTAATAGCGCTAAGCCAATTCTTTTTTAGCCAATATAGTCACTATAAATACCTGCATAATTGAGTTCAAAAGCCAATATCGGGTTTTAGCATTCAGTTTTTTCAGAAAATGTAAGTCAAAATGTTTTAATAGCCATTTTTACGACTGATAGTTCAATAGTTTTTACCACTCTATTTACCCTGATAGTCAGGGCACACGATACGCATTGTAAGCGATAAGGATAACTATGACTGATACCCCATTTACTGCTGATCTAACGTTGCATCCAGCATTTGAGCTGATTGAGCATCGCCATATTGAGGCGCTATCGATGGATGTGCTGATTAGTCAGCATGTGAAGACAGGCGCGATGCATTATCATTTAGCGCACCCAAGTGATGAAAATGCGTTTTTAGTCGGCTTTCGCACCCAGCCGATGGACTCAAAAGGTGAGGCGCATATTTTGGAGCACGTCGCATTGTGTGGCTCTAAAAAATTCCCAGTCCGCGATCCGTTTTTTTCGATGATTAAACGTTCATTGAATACGTTTATGAATGCGATGACCGCAGCCGATTGGACGGCCTATCCGTATGCCACGCAAAATAAAAACGACTATTTTAATTTGCTCGCTGTGTACCTTGATGCGTCGTTTTTCCCCAATATCCATCCGCTTGATTTTGCACAAGAAGGCATCCGCGTAGAGCTAGACGAAAATGATAAGCCGCAGTTTAAAGGTATCGTCTTTAACGAGATGAAAGGCGCGATGAGCGGTGAGATTGATCAGCTTTATCATACGGTTGCGCATCATCTATTCCCAACGACGACTTATCACTATAATTCAGGTGGCGATCCTGCCCAGATTCCTGACTTGACACATACTGAGCTGACGGCCTTTCATGAGAGTCACTATCATCCCTCAAATAGTGTGATCATGAGTTTTGGTAATATTCCTGTTGCTGAGACACAAGCGAAAATACACGAAGACGCTTTGATTCAATTCGAAGCAGGTAAAAAGCATGTCTCGCGTCCAGAGCAGCGTTTGTCTGCACCTATCAGTGCGGTTGATACGTACACTGCTGATGAAGCCGGTCCAGATCAAACTCACCACGTGGTCGCTTGGTTGTTGCCATCGATCACTGATCCTAAGCAGCGTTTGGCGCTGCGTTTGCTCGAAGGCGTACTGATTGAGCATTCAGGCTCGCCACTACGTGCTTATTTGGACAGCCATCCACTGGGTAAAGCACCAAGCCCACTATTGGGATTGGATGACAGTCATTATGAAATGGTCTTTTATACGGGACTGCGCGGTTCTAACCCTGAACATGCCGAAGCGGTAGAGCAGGGTATTATCGACTTGCTAACTGAGGTAGCAAACTCACCAGTCGATGACGAGACAATCGAAACCATTTTGCACCAGATTGAAATTGATCAGCGCCACATCGGTGGTGATAGCGTTCCTTATGGTCTAAACCTGATGCTAGAAGGCTTTAGTACTGCCATTCATGATGGTAATCCAATCGATGTGTGGGAAGTGGATGAGCATCTACAGTGGTTGCGCGAGCAAGTCGTCGATCCGCAGTGGCTACCGAACTTAATCAAAACGCATCTGCTGGACAATCAGCACCGTGTGCGCGTCACAATGACGCCAGATAGTGAAAAATCAGCGCGCCAAGCGGCAGCGGAGCAAGTACGTCTAGATACCATTGAGATGGATCTGACCGCTGATGATAAGGCTATCTTGAAGCAACAAGCCTTAGATTTGGCTGCACGTCAAGCTGCGCCAGATGATTTAAGCTTATTACCAAAGGTAGGTCTAGAAGACGTACCAACAGATATTAGCTTTAAAGAAGGCAACCAAAAACAAGTGCGTTTAAGCGGACAAGATAGTACGCTATTTGAGTACGAAGCAGGTACTAACGGTATTTATTACTATCAGGTAATTGTACCGCTGACTGAAGCCATTGGTAATGGCAACGCAGATGAGCTACCAGTGAATGATGTCATCAATCATCCACTCTTGCCTATTTATCTGAGCTTGTTGTCTGAGCTGGGTACAGACTCGCTCAGCGCCCATGAAATGCAGGCTAAGCAAGCCGCACATTCTTCGGGTGTGACCGCGCGTATCAGTCAGCGTACTCATGTGGATGACAGCCAATCCATTAGCAGCTACTTTGTCGTGGCAACGCGTGCACTCAATCGCAAGCCTGAAGCGATTGATTTGCTCAAAGAAGTGATGGAGCACAGTATCTTTACTGAGCATGACCGTATCAAAGAAATCTTGCAGCAGCGTCAAGCCAGCTGGCAATCTAATTTGGCAGGTTCTGGTCACTCATATGCAATGCAAACCGCCAGCCGTGGTATGAGTCGTCAAGCGCAGCTAGAATATGTACGTAGTGGTTTACCAGCACTCAACGCACTCAAAGCGTTCTTGGGTCATGCCAGTACCGATGATGCACAGTGGGATCATTTAGCGACCAGTTTGATGGACTTGCATCAACGTTTGATCAGCTTGCCTAAGCATGCCGTTATTATCTGTGAAGCTGAGCAAACGGAACGCTTGAGTGGCCTGATCGTCGATAGTTGGAAAGACAGTAAAGCAGCAACCACTGCTGAAAAAATAACCAATACTGAAGCAAATATCCCTAGCGAATTTGCAAATCTACATCTAGATAGCGCGCTAAATGGGGAAAAAGACGCGGTCAAAGCATTAGAAAGTGGGACTGCTCTCGATGTTGCAGATTTAGCGTGGTTAGTGCCAACCAACGTTTATCATAATGCCAGCGCTTATACCGTACCAGCGGCTGACCATCCTGATACTGCTGCATTAATGGTATTAGCGCCTTACCTACGTAATGGCTATTTGCACAGTGCCATTCGTGAGCGCGGCGGTGCCTATGGCGGCGGTGCTGGTTATGACGCCAATGCATGTGCGTTTAAGTTCTTTAGTTACCGCGATCCGCAGTGCGCTGAAACCTTTGAGCATTTTGAGGCCAGTATCGAGTGGATTTTAAACGAGCCACAAACCGATGAGCAATTAGAAGAAGCGATTTTGGGTATTATTTCAGGCATGGATAAACCGGGCTCTCCTGCAGGGGAGGCGATTAAGGCATGCTTTGCCAACTTGCATCATCGTGGTGCTGACTGGCAACGTAAAATGCGCGCCGCTATCCTAGCCGTGACTCTTGATGACTTGCAGCGTGTTGCCAAGCAATATTTGCAAGGTCAAAACCATGTACGTGCCGTATTAGCACCTTATGATAAAGAAGAGACAGTGAAAGGTCTTGGTTTTGAAGTATGTAGAATTAAGAGCTAAGACAATTAGGTTTGTTTTTTATTAAAAGTTAAGCACAAAAAAGCCAAGCATGACGCTTGGCTTTTTTGTATTTAGTATTTGCTTAGTACCGTTTGATACTCAAATCTTTGCCGATTTTGTCTTGATGGATCGGAAATTCTGACAACTCGTTGTACTGCTTACGATCAGCAAAATAGTTTTTTAAGGTAAGGCGAATGGCTTCAAAGGCGAGCGTATCCCATGGAATATCTTCTTCACTAAACAGCGCACAATCAAGGCTTTCTGAGCCAATACCGTAAGCACCATCTTTTAGATCGGCTAGATAGATAGAGTAGATCTGCCCAATATCTGGTAGGTCATAAATGCAGTATAGATGCGGATTTAGTACGATGGCATCAGCTTCTTCGTAGCTCTCGCGTGCGGCGCCTTCAGCCATGGTTTCGCCGTTTTCCATAAAACCTGCAGGTATCGTCCATAGCCCATATTGCGGCTCGATCGCTCGGCGGCACAGTAGCACTCTGTCTTCGTGTACGACTAGCGAGCCACAGATAACCTTTGGGTTTTCGTAGTGGATATATTGACAATTGGGGCACACCAAGCGCGGCATATTATCTGTAGGTGGGATTTTTCGTTCTGCTTTATGACCGCATTGGAGACAATAGCTCATACCAACTACCTTTATTAGTAAATATTGTGTGTCCACTTATCTTAAAAGTTTTTTTGCCGTTCTGATGTTTGCTTTTGTATACAGCAGCGATAGTGACAAATACTTTTGAGGATATCCTTTTACTTTTAATGAGAAAAGCTATTTTATTTAATTTTTATGATTACAACGAAAACGTTCTGACAGCGCATTTCAATCGCCATCAGAGCGTTACTGGTTTATCGGCTATATCCTACTTATGAATTAGGTTATAAAAAGTAGGTCATAGCAATTGGGTTTTTGTTTCGAGCATTTGTGTGCGCAGTCCACCAGCTACCGATGCAGAGATAGGAATCAATGGCGTTACAGTGGCTTGAAAGTCATGATAAAGATCTTCGCGCGTCGGATATACGACAGTACTTAAATTGCCATCTGCATCCACCTCATGACGCCAGCCGCCGTGCTCAAGATCAATCAAAGTACTGGCAATATAATCCCAAGCTAAGCGATAGTAATGCTCAAAGCGCGGGTCATCCGTACGGCGCGATAGCATCAGTGCGGTATTAGCCATCTCAGCCTGTACCCAGTAAGGACGGTTTGGTATTGAAATCTCATCATCCCAGCCAATGGTATAGACCATGCCGGACTGACCGTCAGGTGCCCAGCCGCGATCGATAGCGCTATCAAATAATGCAACGGCATCAGGTAGCAGCCAATCAGGTACGTCATAACCATGTGCGATACAGGCAGACTCAACTTTGAGAAGCAGGCCTGCCCATTCTGCAAAATGACCAGGTGTGAGCCCCCAAGGCCGCAGGTCATCAGAAGGTTCATTCGCATCGTAGTCGGGCAACAGATTCCACCCACTATCAAAATGTTCAGGTAGGCGACCATCGTAATTACTAGGCATATGATGACCGAAACGCTTGGCTAAGTGTAGTGCGCGGTCTAGCCAACGCGTTTCACCCGTGGCATCTGCCAATGCTAAGCAAGCTTCGGTCGTATGCATGTTGCAATTGGCACCGCGATAGTTTTCAGGATCAGACCAATCAGCGGTAAAAGAGGGCAGCATCGATTGTTCATCTTCTAACCAAAAATGCTGATCGATGATTGCTATCGCAGCTTGCATTAGCTCTGAACCGCGTGGGCGACCAGCAATGCTAGCAGAAGCGCCAGCAAGCGCGACAAATGCATGCAAATAGGCGTTTTTGCGTGATGGGTTTTCATGAGTTGAAGAAGCATCACTGAACCAACCGCCATGTACCGAGTCGCGTAATGGGCCATCAAGTAACGCGTCTATACCATGGTCAGCAAGTGTTGCCGCCCCCGGTATGCCCATTAGTGCCGCTAGCGCATAGCAATGCACCATCCTCGCAGTGATGATGCTCTTTGCAGTGTCATCTACCATGTTGCCATCGTGACCCAAAGTAGCAAACCCTGAGGGCACGCGCGCTTTGGCATAATGTTCGAGCAAACGTTGTCCTTCAGCGAGCAACCAACGGCGATGAGTATTGCTATCTGCCCAACAGACAGATAGCAGGTCAGAGGAGTCAGGAGAATCCATGATATCAGCCATTGGTAATCATACCTCCGTTTATGTGCAAGGTCTGCCCAGTCACGAAGCTACTATCTTGGCAAGCAAGAAATACATAGGCAGCGCCCATCTCACGTGGCTGACCCATACGCCCCATTGGTGAAGACATGGATTCTAAAATATCTTTATCAAAGTCTTTAAATACCAGTTGAATCTCGCTTACCACAGGACCTGGTGCCACTTGATTGACGCGAATACCGCGACTAAGTAGTTGTTGCGATAACGCGCGAGTGTAGCCGACGATAGCGCCTTTGGTTGCGGTGTACGGCACCAATACATCATTGCCAACGTATGCATTAACGGAGGTGGTATTAATGATGCTATCACCTTCTTTCATATGCTCAAGGGCGGCGCGGGTTGCATAAAACATTCCTGCCATATTGACATCAAAATGCTGTTGCCAGTCTTCATCACTGACCTCAGACAAATCATGATACGGCTTTTGCATACCAGCGTTATTGACTAGCACATCAATGCCGCCCCATTTTGCTACGACAGCTTCGACTGCCTCTTTGCAACTATTACTATCTGCTGTATCACCCTGCAGTACCAGCGCGTCTGTGCCTTCTGCTTCAATACCTTCACGCGTCTCATTCGCGCTCTCCTCATCAGAGTGATAAAGGATGGCAACTTTGGCACCTTCACGTGCCATATGAAAAGCCACTGCGCGGCCAATACCGCTGTCTCCGCCAGTGATTAAAATGCGCTTGTCAGCCAGTTTTCCTGAGCCTTTATAGTTATCATTGATATATTCAGCAGGTGGCATCATGTTGTCGATTTGGTCTGTCATAATCTGTATCCTTCGTTTTAAGGTATTGTTTATTGTTATTACAGCAATCCTATGACGCTGGCATCAGTATTTTTATAATGCTATTTTAGGATGTCCGCCTCATAGTCTTGCTAGCAGTCATCATAATACCCAAATGCGTTTTTTGAAATATTACTCGGTTAATGTTTGGTAATTTAAAGATGCAGTTATGATACTTACTACCATGAGTGAATACCAAGCAAAAAGGATATTGAGAAAATATTAATTAATAAAGCGATCACCGTCTAAGACAGACGGTATGAGACATTGGGTGATTTGGAAAAATGTAAAGACGCGGCAAAAAATAGTCATTTAGTTGAAAGGCTCACTCGGATAGAGACTCAGTCTATATAACAAAGCTTATACACAAGCGGTAAGCCGTTTTATGTTCATCATAGTGGCCGCATATATACATAGCAGTCAGCTGATGCATTAATAAATCGCAATTCGTCTGAAACAGCATAAATATGAGATACATCTATAAAAGCGATAATCTGATTAATAAGAAAGGCTGCCATACTAGTGACAGGTTATACTGGTATGCTGGCACTGGTATTTTCATGAGTAATATGAAGATGACCACTCATAGGATTTTATAATGACCGTACCCGAAAATATTGATTTTTTTAATAAGTTTAGCGTCGCTGTCCCAAGCTTTATTCGTCATCCCACACTCAGAAAACTGGCCGAGCGAGTGCAACAGGAGACATTGAATGCGCTTACGAGTCCGGCGATGTATGAGAGTGGCAACACCTCACAAAGTACGCGTATTTTGGATAGCTTATATCAGACACCCATTGCTGATGCATCGATATTAGTCGCGATCACTCATGAGCGTAAACCAAAAATATTATTGACGCGGCGAGCGGCTCATATGAACAGCCATGCAGGAGAGGTATCCTGTGCAGGCGGCAAACACGAGATAGGTGATGGCAACAACGTCGTGACCGCTTTACGTGAAGCCTGTGAAGAGACGGCGCTACCACCTAATAAAGTGCAATTGCTGGGGCAACTGCCGATCCAAACGTCCAAAAGCGGTATGAGCGTACGTCCAATTGTCGCACTCATCGCTCCAGGTCTGGTGTTAGTTCCTGAAGTGGGAGAGATATCACGTATTTTTTGGGCGGATTTAGAGTCGTTAGTCAACCAGCCAACGGTAGAGTATGCGGTAGAATATAAAATGCAAGAACAAACCGCGACCATACTGACGCCGAGTTGGCAAGTAGATGGTGAGACAGTATGGGGACTGACAGGGCGTGTCATTGCTAACCTGCTAGAAACAGGATTCGATCGTCAGCTAGAATGGTATTACCGCGTAGAAAACAAACGCTGATAGATATCATCTACTTATAATAATCATCATTTTTCTTAAGCCACCAGTTCATATTGTCTTGGCGTTTGGCACGAAATGCTTCTAATTTTTGGGCGACCGTTGTATTGTGCTGCCGTGCAGTATCAAGGGCAAAAAGAATCGGCACGGAAGACAATACACCAAATCGTATCTTTGATTTTGGTAAAGCTAAGCCGTCACCAATATCATCACCAACCAAGGTGCGCGTCACACTGGCATTGACCATCTCCACAAAGCGTCCACGTCGATTGTCTTCGCCCATTAACTGACGCGGCAGATCATGCAAGGCTTTCGCCAGTGGCTGACCCATCTTAAAGTCTAGCTGTTGTATCGATAGGTAGGTATACAGCCATTCCCAGCTAGCCGCTTCATCTTTTGGCAAACGCTCTAAATCAACGCCCATCCAGTAGCTGGCAAGATTCCATAAGTGCAAAATACCTTCCGCTTCCTCGGGGCTAATACGAGCGCCGAGCAGTCGTAGGCCGCGCATAATTAATAATGAAAACTGTAAATGGGTGGCAATCATGTCGGTTTGGTTAATCGGTACGCCCCAATAATCGGTATTCCAGCTACCATCAGGATTGTGATGTTGGTCGGCGTTTGCTATCACGCCAGCTGCCGCATTGCCCTTACCTTTGAGCAAGTTTTGCCGTACCAATGTATGAATCTGACGTACTTTGATGGATTGTCGCCAGCCCTCAGAGCCAATCGCTAATACTTGATCGATAGGTTGAGAGTGATTGCGCATGCTCATATCTGATTGTGGATGCTCAGACACCGCTAAGATATAGGCATAGGTACGCATAAGCCGTGGTAGCGCATCGTGCATCAACGCGCCAGTTTGAATGAGTGGTAGTGATAGCGCTGGGATGCTATAGCCTGCCATCAGCGCGACATTACGCAATAGCCAAATCAGCATCAGTGGATAGCGTCGATAGGCGACCGCACCGATTTGCGCGAGTTTGGGATCGAACCAATCAGGATGATTGCTAAATTGTTCGGTTAGTGTATTAAAGGAGGCATTGGTTGCGAGGTCACTATTTAGGTCTAGATCATCGCCGCCGCTGATAATCTGTTGCAGGGGCTTTGCAAAGCGGATATTGTTAGTGGCCAAAGCATCTGCGAGTGGATCGCCAATATCATAGCCGGCGACTATCTCCTCTAGTAGCGTAGGCGATATAGCAAAGTCTTTTGGCAGTAGATATCGCTTAATCCGCTTTAACACTTGCAAATCACTATGGTCATCGATAGCAGTTGTACGCCCATGACGCAAATACAACGCTGTTGATGGATGCTGCGTCTTATTGGTGGGGATATTTGCAGTATTGCTGATTTTCTTATCCATATGATCAAACACCTTTATAAGTCAGCTATAAAACAACATTCGTATCGTATGAGCGATCCATAACCATCACTTATAAGCGTTAATTGATGGAGTCAAGGAATCTAGTCGTCTTTGTATCGTACTGATACGAGATTTTAGGCCACGCATTTCATCAGATAAGAATAGCAGTCTTGCACGTGCGTCTTTCGCACTAACGATAGGGCAGGCATGATGTATTGGATATTCTCGTCTGCTGACATGACAATTATTGCTAATGCTACAGCTGATTCATTAACAATAATCAACCTTGGCTGAATACCTATTTTTCATCAAAAGGTTTTGCAGATAATAAAAAGCGACTTATAAGCTAATAGGCTCATAAGTCGCTCGTTTTGCTATTAATGAGAGCGAGTCAAATCGACCGATGTGCCGCTGACATTATCTTTCAAGCTCACTTTGAGCATGATGTAACCTGCGATACCAGAAACGATAGAACCCATGATGATACCCAAGCGCTCATCAAACATAGTCGTATCACCTGCAAATGCGAGGCCGCCAATGAATAGGCTCATGGTAAAACCAACACCGCACAATAGCGCTGCGCCGTAGATTTGCTTATAGTTCATACCTTTTGGCATGGTTGAGATACCAAGCTTAAAGATTAACCAGCACATAATCATGACGCCCAACTGCTTACCAATAAACAGACCTGCGGCAATACCTAGTGGCACTGAATGGAATAATTCGGCTAGACCTGCGCCTTCGAGTGAGATACCCGAGTTGGCAAAAGCGAATATTGGCAAAATACCAAAGGCGACGGTGTTATGTAAATCATGCTCTAGCTCTTCAAGCGGAGAGTGCTCAGGATCAGTGCGGTCAAACATAGGAATAAATAGTGCTAAGACCACACCAGCCAATGTTGCATGGATACCCGATTTGAGCACTGCAATCCACATGATAATACCAATAAGTAGATAAGGCGTGATGCTAGTGACGTTACGACGATTAAGAAGGTACAAGAATGGCAGACATAGGCCAGCCAATGCTAACGACTCTAATGATAAATCGCTGGTATAAAACAGAGCGATAATCAAAATCGCACCGATATCATCAAAGATAGCAATAGAGACCAAAAAGACTTTTAGAGAGTTGGGTACACGGTTGCCAAGAAGGCTCAAAATACCAAGCGCAAAAGCAATATCCGTTGCCGCAGGAATGGCCCAACCTTTCCAAAACTCAGGCTCATTGTAGTTAAAGAGTAGATAAACAATCGCAGGCATGATCATACCGCCCAGTGCTGCACCAGCTGGCAGGATAATCTGCTTGACGTTGGACAACTCACCAATCAATACTTCACGCTTGAGCTCAAGCCCGACCAAGAAAAAGAAAACAGCCATTAGACCGTCATTGATCCAGTGGTGAGCATCTTTGGCAATCGCAAACTCGCCAATTTGAATGGCAACTGGTGCGTGAATAAAACCTTCGTACCAAACATTAAGAGGGGAGTTGGCAATGATCATTGCAGCAACGGCAGCCAATGCTAAGACGATACCGCCCGCTGCCTCAAATTCAAAAAATGCCTTAATCCTTCGTATTGCCATATTATCCTCATCTCCTAAGTACAATTTACTAAATAATCTCAAATATCCACGCTACTATTCATGACGATATAGCAAGCAGATAAAAACAGTTTCTCACACTCTTATTAATATAGACAATAAAATACGCTGAAATAATGCCATTAGCCTATTATATCGTCTCAATGATAGTGACATTATAAAGGCGATGCGACGAGCAAAATAGTTGTAAGTCGTTAAATCTTTTTAACAAACTGTCCGTTATATGAGAGATTTGGAACACTATTGGCTAAATCTAGCAGACTTTGTGACGTTTTTGGTTTTTTTTGCGGTTTTATATCTATAATGATCGACGCATTATGACGTTATCTCATGTCTTAAGAAGTTCTCAGGGAATTTACCGTCTTATCACTACTATTACCAATAATAGCTATTACCAACGATAGTAGTGTCATTAGTAAGTTTTTAGCCTAGTATCTGAGGCTTCCTTTTCTTTTATCACCATATTTTGTAGGTCAGCATTATGGACTTAACCTTCTCACTAGAGATTATTTTGATGCTTACGGCTGTCGCAGCATTGGCAGGATTTATTGATGCGATTGCTGGCGGCGGCGGTCTGTTGACCATACCTGCCATGCTACTGGCCAATATCCCCCCAGTGCTCACGCTCGGCACCAATAAGCTACAAGCTGCTTCTGGCGCATTGGCCGCATCCATTACTATGATAAAAAAGGGCGTCGTCAAACCGCAGCGTATTAAAGTTGCTATTATTGCCGCGTTTATCGGATCAGTCTTGGGTACCATTGCCGTGCAGATGTCGCCGCCAGATTTGCTCGAAAAACTGATTCCTTTTTTGATTGCCGCTATCGGTATTTATACCTTATTTGCCCCTAGGCTTGGTGAGGTAGAGGCGGCTCCCCGCATATCAGAGGGTAAGTGGCAAAAAGGGGTGGCACCTTTGATTGGTTTTTATGATGGGTATATTGGTCCCGGTACAGGAATGTTTTTTGCGCTGGGGAATGTGGCATTGCGTGGTCGTCAGATTATTGAAGCGACAGGCACCGCAAAAGTGTTGAACCTATCGACCAATATTGGCTCATTGATATTCTTTATCTTGGGTGGCAATGTACTGTGGAAAGTGGGGTTAGCAATGATGGTGGGACAAACCATCGGTGCCTATTTTGGTTCACATATGGTCGTTAAAGGCGGTAGTAAGCTGATTCGTCCGATGATTGTACTGGTGTGTTTGGCAATGTTGACCAAATATGTTTTTGGCTAAATGAGAGTAACCACACTCATGATCTACCTCAAAAAAAACCTCAGTCCATGTGCATAGGTGACTGAGGTTTTTTATTTTATGAAGGTCTATCTAGCAGAGGTGATTAGTGGCGACGATCAACGTCATCGTATTCACTACCCATGATGCCATCATTCATGACTTTAGAGAATTCACGCTCATTGTCTTCATCGATATGACCGTCAAATACGTCTTTCGCACCAGCATTAGGATCATTATAAATAGCCAGATCCATTTTGCCTTCTGACTTTGCCACGATAGCGGTCACTGCCGCATCACCACCAACGTTCACGGCAGTACGTAGCATATCTAGGATACGATCCACACCTAGAATCAGACCAATACCTTCGATTGGTAAGCCAACTTGGGCAAATACCATCGACAGCATAATCAGACCGACACCAGGGACACCCGCCGTACCGACAGAGGCCAGTACTGACATCAAGATAACGGTTAGATATTCGGTTACGCCCAAATCAATACCATAAATATTGGCAATAAAGATGGTCGCTGTCCCTTGCATGATGGCTGTACCATCCATGTTGATGGTGGCACCAAAAGGAACGGTAAACGAAGCAACGGAGTTATTCACACCCATACGTTTGGTAACGGTACGCAAGGTAATAGGAATGGTCGCGTTTGAGCTTGACGTACTAAACGCAAAGATTTGTACTTCGCGCATTTTTGCCAAAAAGGTCTTGATAGATAGACCTGAAGAGACTTTTAGTACAATCATCATAGTAACGAAGAAATGGAAAGCCAAAGACCCAACCAATACTGCCATATAGCTTAGCAGTGACAAAATTAACTCAAAGCCTAGCTCAGACATGGCCTTGGCTAATAGCGCAAATACACCATAAGGGGCTAGGTTCATAATGATGGTCACCATCTTTAGGATGACTTCATTGATAAGCTCTAGACTTTGAACCAAGCCTTTGGCAGGTTTACCAACCATCAAAATACTGATACCGATTAGAATGGCAAAGAAAATAATCGATAGCATGTCGCCATTTGCCATCGCACTGATGGGATTTGAGGGGATAATGTTCGAGAAAACATCAAGCAGTGGCGGCGCTGATGCGGCTTCAAACGTGGCTTCAGATTCGATATTCATGCCTTTACCGATACCAAATAGCACACCCAATCCAATCGCCGTTGCAATAGCAAGCGCGGTTGTCATCATATAGATCATAAATGTTTTGGTACCAATACGTCCTAGCAGACGGATATCACCAATGCCACACACACCGCAAATCAGTGAGATAAGTACTAAAGGTACGACCAACATTTTTAACGAGTTAACAAATAGCTTGCCGATAATAGCAAAGGCACCATTTGTGATATAAGTATTAACGAAGCTGCCTTCGCCATTTAATCCTGAGTAGTTTAAAAATAGACCCAGTATGATACCGAGCACCATGGCAACGATAATCTTGCCTGTCAGTCCCATATTTTTCCACATATCCATATCCTTTGTGTGCATAACAGCGCTATAGTCAGCGTCACCCAAATCTATGTGACCGTGTTTGCAAATCTAACTATAATGCGTGTTATGACTATTAAGTTCTTGTGATTGTCGCTTGATGTCACATTTTCGAGGACAATATAAAAGAATAGTTAAGGGCACTGCAAGATTTTTTTTATCATTTTATTCCGAGAGAACAATCCCTGTCACAACTATGTGCCCATAAAATAGTGATTATTTATTGTAAACGGTTTGTTTCTGATATGAAACAATATATTCATGAAAGAGTTTTTAGGGTAAATGGATATATCAAACTATTGATATTAAACCAGTGTTATCATTTTGATGTCATAAAATACATTTACATTTTGGCAACTCCAAAAAAAACCAGACTGTCATGTGTGGACAGTCTGGCTTTTGAATTTTTATATTTATCGTCATGAATAATTACGATACTCATGAGTTTACGCGTTTGAATTGACCTTTTAGTTATACCTTGTCATCTTCTTCACGTTCGCGCGGCAGATGCGTCTGATCATCTGAGGTTTGAAGGTGTTTATCACTTGCGCTTTCATCGACTTCATCAGGTGGAGCAATGTGGCGACTGTGGTTGTTACTCATACGCTCATTGAGGTGTGACTCTGCATCACGGTAGCGATGATCAAGCGCTTCGGCTTCAGGATTTGATTTCTCAAAATTTGCCTGTGACTTGATTTCTTTCACAGTATCTTGCTCACTGACCATTTCTACATCACCATCGCTCTCATAGCCGTGATTGGGATTGGCATCACCCGTCTGTGGTTCTGTATTTGTCGTATCATTTAACTCATGCGTGACTGGCATATCGCCGTCAGTCGATACGCTACTTTTGTCTTTTGCTTCTTTTTTTAGCGCTGCATAATTTGTTAGTTGATTGACAGCGTTTTCGAGCGTATGCGGATTATCACGCTCTTGAGCTTCTGATAGGTGCTTATCAAATACATCGGTCAATAATGAATCAAAACGCATGGCATTGTATTGAATCAGCACTTCTGCCTCTTCCTCAGTAATACCGCCGTTTTGGCTCGCATGTACCACATGGTCTTCGAAGGTTAGGCCTTCAAAGCTGTCCTGATGTTCTGCCTTCTTGAACTTCTGCCACAGTGGTTCGATCTCAACCAAGGTCTGATAAGCATGCTCCATACGGCCTGTCACATCATCTGGGTCGGTATTGTAATAAACCATGGTTTTGAGATAGTCGCGGAATGGATTGGCAGCAAAATCATCCATAAAGGTATCACCCAGCTGGCGTTTTAACTCATCGCTTGCTGGTGTAAAGATACGTCCACTTGGGAAAGTCACAAAGCTCACCACATTGGCGGCCATGCGATTAGGGAAGTTGGCAAAGAAAGATACAAAGGCCTCTTGAATCGTGTACAAGCTGTTTTGTAGTGCAACTTCAGCATGTAAACGCTCAGCTTCGGATTTACTACCATGCTCATAAAATTGCAAAATAGCCGTCGCGATAAATAAGTGGCTATGAATATCCGCTAAGCGACCAGACAGCATCTCTTTACGTTTTAAATCCCCTGCTAGCAGCCCTAACGCCATATCTGCAGTCAATGCAAAGTCAGCACTGAGGCGGTTGATGTGCTTGTAATAAGGACGAGTAAAGGCATCAGCAAAACGTGGCGCATTATCACTACCACCGACGTAACCTGCGACAAATGCTTTTACACCGCGGTTAAAGGTATAGCCTAAATGTTTGAAGAAAAGCGTGTCGAATTTTTCAGTCGCCGCTTTTTTATCTTCACTCTGTAGCAGTTGCAGCTCATCGAATAGATAAGGGTGACAACGCATCGCGCCTTGACCAAAAATCATCAGCGAGCGGGTCAAAATATTGGCACCCTCAACAGTGATAGATACAGGAATCGCTTGATAAGGTATTGCCAAGAAGTTACGTGGGCCCATCTGTACGGCACGACCACCAACGACATCCATACCGTCGTTGACCACACTACGCATGGTTTCGGTCGCATAATATTTTGCCATTGCAGTCATTACTGATGGAGTACCACCTTGGTTTAACCCGCAAGTCACCAAATGACGGAACGCCTCTAACATATAGGTATTACTTGCCATGCGGCTGGTGGCGTCCTGTACACCTTCAAACTTACCGACTGAGATTTTGAACTGCTCACGAACTTTTGCAAATGCACCGACAGACAGATAGGTCATTTCACTGGCTGAGGTTGATAGAGCAGGCAAGGAGATACCACGACCCACGCCCAAACACTCCATCAGCATACGCCAACCGCGACCGGCATTTTCGACACCACCAATGATGTAATCTAATGGTATAAAGACATCTTTACCATCGACTGTACCATTCATAAATGGCGAGCCAATTGGGTTATGACGTGGGCCCGTGATCACCCCTTCATGATTGGCGGGGATCAGTGCACAGGTGATACCATAATCGGTTTTGTCCGGATCTCCAAGCAGCCCTTCAGGATCATGCATCTTGAAAGCCAAACCCACGACAGTAGCGATAGGGGCTAACGTAATCCAGCGTTTGGAGAAGTTCATACGTAGACCAAGTACTTGCTCGCCCTCATGCGTGCCATAACAGACGACGCCTGTGTCAGGAATCGCACCTGCATCAGAGCCTGCCTCAGGTCCGGTCAAGCCGAAGCAAGGTACTTCATCACCTTTGGCGAGACCGGGTAGCCAGCGCTGTTTTTGCTCGTCCGTGCCATAGTGCATTAGTAGCTCACCAGGACCGAGCGAATTGGGTACCATACAGGTCACTGCCGCAGTCGGTGAGCGCGACGCGATCTTACTCATCACGCGGCTTTGCGCGTAAGAGCTAAATTCTAAACCACCAAACTCTTTTGGAATAATTAACCCTAAAAAGCCATTACTTTTGATAAATTGCCACGCTTCAGGTGACAGCTCTTTATCTTTATGCTGGATTTGCCATTCATCGAGCATGGCGCATAACGTTTCTACTTCGTTATCAATGAAGCTTTGCTCTTCTTCTGACAGCTGCGGATAAGGATAATTAGCAAAAGCTTCCCAATTTGGGGCACCCATAAATAGCTCTTTTTCCCACCAGCTAGTACCAGCATCGAGCGCTTCACGCTCCGTATCACTCATACTTGGCATCGCACCGCCTAACGCTTCGTAGACCGGTTTGGTAATCAAAGATTGACGGATAGGTGTGATGAGTAAAACCAAACAAAGCAATGCGATCGGTACGCCCAATATTAGAGACAGTGGACTGATAATCGCGGTAACAACGACGGTAATCAGGGCAACGACGCTGCCCGTAACCCGTGATAAGGACAACAAAAAGATGGCCAAGACCACGGCTAATTGAATGATGACTGCCAAAATAAACAAGCCAATTGCCATGACTATCTCCTGTGGAATACTGAATAAAAAGCGTGAAAAATATAAAAGATAAGAAACGTCTGAATAACGATAATTATTGTTTTGTCTTATGTCATTGTAATCGATACATCGATAATAAAAATATATATAAGCAAACTATAAGACTACTTACTAATATGAAACAGTTGTCGATGACTATCAAGAGCCAAAATGCTACGCTCTGTCGATAATATGTATCAGGTATCATGCCCAATAGACTCTAATGAATAGGGTTTGCCAAGCAGCTCAAATTTGCTGACCAGTTAAGCGATCAGTGTTATGAACTAACTAAAAGGCGCAAGGCAGCTTTCGGCATAAGATAAAGTATCGTTACGGCCAACGATTATGTGATCAACAAGAGAGATATCTAATAAGTCACACGCTTTTTTTAGCTCATAGGTCAATACATTGTCTGCTGTTGATGGTTTGGCATCGGTATGGGGATGATTATGCGCGATAATAAGCTGGCTAGCCGCATGGCTTAGTGCGTGCCGTAGTACATGCTTGATACAGACAGAACACGATGAGATACCGCCGGTGAAAAGTATCTCAAAGTTCAAAAGGTTCAACGCATTGTCCAGACAGAGGACTGCAAACACTTCACGATGCTCACCGCGTAACTGGGTGCTGATATAATCTTTGACCACTTGCGAGCGACCTAGCGCTTGCCCCGTTTTTAGCTTACTATCCAGATAACGTGTGCCCATCTCAAGCGATGCCAATATCTGAGCGTACTTGGCGGGGCCGATACCATGACAAGCAAGAACAGTTTGTTGCGGGGCGGCCAATAGCTCAGCTAAGCTGCCAAACTGATCAATCAAATGACGCGCGAGCTCAATCGCTGACTGTGACTGCGTACCCGTACGCAAAAATATGGCCAGTATCTCCGCATCAGACAAATGAGCGGCACCGAATTTCAATAATTTTTCGCGTGGTCTGTCATCCTCATGCCAGTCTTTAATCGCCATTGCCACTCCTTAAGAATAAATTGCTACTTGTTATCTGAGGTAAATACGGAAAATTTTACCCAATTTATCTCATAGTTGTTACTATAAGCGCAATTTTATTTTTTCACTTTTTTATTGATGCCACGCTTATGTCCAATATTGTGCTTGCTATTACTGGCGGTATCGCCGCTTATAAATCTGCTATATTTGCCCGCTTGTTGATTAAGGCAGGCTTTGATGTGCGCGTCATCATGACGACAGGCGCACAAGCATTTATCACACCACTGACTCTGCAAGCGTTGACGGGTAACGAGGTGCATGTCTCATTACTCGATGAGCAGGCAGAAGCGGGAATGGGACACATTGAGCTGGCTAAATGGGCGGACTTAATTGTCATTGCCCCTGCGTCCGCCAATACACTCGCACGTCTGGCTATGGGAATGGCTGATGATTTGTTGACCACAGTGTGCCTTGCCACAACAGCGCCAGTTATTATCGCTCCTGCCATGAATCAGCAGATGTGGGCGCATCCTGCGGTGAATCTGAATGTACAAACCCTGCGTGATATGAACTATCAGATTATCCAGCCAGCTAGCGGTGAGCAAGCGTGTGGTGACGTGGGAGCAGGGCGGTTGCCTGAGCCTGAGCAGTTGTTAGCTGAAGTGCTCCTGTTCAAAGCAATGAACACGACGCCGCAATTATTAGCAGGCAAAAGAGTGGTTATTACCGCAGGACCTACAGTAGAAGCGATCGATCCTGTGCGCTATTTGTCTAACCATTCTTCAGGAAAAATGGGCTTTGCCTTAGCGCGCGCTTGTGTGGCAGCTGGCGCAGAGGTGATCTTAATTGCTGGTGGAAAAGTGGCATTGCCTACGCCGCTTAATGTCACACGAATTGATGTACTGTCTGCCAAAGATATGCTGATCGCTGCCCAGCAATGTGTGGATGGAACGCATAGCGAGCTTCAACTGGATTTTGAAGATGAGCATGACCATTCTAATGAGCACGCACATGAACACGCACATGGACATAGTCATTCTCACACCCATGACCATCATGGCGATTGTGGTTGCGGTGATGAGCATGAACTACCGCAGGCTTATACTGAACACCAATTCGTAAAGGCAGATATCTTTATCGCGACCGCCGCAGTAGCAGATTATCGTACTGAAGAAGCCGCACCGCAAAAAATTAAAAAGACGCAAGATGCTATGAATCTCAGCTTGGTTAAAAACCCTGATATTTTAGCGACAATCTCTCTTGCTCATCCGGAATTATTTGTCGTTGGTTTTGCCGCAGAAACACAAGATGTCGAGCGTTATGCGCGTAGTAAGCTCGCCGCAAAAGCGCTAGATATGATCGCCTGTAACGATGTCTCACGGGCAGATATTGGCTTTGCTAGTGACGATAATGCCATGCAGGTATTTTTCTCTGAGCGCTATGAGCGTGATGCAGTAACGTTAGACAAAACCAGTAAAGACAAAATCGCTGAGCAGTTAGCCAGTATTATTGGTGAAACAATCGCTCAACGTCAAAACAGCTAGTGGTATAAATATAGGCGCTAAGCCTCAAATGGTATAAACAATATGACCAACATAGCTGGTAACGATAGCACTCAGATGCTAGTGCTGACGCTCATTTTTGCGCTGGCATCGCTGCTACACGGTATTAGCGGACTTGGCGCAACGCTCGTGACGACTACCGCGCTTGCTAGCATGTACCCATTGCCACATGCCATTGTATTGGTGATATTCCCTTCGCTAGTGGTCAATGTCATGACTTGGCTAGCAGGTGGTGAGCGCACCATTTGGCAAAATTTTATCTACTATGGCAGACGCTATTGGCTGCTTGCGCTTACCAGCTTGCTAGGCAGTATTCTAGGTGCGAAGCTACTGCTATGGGTCGATAGCGCTTATATTCTTTTATTGTTGGCGGCGGTCATTGCCTTTTATGTTGGGAGTAGCTTGCTCGGCAAACAAATTCGTCTACCAGATACGAAGCCCATGTTGATAGCCGTAGGTTTTGGTGCAGGCGTTATTGGCGGCTCAACCAATGCGATGTCGACCATCCTGATGATGTATCTACTCTCTGCAAGTGACGATAAAAACACCATCGCCAAAGTGGGTAACATGTGCTATTTCTTAGGAAAGATCGCACAAATTATTGTACTGCGTGAGCCTATTATGGCATTGAGTAGCGGTGAGTGGCAGCTAATTGCCTTGCTCAGTGTGATATCTATTGTTACGCTTTTAGTCGGGATTCGTCTACGTCGTTATTTGCCACAAGCGCGTTTTCGTCAGCTTATTTTATTGATTCTAATCGTGCTTGGAGTACGCGTGGGCTGGCAAGGCGTGACCGCATTATTATAGTTAAGGTTGCCAGTACGAGTTCAACTCTGAAATCACTCTTATCTTCTGAGTGAATTTAGTATTAAACCATTTCACCAAAATAAATCTGCTGTGCCACTCGAAAGGTATTGCAGTGCGCTTCAACCACATCCTCAATATCTTCTGAGTAGCCACCGCCCATGACAATGGCAATCGGGATATTGGCTGATTTTGCTTGCTGCAATACGTACTCATCACGCGCCTTACATCCTGCTTGTGTCAGTCCAAGTTTGCCTAGCTTGTCGGTAGCGAGTACATCGACAGCAGATTGATAAAAGATCATATCGGGCGCAACCTCAGCGATTAATCGTGGGAGTGTGTCTTTTAATATGTCTAAATATTCGTCATCACCAGCATCGTTTTCCAATTCAATGTCTAGGTCTGATAATTGCTTGCGAAACGGATAATTCTTGGCACCATGCATACTAAAGACAAAAACGCGTGGCTCGCCCGTCATGATGCTGGCGTTGCCATTGCCTTGATGAACATCCAAATCTACAATCAAAATTTTCTTGGCTTGTCCGCGATTCAATAATAAATTGCTAGCGATACAGACATCATTGAACACACAAAACCCTTCGCCATGATCGGCAAAAGAATGATGGGTGCCGCCTGCAACATTCATGGCGACACCATATTGCTGAGCATATAGCGCGCACTCATAAGTTGCATGGGCAATATAACGACCGCGCTCTACCAACTGCGGTGTCATCTCAAACCCAATCGCTCGAGCAGCTTTGCGTGGTAGTGTTTGGGTTTTGAGCTGATACCAGTACTCTGCTGTATGAGTGGTCAAAATCTCCTCTTCGCTTAAGCAGGCAGGGGCAAAAAAATTATCTTGACTGATCGTGCCCTCACTCAATAATCGCTCCGGAATCAAGATGTATTTTTGCATGGGGAAGCGGTGCTTTTCGGGCACAGAGTAACGAAAGACGTCAGAGTAGGCAATTTTTAGCATAAGAATTCTAGCTTAATATTGATAATTTTTTGGATATACAAATGAATAGATAAGCGACCGTTAAGTGCGGCCTTATTGAGTAAACTATATGACTGAATAAACTGACGCACTACTGAACAAACTGCGTCGGTAAAAAGAATGTGCGTGCATCTGATTGCTGGCGCAGCTCTGTCAGTAATGTCTGCATATCTTCAGCAGGGTCCTGATTATTAATCAAATCGCCAAATAGCTCGCTTGCAACCGTGGTCATCGCAACAACGCTTTGTAGTGAGTGCTCAATGATCTCAGTATCGATACCAACCGCTTCGATATCGATCGCGTTTTTGTAGCGTATTTCCCCATCATTGACATCCATCTCTAGGTTGCCAATGAGCATGTCGTAGTTAATTTGAGTGATGAGTAGTAGGGCAGCGCTCTGATGACTCTCTGGTATCAAAAATGGCAAAATGCCATAGATTGCTAACAGTTTATTTTTTTCTTGAACACGAAACAGATAACCACAGTCTATTTTTTTATGACGCATTCTTAGGGACAAATGATGCGATTGCTGGCTGTCGTTGGTTTTGGGACGATAATGCGTATAGTGCCATTGCTTGTCATTGAAGTATTGCTTTAAGCAGTCAACAATGGGCGTGTCGCTATGATTTTGTGGCTCTGCACTTAGGTTGTCAGTTTTGAGGTGAGACGCATCCGTTTGCGCTTTTTCATTGCTTTGAGTAGCGTCGTCTTCGGGCGCAGTTTTAGAGGCAGTATTATCAATGTCGCCGTCAGCAAGTGATGGCTGTGCTGGCTCGCTTATACCCTCGATTACTGACTGCGGTGCAGAAGCCGTCAGTAATCGTTTGATTTTTTGCCATAAGCTGAGTTTATTGGGTTGACTCATAATAGTATGCTAACAAGTAAGAGTTATAAATTAATCGTTATTGAGAGCCAAGCCTTCTTTAATAGTAGGCTGCGCATAGAATGCTTCTAGCATGTCACGAATATGAGCCGTTAACCAAGGCGTTTCAATGGCGTCGAATACGATAGGTAATAGAGCGCTGCTACATTGCGCCATAGCTGCTTCATCGATGTGCAAACTTGCAGCAATGATAGCCATCGTATCAGACTGATGATTAGCATACCAAGTATCAATACTCGCTGATACCAAACTGTGCAAATAGGGTGACAGTCGCAGGCGGTTATAGCTTTGCTGGATACCCGCTTCGATATGGTCGATACTGCTATTATCAGGCTCATCGCTTAAGTAGGTTTGTAGTTCACTGATTGGTTGGTCTTTGATACGATCCCAGCCCATGACCATCAGACGTGCGACTTCTTCATTTGACAAGTGTTCTTGTGCATTGGCCTCAGCTTTACGCGTCAAATCTTTGATATTGCGATGCAAATACGTTTGCAGTTTTTCATCGAGGTTTCTGTTGGTCGCTTTCTCAAACGAGCTGCGCCCAAGCTTCATCAGTTTACCAACGCCACCCGCTTTATCAAGCGTGGTCTCCATAAAGTCATTGATAGCGTGATAGAGCGTTTGGGTCAACAGATCGGCAAAGGTTTCGTTACCCACCAGCGTATGAATGAGGACGTTACGCTGCTGCTCATGGCTACCAATATAGTTAGCAAGAGTCTGAACTTGGGTGTCATCGACCAGCTCAGACAAAGGCACGTTGTCATTGACTGGATGATAGATAATGGTATGCAAAATATCACGGATATCTGTACGCATCACCTCAGTCATTGGCTGATTTAACAGCCAGTCTTTCATTAAATGCTGTAAATGGTCACAGGTGATGTATTTGCTTAAGGGCTGCGCGCCAAACCACTGCCAAGCTTCCATTGCTAAAGGCTCGGCCTGCTTGTGCAACCACTGCTGCATAAAATCAACTTGCGCATCGATCAAGCTGTTTATCGTCAAACGGCTGGTTAATGGCGCTTTTGACAAGTTGGTATCCGCATTGTCACTGTTAGTCTCTGCATCAGGCATTTGATTTTGGCTATCTTGTGAAGTCTGCATAGGTTTTGAAGTCATATTTTGAGGTCGTATTTTTTTGAGGTCGTACTTTTTGAAGTAAGAGTAATCGACAATTTGTTATACTGTGTGTTTGTGGTGAGCATAGGGTATTATGCCACGAACATTGCCTTTGTTTGTGATGAATATTGACTGCTGCTTGATAAATAACCAGAGGTTTTGATGACGGTTTTGGATACGCCTGTACTAACGCTTGATGAGATGACGGTTCAGCGCGGCGAGATACCGCTCTGTGAAGGGGTGACGCTGCACCTGTCTGCCGGTAGTATCTGTCATCTGGTTGGGGCAAATGGAACCGGAAAGACTACGTTGCTCATGCAGCTGGCAGGATTATTACCCATTCTGTCAGGAGAGGTTACTTATCAAGGACAGGTGGGTCTGCCTATTCAACCGTTATATGTTTCGCACCAGTTGGGTATCCATCCGAATCTAACCGTGGCACAAAACCTGACATTTTTATTGAATTTATATGGCATCACGCCTAGCGCTACCGATATCGACGATGCACTAACTTGGGTTGGTCTACAAGGGTTTGAAACGATTAGCTCAAGCCATCTATCCGCTGGTCAGACGCGGCGTATCACGCTGGCGCGATTGTATTTATTGACGCCAGCTGTCACACCGATTTGGTTACTTGATGAACCATTTACAGCGCTAGATGTCGATATGGTGGCACGTATGGAAGCACGGTTATGCGACTTTGCGCAGGCTGGCGGCTCGATACTCATGACCAGTCATCAGGCAGTGGGTGTCTCCAATCAAATGCTTGATTTGTCAGATTACATGGTCTAAATGTGACTGCTATCAGTACCATCAGTATCGGTAAAAGGATGAATAATGACAGACAGTCCAACGCAAGTGAGCACAACCATAACCGCAAATAAAAACTCAAATGTTATTGTCACAACGCCGCGCAGTATTGGGTTTATGCAGTTGTGGCGCCGTGAATGGCAAGTCAAGCAGCAAGGGGCGGTGCAATGGTTGTACCCATTGGTACTGTTCTTAGTGATTATCACCTTGTTCCCACTAGCGGTCGGTAGTGAGCCTGCGCTTTTGCAGCGTCTTGGCGTATCAGCCGTGTGGATTGCTGCATTGCTGTCACTGGTTATGGGCGTTGACGGGTTATTCAAGCCTGCACTTGATAATGGTACGCTTGCGCAATTGGTCGTCGCCAAAGCGTCACTACCGTTATGGGTGCTGATTAGACTGGTCATTCATTGGATTTTTAGCAGTGGTATTGTGGCAGCGCTTAGTCTTCTTGCTGTGCCGCTATTTCAACTCAGTTGGTTTGAAGCGTGGATATTGATGGCGTCTATCCTGACAGGCAGTCCGATGCTTTTGATGCTATCCGCAGTCGCCAGTAGCTTAACGCTGTCATTGAAGAATGGCGCGGTGCTAGTGCCTTTGATTGCGTTACCGATGCAGTTGCCAGTATTGATTTTTGCTACAGGCGCGGTTGATTTATTTGCCACTGGCCTAAATGGCTTACCTATCTTGGCCTTATTACTGGCAGGAAGTATTATATCCGTCTTGGTCATGCCGTGGGTGATTGCGCTGACCCTAAAAATGTCATGGCTCAATTGATTAATACATTTGCCAGATATTAAAAACCCAGTTGTCTAAATCCAATTATCTGAACGCCATGTATTAACATCGTGTTGAAAACGGGCAATTTTGCTATAATAGTCAATTGAATATGTAAACAGCTCTTTGTAGATTCTATCCAGTGTTTAACGCCAGCAGGTGAGCTGATAGTGTGCTTTTGTAGGCCACATCGGTCATGACCAGTAAGCTGTGTAATAGGTTTATTCCCATGCCCAACCTGAATAACGTCTCGTCTCCTAGCCTATGGCAGCGCATTTGGCAGGGCTTCTTGACCACCGTAGGCACCAAGCAGTTTTTTCGGATTTTTAGTCCTTGGGTCAAGTGGCTCGCGATATTAGCCAGTCTTTGCTTGCTTATTGGTAGCGTATGGGGTCTTGCTTTTGCGCCGCCTGATTATTTGCAGGGCAATAGCTACCGTATTATTTTTATCCATGTTCCAGCAGCCAGTCTAGCTATCTCTATCTATTTCTCCCTTGCGGTGTTGGGGGTGATTTATTTGGTGTGGAAGATTAAGACGGCCAGTCTGGTCGCGCAGGCACTTGCTCCGATGGGATTTTTGCTCTGTGTGATCAGTTTGCTCACAGGGTCTATTTGGGCAAAGCCAACATGGGGGACATACTGGGTGTGGGATGCGCGTCTTACTTCAATGCTGATATTAGCGTTTCTGTACGCAGGGGTGATGGCACTGTTTGCTGCTTTTGAGCACACAGCCAATCGTGGTAAAGCGGCTGCCATTTTATCTATCGTGGGCGCGGTGAATCTACCAATTATCAAGTACTCTGTAGAATGGTGGAATACCTTGCATCAAGGTGCCACTTTTAGTCTGACCGAAGCACCGAAGATGTCAGCTGACATGTGGATGCCATTGTTGCTCATGATTATCGGTAGTTATTTACTGGTTGCGACCATGGCGATTTATCGTACCAATACGCTGATCTTACATCGTGACCAAGGCAAAGCGTGGGTCAAAGAATACATTCGTGCTCAACACAAATAACGGCTAGGAACCTACTATGCAGCCTTACTTTTATAGCATATCTGAGTTTGTCGCCATGGGTAAGCATGGGGTCTTTGTGTGGTCATGTTGGGCGATTACCATCGGCGTGATGCTGGCCTTTATTATTTATAGTCGCAGACAAAGACAAGCGCTTATCAAGCAGCTGACTATTCAACAAGCACGTCAGGCACAGCGAACGACCAAAACATCCACACCGATCACCAAGCAATCTGACTGAGAAATTATCTTAATATCAGGGCTTTAGCGTAAGAAACCCTATCCTTTCACTGACAAAAATATGACCTCGCGAGTAGCTATAGGGCTTATTGATTTGTCCGAAAAATGCTATCATATGATCATTAGAAGATTACGATTAGAAAGATTTTTTGACAATGTTTATTGAAAGCGTTTTTCTAATCGTCGTTTCTTTAATATTTTCTGTTTTATGGGCTAATTGTCTTTAAAACAGAGACTCATCAACGAGGTAGAGGTATGAATGCAGTTCGTCGGAAAAAGCTGATGTGGGTGATGTTTACGCTGGCAGGTGCAGCTATAGCAGTCATATTGGTTATTTATGCTATTGGGCAGCAAACCGACTATTATTTTGATGCGACCGCTATCGCTCAAGGTGAGGCGCCTCAAGACAAGCGTATCCGTGCTGGTGGTATGGTGGTTGCAGGTAGTGTGCAGCGTGCAGCAGACAATCCATTGAATGTTGAGTTTGCGATTACTGACTTTCAATCAACCGTACCTGTGACTTACCAAGGTATTTTGCCAGACTTATTTGCCGAAAACTCAGGCGTCGTAGCCACCGGTAAGATGCAAGGGGATACTTTTGTCGCTGGTGAAGTATTGGCAAAGCATGATGAAAACTATATGCCACCAGAAGTCGCCAAATCCATGAAAGAAAATAATCGTAGTGGGGCAGCAGTGCCTTCTTCTGAGCAATATAATCCTGCCGAAAGAATTCATGAAACTGAAACCCTGCAACAGTAATGATGATAAGTATTGATGACATATAAAAAGGCCACCGATAATCGGTGGCCTTTTTTGTGAATGGTACTCAGCTATTTAACTGGTTACTAGTCATCCCATACAGGGCTATAGTCAGGATGCTCAATCTTACGACCATCAGAACTGGCTAGCTTACCGATTCTTTCTAATTCATCTGCACTCAACTCTACTTTGATGGCGTCTAAATTGCCTTGTAAGTGATCAGGGTTAGACGTTTTCGGAATAGCAACACGGTCTTTATCTGACAAAATCCATGCCAATGAAATCTGCGCTGGCGTTACGTTATGCTTATCTGCAATCTCTTTGATAACATCATTATCAAATACATCGCCACGAGCGAGTGGTGAGTAAGCTTCTAGCAAAATATGATGATTATTCAAAAAGGTTTGTAATGTATCTTGCTTAATGAACGGATGAAATTCAACTTGGTTTACGACAATAGGTACGTCTGCATATTTTTCAGCTTCAGTGATGTTAGCAATATTAAAGTTCGAGACACCGATATGACGCGTTAGACCTTGCTTCTGTAATTCACACAATGCAGGGATGGTCTCAGATAATGGTACGCGGTCATCAGGCCAATGTAGCAGCAATAGATCGACATAGTCCACGCCTAAATTTTCTAGTGACTTTTGGGCAGCAGCTTTCAGCTTTTCTGGCTCAAACTTCATGTCATCTGGAAATATTTTGGTGGTTAAGAAAAACTTATCACGAGCCACGCCAGATTGCTTAATACCTTCGCCAACTTCTTTTTCATTGTCATAAGCTTGAGCGGTATCAATATGCTCATAGCCCATCTCTAGACCCTTTTTGACCACATCTATGCAGTCTTGACCAGTTGACTGCCAAGTACCCAGTCCTAGAACGGGAATATTGGCTTTTCCAGCGGTACGAATATTATAGTTTTTAGTACTCATGTTTTTATCCTTATTTTATTTATAATTTATAGCATGTTTTGAGTTAAAAATGTTTTTAAACAAGACATTTGATACTAGTAGAAAAACTTAGAGAACCTAAGCAGTTGTTTAGCTCATCTAATAATCAAGCTTGTCTACTATAAGAAAAACTGGAGCAAAGTGGAAGAGCGTGTGACGCATCCCTACAAAGGACAAACAGGCTGTAACGTGATTTTGATCACCAGTTAGAATGTATAAAATGTTTAAAAGTGTAAAACCTCAAACTCAATGCCATAAAAAAACGCCCATCACAATTAAGTGATGGGCGCCGATAATCATTGAAATACCCTTATATTTGGGTACTTATGATTTTAAGGTCTTACTGAGCAGCGGCTTCTGTAGTACCAGTGTCTGCAGCTTCAGTTTTGGCAGCAGTATCTGTCTTTGCGCTGTTATCAGAACCCCAGATTTTTGGGTATTTGTAGCCAGGGAAGGTTTCGTGAGCATACTTTTTGAAAGCTTCTGAATTATAGGCATTGGTGACATCTTCGACCCATTTCTTACCAGTATCAGTAGATTTGATCGCTGACCAGTTCACATAAGCAAAGCTTGGCTCTTGGAATAATGCTTCAGTCAGCTTGATACCAGAGTCAGTTGCATAGTTACCGTTGATCACTGCAAAGTCAACTTCATCACGCGCGCGTGGTAATTGAGCCGCTTCTAGCTCAACGATGTCGATATTGTATTTGCTGTTGTCAGCGATATCAGCTTTTGATGCAGTCAATGGATCGATATCGTCTTTTAGCTTAATCCAGCCAAGATCGTCCATCATGACCAACGCACGAGCAAAGTTACTTGGATCGTTCGGTGCAGACACACTCATGCCTTTGAATGCTTCATCTAGGCTAGATTTTTTACCTGAGTAGATACCAAGTGGTGCGGTTGGTACTTGGAATACTTCAACAAGATCAAGGTTGTTCTCTTTTTTGAAGGTATCAAGGTAAGGCTTGTGCTGGAAGATGTTGATATCCAAATCGCCTTCAGCCAATGCAAGATTAGGACGAACATAATCAGTAAACGCAATCAACTCAACCTCATAACCCTGAGCTTCAAGAGTTCCTTTCACTTGGTTACGAACCATATCAGCAAAATCGCCTTCAGTCGTACCGATAACAATTTTGGTATGTTCAGGGTCGATGTCGCTAGTGCTAGCAGCAGTTTCTGCAGTGGCACCTTCGGTAACAGGCTCTTGAGTCGCTTCTGGCGCTGATGAGTTGCTGCAACCAACTAAGACCAAACCTGATACGCCAACGGCAGCAAATGCGGTGGCTAACTGACGGCTGATATCTGTTAATTTCATAATATGTCCTTAATAATGAATGGGATTGAGTAAAGCGTTTATCGTCGATACATTAAAAAAGCAACATTATAAATAGTAATGCTGCTTTTTTATGATAGCTGAGACAAGGGTTGAGTGTTGCCAAAAATAAACCTAGTCGCTCGCAATGTCAAGTATTCTCTAAAGCGGTTTAACGTTTGTCTAAACGATTGGCGAGCCAGTTGCCAGAGGCTTGAATCGATATAACCATGATGGATAGTACAATCACGATAAAAACCATCACCTCGGTCTGATAGCGATAATAGCCATAACGAATGGCCAAATCACCCAAACCACCACCGCCAATCATACCAGCCGCCGCTGAGTAAGATAGCAAACTGATACACAAAATGGTGACAGAGAGTACCAATCCTGAGCGCGCTTCATTGAGTAGCACTTTGATGATAGTAAAAGGCCTAGCGCCCATTGATTCGGTTGCTTCAATAATACCGCGCGGTACTTCACGTAAATTTTGCTCAACCAAACGCGCAAAATAAAACGAACCTGCAATCGCCAGTACGAGCGATGCGGCAATCGGCCCGATACCAGTACCGACGATGGCTTTGGTAAATGGGCTCATCGCAATCATCAAAATTACAAAAGGGAAGGCGCGCATAAAGTTAGTAATGCCGCCGAGTACGCCATATAGTGTTTTGTTTTGCAAAAACTGGCGATCACTAGACAAAAACAAGAATACGCCAAAAAGCCCACCGATAAGGATGGCGACCGTGGTTGAAATACCAAGCATGACGAAAGTATCAACAAACGCGCTCACAATCTCTTTGCGTAGGGCAAGCAGCTTGTCTATAGAGGCGGATAATTCAGTACCAGTTAACATATCTATTTCTCCTGCCTCATTAGTCCTCAACGACTAAGCCTTTGCCAATCGGGGTAGTTGCCTGAATCAGACCATCTCGTACATCGGCCACTTCTAATAGCTGACCTTGATGCAATAATGCTGCGCGATCACAGAGTCTGCGAATGACGCTCATCTCATGGGTTACGATGACAATGGTCACACCAAGTTGCTCATTGATATCGCGCAAACAAGTCAGCAAACTGCGAGTCGTTGCAGGGTCAAGCGCACTGGTTGGCTCATCGGCCAGCAATACTTTTGGACTCGGTGCAATCGCGCGGGCAATACCGACACGTTGTTTTTGCCCACCGGATAGCTGCGCAGGATAATGACCAGCGCGATCTGTCAAATCGACAATCTCAAGACATTCCATAACACGTTTATGAATATCGCGGCTAGGGTAGCCTGACACTTTTAAATTAAATGCCACGTTGTCAAAAACCGTTTGATTAGACATGAGATTAAACTGCTGAAAAATCATACCGATATTGTGACGGGCGATACGCAGCTCACTGGCAGATAGCGTGGTCAAGTCAGTACCGTCTATGACCACTTGGCCTGAATCTGGACGCTCAAGCATGTTAATCAAGCGCAACAAGGTAGATTTACCTGCGCCTGAATAGCCCATTAGACCAAAAATCTCGCCTTGTTTGATAGTCAGAGATGTCGGCTCAACAGCGGTGAACCAATGTGGTTTGCCGTCTTTGTCTTTGATTGATCGGTCGCTTAAAAAACTTTTGGTCACATCGTTTAAGACAATCATGTCATTCATGGAGGGCTCAAAATTCAATAAATTTTTTAATGGTCATCGTGTGTCGTTATGCTTCTATTACTAGATAAGAAGCCCATTAAAACAACAACAGTCAATAACCGTATAATAAGGGGCGGTAATATAGCATATTATCAGCCACTTTGGATATGCACATCCGTGACTGACTTATGATGAATAGCTATTAAGGAAGGAATGTTTGAGGGGTATCAGTGGGAGTAATATCAACAAAATAATGTGTTTTCAAATATAGCTGACTACTCATGCTGATTGTAATGAGGGTCATGTTTAACGGGTATGGCGACTAAGAAGCGAGTATGACCGTTTAGCGTATCAGTAGTGATCTGCCCTTGATGCGCGGTGACAATCTGTGAAACCAAAGATAAGCCCAAACCAGAACCTTTGTTTTTCTGCTGCAATCGTACGAATGGGCTAAACACTTCTTCGCGTTTCTCTTCAGGAATACCTGTGCCTTCATCAATCACTGCTAGCACCGCGTATTTCGGTAGTGGGCGCACAGGCTCAGTTTTTGCCTTTTTTAGATGCTTAGCAAATAAGCCTTCTTTGCGCGGTGTGGCTGAGGCTTCGTTATTATTTTGGGTGTTGGCTTTAGCACTGTTTTTCGCTTTATCTTTGCTGCCATTTTTGCTGATAGTTGTATCAGTTGCCACTTTGTCAGTTTTTCTATTGCTATCGTTTTTAAGAGCATGCGCACGATTATCGATTGTTTCATCTGTAGATTCGATAAAATCATTATGTACGGATTTTTTAGCGTCTTCATTAGAATCTAGAGTGTCTTTAGAATCAGGAACAGCCTTCCAAATCACTTTATCTAAATCGGTGCTAGCAATATGAGCATCAGGTTTTACAGAGCTTGGGGTGTTTCTAATAAGATTAAGATCTGTATTTATATCAACATTTACATCTTCATCGACTGTTAGATTTTCGCCATTCTTGTAGATTGGTGGTGCTGGTAAGACAGCTATTGGCTCGACTGACTCCGTTTTGTCTTTATTGCTCAGAGTAGAGTCAGTACTTTCGGACAAAGTAGATTCGTGTGCATCTATGTTGGTATCAAGCGACTCTTCATAAGAGTCAAAATCCAACAAACTATTATAATCGGTGAAACTGCTAGAGAGCACGGTCTGTAATAGGTAATCAGGAACAGTGCCAGCCTCTTCGATAGTCTGAACGCCGTACAGTAACACGGTAACAGGCGGCTTGCCGTGAAGCATGGCATTGGTCAGTAGATTACGAATGAGATGAGTCAACATTGATGATTGACCGTCGATCATGATGTGCTCACCAATCAGCGTGGCTTCAGGGTAGTGCTGACGTTCTTGATTGACCAGATCGTATAAATCCAAGTTCTCAATTTGTTGTAAGGCATGACCTGCATCTAGACGGCTGACCAACAATATACTCTCGACCAAATCATTGAGACCTGACAGATCGCGAGTGATGGCATGAGCGCGTTTATCAAACTTGGCTTTGGTGTCAGACGGTAGCGCACCAGCCAACATATCCATCATTTCAACCTGCAAGCGAATGCGCGTGATAGGCGTACGCAGCTCGTGAGAAGCATGCGCCAGTAATAAATTATTGGCATCAACGAGGTGCTCAATCTTTTGTGCTGCTTGGTTGAACCCACGCGCCAATGAGGCAATTTCGTCATTACCACGCGCGTTCACTCGAACCGTAAAATCCCCATCGCCTAACTGAGCCATCTGCTGACTTAACTGATCGATACGCCATGTCATGGTACGGGCAATCAGCCACAGAACACCTGCCATGATAATGAGCAGCAACAACGTACCTGTAAACAGATTCAGCGCTGCAGAAAGTACGGGCTTTTTAGGAGGTAAACGTGACTCATACAGCAGAGTATAGCCAGTGCTGCTATAGACTTGAGCCTGCTTAGTAGGGGAGGTATCTGCAAACGAAGGAAAAACACGTGAAAATAAAGATGGCGTAGGTGGTAGCTCTAGCGGCAAATCGCTATTATCGGTTTGCATGAGCAACCGACCTTCGCTGTCGTACAAGCCCATTTTGGCCTGCAATGATTCATCAAAAATATCAAAGCTTTTTTTGACAACAGCCAGCATAAATCGTGACTGTAAGCGATTGTCTTTACTAATAGAGATATTCAATTCGTGCAGAAATGGATCAATCTGACCCAAAATCTGCGTGGCCAGTATCTCTGAGCGGATTCCTGCGTCCTTGTCATGCACCAGTTGGGTCAATAGCACCATAGCAACTGCAAATAAAGTAAGTGCCAGCATAACGCTGGCAAATAGTTTGGCAAATACGGAACGAAAACCCAATTGCTGCATTAAACAATCTCTGTTATTGGACACTAATATCGACTGAGCTTAATATGCTCCCTATCGACTAATCCATCTTTTACGATCAAACCTGATCAGTGGCAAATTGATAACCAACACCGCGCACCGTGATAATGCGTTTTGGTTGACGTGGGTTGTCTTCGATCAAAGCACGAAGGCGTGAAATATGCACGTCAATGGCACGATCGATGTTATCTGAGCTGTCGTCGTTTGGCATTGCCTGCCAAAGTTGCTCGCGATTTAGCACTTTGCCAGAATGGGTAGCAAAATAGTGTAGTAATTGGAACTGATGCGTCGTTAAACGTACAGGCTCATCATCGATAGTAACTTCGTGACTGTCAGGGAACACACTCAAACGACCAAAAGTTAAGCTATCTGACTGGCTATCTGCTTGGTTTGGTTGCTCATGACGACGGATAACCGCACGGATACGGGCAAGAAGCTCACGCGGTTCGAAAGGCTTCGCGATATAGTCATCAGCACCCATCTCCAAACCCAACACGCGATCGGTTGTATCCCCTTTTGCGGTCAACATGATAATAGGCACTTTATTGGTCATATTATTCTTGTTGCCACGAATTTTTTGACATACTTGCATACCATCCATGTCAGGCAACATCAAATCAAGTACGACCAAATCGATATCACGCTCTTTGGTATCTAACAGATCAAGGCCTTCTTGACCCAAACCTGCATGATGGACGTCATAGTAATTCATAGTCAAATAATCACTGATCAGCTCTGCTAAATCTGGATCATCTTCAATCAATAAAATCTGCTTGCTCATGGGATATCCTCTAATTGTTGTTATAATTTGCCAAAGGTCTAATGTGTGCTAGTCGCTTAACTATGATAGAAGTATCAATAGTTTTTACATTCTATGCCATTAAACCTTTGAGCCTCTAAGTTTTCAGGTGTTTTAGAGTACTGAACTATCATGATGATAAAAATACGTAGTGATAAAAATAGTCCTAAATACTCGGATAGTGCTATATATAATACGACTATATTGCCTAATGATGCTGTTACAAAACAAGATAGGCTTTGTTAATGTTTCTACCAAATGTAACTGTCAGCATGAATTGCTATGACACGATGACTTTTTTGCCTTCAGAATCAATAGGTAAATCAGCCAAGCAAATTAAACTATCGTTACTCACACCAGCAATCAAATATTGTTGCGTGGTCGGATCATACTCAACAACCTCAATAGGTTGGCGTGTCAAACGCTGGTCTTGACCAATAATCCAGACATTGGCTGTTAAGGGTTTAAGCGGCATATATGGCGGTTTTTGTAACTCCGTTAAGTCAACATCATGCAAGGCGCGCTTAGGCACGATAGTACCTACGTCTATTTGTCCATAATTGACTCGCCCCGTTACTTTCATTTCTGGTTTTAGTTTGTCACGGCTGGCTTCATTGTCAATGACGTTAACATACACCAACAGTTTTTTTGGCTGGCTGGTAGGCACAAGCTTACTGACCTGACCTGTAAACTTGTCAGTGATACCTTCGGTCGTAAAATTGACAGTCTGACCAACTGAAAGCTGAGGCTCTGCTTGAATGGGAAGTGTCGCCGCAAAGTGCAATTTGGTCTCGTCACTAAGTTCTAATAGGGGAGTGCGCGCCGCCATTTTTTCACCAGTGGTAGCATATAGGTTTTCTACACGACCTGAAAAGCTAGCAGTTATCGTAACCAAATTGTATTGTGGATTCGGTTTTTTATTATCAGCTTTTACACCATTACTATCGGCGTTGTCACTATTATCTGTCACAGGGTTTGCTGCTAACGCCTCTTCTTTATCATTGCTAGTATTATTTACATTAGTACCATTATCAACAGATAAAGCCTTAGTAGAGCTAGAGTCAGAATTGTCGTCAATACTTGGTGTATTTTCTGGTTTCTTATTATTAGTAGTGCTTGTCAATATCTCTTCTTTAGAAGAGTTGCCTTCTGCAAATGTGTCTGATTTTACGGTAGGATCGCTCACCGCCGCCAAACGCCTGACAACTAGTAAAGGCGTACCTTTTTCTACCCATTGACCTTCGCTAACGAATGTTTTTTCTATATTGACTGGATGTACTGCAACAAATTTGGTTTGTTTGATAGGCTCGATGCTACCTTGCAGCCCTAGACTTGGCTGATAACGTGAAGACTTGATACTCAGTATATGTTCTGGCGTCATCGTGACACTATCACTGGTAATGACAACGGGGGAGTCTGCCGTTGCCGTGTTTTCAGGAGCGACTGATCCATTCTCAGGTGGTGAGGGCTGACAAGCAGCAAGCAATAAAACGCTGAGCAAGTAAAGGCTTTTTTTGGAATGTTTAAAGGCTGTCATAGCAGTCACCGTTATAGTCGTCGCTTCATTATATAGTGAATAGATACGCGGTGGAACAATTGCGCCATACTTACTAATCTTAAGTAGCGTAAGCGTTTGTCGCAAGAAAATAGACGAGGTTGCCGACTTATTAAATAAGAACAGCGGTTTATGATACTCACTAGTTAGAACATTAATTTGCTAATGACTGGAAAAGCATCAATAACTGTGCTAAAACAAACATAACGAAATACTGTGATACATTTTTATCACAAAAGAAAATTATTCAGCAATGTGGTTATTGATTCTATATAATGCAGGAATATCATAAAGTTGGTTGCCTCGTTGTTTGAATGACGTTGTCACTGACAGTAAGTAAGTTCAAAATTTTTTGAGTGTTTTAAGAGATAATACGACTTTGCTTGATGGTTATAGAAGTAAAATATTGAGCCTAAAAAGCTAAGAATCGCACTCAATTTTATGAGCTTATTACGAGCAAAGTGCGTATAGTAACTCATGTTGACGCTGTGTTTGATGGGCAGACACTGATAAAAGGTATTCACTGTCATAAAATGTCTAATAAAATCTCAGTCTTTTGTATTGGTCTAATATTGACTGATATCATGACTCAAGATGGCCGTTAGAGCTTTATATAGACAGAGAGCGTTACGAATAAATAGTCGTTCATAGGATAATGATAATGGAAAATAATTTTGAAGGTTTAAAAGTAATGGTGATTGATGATTCAAAAACCATTCGCCGTACCGCAGAAACCTTGCTACAAAAAGCGGGTTGTGAAGTCGTAACCGCCATAGATGGCTTCGATGCCTTAGCAAAAATTGTTGATAACAACCCAGATATTATTTTTGTCGACATCATGATGCCGCGCTTAGATGGCTATCAGACTTGTGCACTCATAAAAAATAACCCCGATTATGCTAATAAACCCGTGATTATGTTGTCATCTAAAGATGGCTTATTTGATAAAGCCCGTGGCCGCATCGTCGGATCTGATGAGTATTTGACCAAACCATTTAGTAAAGATGAGCTCTTTGATGCGATTAACCAGTACCGTTAATCAGCTCTATAGACTCAAATATAGTGATTGCTAAGATTAAAAATAATGACTCACTATTTAAGTGACTAGCATACCAAGTGACTAGCATAAAAATAAATCACGAATAAGTTGTTGGGCATCATTTTTAATCTTTTTATCAACAATATATCATCATAGATATTTTAGAAATAAAGGAAAATCCTATGACTACCGTTTTAGTCATTGACGACTCGCCATCAGAAATGGCGAAATTTCGCGACATGCTTTCCAAAAATAATTTTCAAGTATTAGAAGCATCAAATGGCGAGCAGGGCTGTCAAATGGCAGCTGATCACCTGCCAGATGTCATCTTAATGGATGTAGTCATGCCAGAAATGAACGGTTTTCAGGCTACGCGAAAAATCACTCGTGGTAAAACCACCGCTCATATACCTGTCATTATGATTAGTACCAAAAATCAAGAAACCGATAGAGTGTGGGGCAAGCGTCAAGGTGCCAAAGAGTATATGAATAAACCAGTCGATGAAAATGGATTGGTCAATATGATTCGCAAAGTGATGGAGTAACTTGTGGCCTCTAGAGGATTTATTGAGCTTCTGCGTCTAGCAGACTTGGCACGTGCGCGCAAAAGTGGTCGCCGCGGTGGTCAAGAGTTTGATTGGCAAGGGGTGGTATTTGAGATTGGTGGGCAGCGCTTAGTTGCCCCTATGGGTCAGGTATCAGAGGTATTATCCATGCCAGAATATACTAGCTTACCTCTAGTAAAGCCTTGGATGCTAGGTATTGCCAATATTCGCGGACGATTACTACCTCTGACGGATTTGTCACACTTTTTACAAGTGCCGAGTCGCTTGTCACAGCTAAGCCAGCGCAAAGTTATTGTAATCGATCATGACAATAACTTTTCAGGGCTACTGGTCGATCAAGTGCTTGGTATCGAACAGTTCACTCAGGAACAATATCGCCCAGAAGCGATTGATTCCAATTCACCATTTGCACCTTATAACCATGGTAAGTTTTTGAAAGACGAGCAAGAGTGGTACGTTTTCATGCCAAGCTTGCTGGCACAGGATCTGCAGTATTCAGATGCTGCGATATAGTAATCGATAATAGAAGATCTATTTATTCGGTAACGACAGATTGATAGCGACTGACACGATACAGTGGGATGTCAGTATTTATACAGGCTTTGCTAATCATTGTTTTGATAACAATAAGATTGTCAAAGTCAGTCACGATAAGACTTTGACGATTGTTTGAAAGGAATACGCAAGATGAGTGATGTTAAAAGAAAACCTGTAGCTGGCGTGGGCCAAACAGCAGTAGATGGCAAAAGCTCTGATAGTACATGGAAATTGTTGTTAGGATTTTTTGTGCTATTAAGTTTGGCTTGTCTGATTTGGCTGATCAACTCCCTATCAACGGTAAGTCAATACTTTGATAGCTTTGATCAATCGGTTGTTTTACCGGCGGCGATATTTGCAGTCGGAGCCGTGGGTATTATGTTTGCCTCATATCAGTTGCTCAAGCAACGTGGTGGATCGGAGCGTTTACTGATTGAAAAAGAAACGTTACGCCGCCGTCAAGAAGCAGAAGCAGAGTCTGAACGAGCTCGTCAAATTCAAGAAGAAAACGAACGTAACCAGATCGCTATTCTACGCCTACTTGATGAGTTGGGTGATTTGGCAGAAGGTGATTTGACGGTCAATGCTACCGTATCAGAAGACTTTACAGGGGCAATTGCTGACTCAGTAAACTTCGCAATTGACCAATTACGTCAATTGGTCTTGGTTATTAACAGTACCGCTGACCGAGTTGCACAGTCTTCAGATCAAACGCAGATGAACGCTGTTGAGCTTGCTGAAGCTTCTGAACATCAAGCGCAAGAAATTGCTGGCGTATCAGCCGCTATTAATGAGATGACCGTGTCAATTGACCAAGTTTCGAACAATGCGTCAGAGTCTGCGACGGTTGCTCAGCGTTCAGTTGCCATTGCCTATAATGGGGCAGAAGTTGTACAGCGTTCGATTGAAGGTATGAACGTTATTCGTGATCAGATTCAAGAGACGTCTAAACGTATCAAACGCCTTGGTGAGTCTTCGCAAGAGATTGGTGATATCGTTGGCTTGATTAACGACATTGCAGACCAAACCAACGTTTTGGCATTAAACGCCGCCATTCAGGCATCGATGGCAGGTGAGGCTGGTCGAGGCTTTGCGGTTGTTGCTGATGAGGTTCAGCGTCTGGCTGAGCGTTCAGCGAATGCGACCAAGCAGATTGAAACCTTGGTAAAAACCATTCAGGCGGATACTAACGAGGCTGTTATGTCGATGGAATCGACGACATCTGAAGTAGTACGTGGTGCTCGTTTGGCAAAAGATGCTGGTGAAGCACTAGAAGAAGTACAGAGCGTTTCTAACACGTTGGCTGATTTGATTCAGAACATCTCAAATGCTGCATTACAGCAGGCTGAATCTGCTGGTCATATTTCTCATACTATGAATATCATTCAAGATATTACTTCACAAACCTCATCTGGTACGCTTGCCACAGCACGTTCTATTGGTGAGTTGAGTGAAATGGCTGCCGCACTACAAGAATCTGTTACCGGCTTTAAAGTATCGAACGATGATGAATTGTTAGATGATGAAATGATTCACTCTGAACGAACCTTATCAGAAATTGTCTAACCTTTTAGCTTGAATGTTAAAGCGGTATTGATACGTCTTTTTGTATGAGGTTTTAATTAAAATGCTGTACAGGTACTGATGCCGTGCAGCAGTGATAATAGCAGGTGACGTGAACAATCATATACAAGCAAAAAAGGCTATATCTAATACATTTGAACCTGTATGGGGTGATGAGATGATACAGGGCGATAGCGCTAATTTGCAGCAGTGGCAGCGATACATAGAACAAGAGATTGGCTTTATATTGCCAAATATGCAGCTGCAGTGGTTGACCAATGCCATTGATCATACAGCAACGTTAAATGGACTTACTACTCAGCAGCTCTGGCATCAGTTGCCTAAAGATAATGAGATTCGCCAGCAGTTGTTGGATAAGGTGCTGATTCATGAGAGTCGTTTTTTTCGCCACAGACCTTCTATAGCCTTTGTCACAAAATATGCAGCAAATTATCAACGAGCAAATAAAACGGATACGCCGTTTCGCATTTGGAGCGTTGGTTGTGCAAGTGGGCAAGAGACTTGGTCGCTGGCTATGAGTCTGACAGCAGCGCAGTTGTCCAATCATGTGATATTGGGAACAGATGTGAGCGAGCAGGCGATTACAAACGCGCGGTTAGGACAATACGATAAACGGCAGCAGTCATTGATTCCTCAAAATTGTCAGCAGTTTGTTCACCCTTTGATCACCAAGAATGCAGGCAATGAGCTGAGTATGGCTGATGCTTCTAGTAAAGTAGAAAAGTCTATCAATACTCACGTTGATTGGCAAATAGCGCCAGCTTTACGACCTTATGTTAGCTTTGCTTTGCACAATGTTATTGAACAAAAACCACCCACGTCGCATCTCCAAAATGTGATTATCTGCCAAAATATGTTGCTGTATTTTCGTAAATTTAATCAGCGTGATATTTTGGCACGGCTATCAGAGCAGTGTGCGGTAGAGGGATATATTATATTGGCTCCAGGTGAGGCGTTGTTTTGGCGTCCTTCGAATATGCGCCGTATTGCGCACCCACAAGTGAATGTGTGGCAAAAAATTAGTGCCTAAATTAGTGCCTAGACGAGTTAGGATAAACCTATGAAAAAGCAGCCCAATGACATAGTGACGCTTGAGTGGTTGTCGCCACTGCTCAATCAGCAATTATCACAGATATCTGATGGCTGGCAATCAGGTGCTGACATCGACAGTTATCAACAGATGACATCGCACTACCATCAGATTAGCGGCGCGCTGACGATGATTCGCTTGCCTCTACTAGCAGATATTGCCAATAAGTTGAGCCTTATGGCGAGCTTGGGGGAGAGTGATGATCTGTCTACTAGAGACTGTCAAATAGGCAAGTTTTCTCATAAGTTGTTGCAACATGCGCTCAACCAATATGCGCGTGTAGGCAAATACAACCGTGCTCTAATAAATAAAGCGACTAATGAGCTTGCCCAGATACTATCGCAACGAGGTGTGGAAGCAGGCGCGTTTATAGATGCTACTGATACCCAGCACGATCATCGAAATAACGATGATATTCAAGAAGATATTGTTCATGAAGATATTGTCAATAGCATTCAGATCGCAGTACCCACGAGTAATGTCACGACCAATTTGGAAGATCAGCACTATCAGCAGATGTTACTGGTGTGGCGACAGCAAGTACAAAAATTGCTGGTTGCCAATAGTAATCAGGCACCTGTTCTACAGGTTTTAGAAAAAGTTAGTCAATATCTATGGCAGACCACTCAAGACGATGAGTTACAGCGCCTATGGTATTTGACTCAGTTGTGGCTAAGTGATCTTGCTCATAATGAAGCGCCGTTACCTGAATATTATGCGCCACTATTAGGTCAGCTTGATCGCATCATAGACTCTGCTACTCAATCAGCCCAGTTATCTTCGAGCCTTGTCAAAAGCTTAATCACCAGTGTCTATGTCCAGCTCAGCTATTTAGAGAATAGTAGTGAGCGAACTCAATCTATCCTTAATGACATATCACAGCATGGGCCTGCGACCTCACGTTTTTTAACGCGATTACTCAGTGAGATTGAGACCTTTATCTTTAATCTAGATAAGCCAGACACGCTAGTAAATCCTCTACGACATATAAAGAGCCAGCTTGAGAGTCGAGGTTGGGTACAATATGCGTCGCAAGTTGAATCAATCCTTACAGATTTAGAGCAAGCACGCTTATCAGAGACAGAGTTTACGCAGCAGCAATGGTATATCGAGCGCAAGCTACAAGAGCTATATAGTGCTATTTATGATACCGAACAAGCAATATCACTCAAAATTGGCGCTGCTGCTTCTTTTGCTACTATACCTGAAGCGTTCGATATCAGTGATGTAAAGGGTGTAGATAGACATGAGTCAGTTTCTACTAACAGTGACTTACGTGAGCTACGTATTGCCGTTGAAGAAATCAAGGAAAGCTTTAACGAGTATATACAACGTCAAGATATCCAGTCTTTACCAGCCATTGCTGACTTTGACAAAATTGCCCATGCTTTTGATGATATGGGACTGCCAGTCATTAGTGAGACGATAGAAAATATAGGTAGTATATTCACGCAACTGCTCACTCACGAGATTGCTGTACTTAGCTGGGATGTGACCCAAGCCTTGGCAGAGAGTCTGACCTCGATTGAATTGTTACTCGACTATCTTGCGCAGCAAGTCTTTGATCAAAACTTACTGACGCAGGCAAATGAGTATGCAGCGAAAGCATCACAGCTTCTTCATGCGTATGTGACATCACCAGAAACGATTAACGAGACATGGCTGACGCAAAAGCCAGTCGCGATGAATGTGCTTCGTTATGATGATAGTGGTGAGATCGCACCTGTGCTCAGTTCAGATGATGAAACGGTGATAGCAGCGCAAGATACCACTGATACGAGTCCTAATGTAGAGAGTGACGCGTTGCTGCGTGCTCGTGAACAAGTTAAGCCTGACAACTTTGAAGTTGATGAAGAGATTCGTGACATTTTTATCGAAGAAGTCACTGAAGTAATCGATGATCTGGAGGATTTTCTGCCTATTTGGCAGCAGGATGCACAAGACTTAACACCATTGACTGAGGTGCGTAGAAGCTTTCATACGCTAAAAGGCTCAGGCCGTATGGTTGGTGCTTTTAGCATCAGTGAGATGGCATGGTCAATAGAAAACCTACTTAACCGTCTGTTGGATAAGACACTCCCTGTAACAGACGATGTCGTACGTCTGGTGATAGAGACGGCGGAACGTTTGCCAGTGCTACTGACAGATTTTGCCGCTCAACAATTACCAAGCTCTGATCCTGCTATTACTATTCTACAAAGTAGTAACCTAATGGCGCAGCAGCCTGTTAATGCTGGTTTAGATACGTTTGAGACTGGAATCACTGAAACATCAGCTGAAGTAGCGTTAGGTATCAATGACTCTGATTCAATGGATGATGTATCGTTAGAAACATTACTTTCGAGCGTTGATGATGCTGCAGGAACAGATTCTGAAAGCAATAATACAAATGCACCAGCATCGCTATCTGGTTTAGAGGTTCCAGCAGTACTTGTCCCGTTTATGCAAGAAACCGAGCAATTAGCAGCCGATGCGAATGATGCAGATCCTGATATTAAAGAGATATTTATAGAAGAGGCCGAGGAAGTACTTGCCGAAATCGTACCTTTATATGAAGGTTGGCAGCTAGCATCGACTGACCTAGACGCCTTAAAAGATATCCGTCGCGGTTTTCATACCCTAAAAGGTTCTGGCCGCATGGTGGGCGCTAACTACACCGCCGAGCTAGCATGGGCGATAGAGAATATGCTTAATCGCGTATTGGATCATAGTGTTGTTGTCTCAAGCGATATGTGTCAGCTGATGTCAGATGTATTGGCCGCTTATCCTGAAATGTTAGTAGCATTTGAAAATAATAGCCAAGATTACCCAGCTTTAGTACCTTTATGGATTGCCTGCGCCAATGCCTATAGTAAGCAACAGGGTGATGCGTTTAGTTACTCTCGATTATATGAGCAAGCAACAAGCCATTCTGAAGATGACGCCGCGCAAGAGTCCGTATTGGAGACTGGTATAGACGAAGCCAATCCTGACTATGATGAGACTAATGAAGCGATAGACATGACGTTACAGACCTTCCATTCTGTCAACGAAAAAATGGCAGAGGCAACCGTCGTTCTAACGCCTCAAAGCGAAGAAGAAAAAGCATTTTGTAAGATATTTATTGATGAAGCAGAAGAGTTACTTCATCACATTGATCAATTTGTCAGCGACAATCAAGATCAGCAGCTTATTGAGATAACGGACGAAATAGTACGTGCATTTCACACATTACGAGCTGCATCTGGCTCCAGTGCTTTGGCTGCTATCAGCGAAGTTAGTGCAACAATAGAGCATAGTTTGGAGCTATTGCAGCAGCAAGATACAGCGATGAGTGCCCAACATCTAGAGGCTTTAGCGCAGTCTGCCAAGCTGATAAATGGTTATTTACGTAGCTACAAACAAAATATTCAGCAGCGTAGTGTCATAGTAGAAGATTCACACAGTCAGCAAGAGCAAGACATAGCGTCATTGCAAGCAATGCTGGCTGAGCAGTATTTCATTAGTGATGCTGATGCGCCCGTTGTTACTGATAGTAAACCAACGATAGAAGAGCTATTAGATAATAATATCGATACGTTATTAGATGCTGAGTGGGAGTTAGAAGAGGCGCTTGGTCATGCTGAAACAGAACACAGTCAAGACTATATCGCGCAGCAAATTGCACAAATCACCTGTTTGATAGATAAAGCTCAAGCATTTCCAAAATTCATTACCGTTCTGAATGAGCTTGGTAATGCCTATAGCTACCTGAGTGATAATATCGATAAAGCGAGAGATAGAGATATCCAATCTATTCTGCTATCAGGTCATGCCCAATTGATTGGTCTATTCGATGCGCTAGCTGGTAGTACGTCATTGAAAATAGACCAGCAGGTAATGAGTGATCTACAAGGTATCTATCAAAATGATAATCTTGACGATAACGACGAAGGCTTTGTAGTTCGAGCTATTTCGGCATCTGAAATCCAATTTGAAACGATTGATACGGATATTGAGCTATTAGAGATTTTCTTAGAAGAGGCTCAAGAGCTTGATAACGCGCTAGATGAAAGTTTCAATAAATGGCGTGACGATATTACTAATATCAACTCGCTAAAAGTATTACAGCGTCATTTGCACACCATTAAAGGTGGCGCACGGATGGCTGGCATTCGTAGTATTGGTGATCTAACTCACGAAGCAGAAAGTGTTTATGAGTCTTTTGTAGAAAATAGACGAGAGCCGACGACACAGTGGCTCGAGATTATGCAAATGGTGCAAGACACGATGTCGCAACAAGTAATGCATATCGTGAATCATAAAAAATCCTTTTTTACCTCAGAGCTTATTGAGCAGCTAAAAGTACTTGAAAAGAAAAAAACTTTACCAGAAACGGTAGAGCTGATCATACCAGCACCGAAAAACTATTTTGAACCAGACGTCCAAAACGTAGTGGAGGATAAAGCTAATATCAGTACTGAGACATCAGAATTGCTCAGCCTAGATACCATGATTAAGCAATCATGGGCTAATGGGTTGCCTGATCCAGACATATTATCGGTGTTCTTAGAAGAGGCAGAAGAGCTTACCAATCGCAATAAATACCTGCACTTATTCTTAAACGACACAAACAACACCACAGCATTACAAGCGCTTCAGCGAGATCTGCATACCATTAAGGGCGGTGCCCGAATGGTGACTGCGTCCGGTATTGCTGATTTGGCTCATGAGATGGAGTCGGTTTATACAGACTTTGTCAGTAACCGTCGTCCGCCTACTCAGAAAGTATTAGAGTTGCTAGTTGCCAGTCATGATTGGCTTGCTGATGCCATATTTATTCTTCAACAAAATGTCAATCCACCAACGCCTGCACTATTGATCGAGGCGTTAGTGCAGTTTGGGAGAAACCCTGATAGTCTCAAACAAGTTCCTAAAGAATCTCTACAGTCTCAGCGCGAAGCAATTTTGATTGCCAAAGAAAATCAAGACTCTCACTATCTTGCAAAAGATATCAGCGAGATGCCATCTATGTTCAGTAACACTAATGAGGAGGACGACAGCACTAGTAGTAATGAAATGATTCGTATCTCAGGTGGTCTGATTGAGCATATGATTAACTTATCTGGTGAGTCAGCGATTAACCGTGCCCGTATTGATATGGGTATTAGTAGCTTGACTAACAGTATTGAAGAGATGGGTACTACGGTACAGCGACTGGCAGATCAGTTACGCCGTATGGAGATTGAGCTTGAAGCTCAGATTTTGTCACAGATAGATGATGAGCTCATTGATAATGAGGATTTCGATCCGTTAGAAATGGATCAGTATTCTTCACTGAATCAATTATCAAAATCATTGACAGAATCTGCCTCGGATTTGGTTGATATTAACCATACCTTATTAGAAAAGACTCGTGATAGTGAAAGCCTATTGTTACAGCTATCGCGGACTCAGACTGAGTTGCAAGATGGGCTGATGAACTCGCGTATGGTGCCATTCACGCGTCTGACACCGCGTCTTGAGCGTATTGTCCGTCAGACGGCTAATGAGTTGAACAAATCCGTTGAGCTAACCATTATTAATGCTGATGATGAGATGGATAGAACCATCTTAGAACGTATTACTTCACCGCTTGAGCATATGCTACGAAATGCTGTCGATCACGGTATCGAAACTACTTCGACGCGCCTCAAAGCAGGCAAAGAACGTAGTGGACATATTACGCTTGAGGTCCATCGAGAAGGTAGCGAGATTGTCATCCAACTATCAGATGATGGTCGTGGTATCGATGTAGAGGCGGTACGCAATAAAGCTATCTCTCAAGGTCTGATTGATGCAAACGATGACAGTCTCTCTGATCTTGATATCATGCAATACATCTTTAATGCTGGGCTGAGTACCAGTAAGCAAGTGACACAGATCTCTGGCCGCGGCGTTGGCATGGACGTTGTAATCAGTGAAATCCGTCAATTAGGTGGTTCCGTCTCGGTTGTTTCAGAGCTTGGCAAAGGCTCTAATTTCACGATGCGTTTGCCATTGACCGTCGCTGTGTCTGACGCTTTGGTCGTGCGCGCAGCAGATCGCTACTACGCCATACCATTGGTACAGATCGAGCGCGTGGTGCGCGTCAACCCAGAAAAGCTATATGATTACTATCAGTCAGACGCTGCCACCCTAAACTTTGAAGATACGGAATATCGTGTACGCTACCTAAATGAGATTCTATCAGGTAATAAACTGAATGAGCTAGTCGTCAATACCAACACCAGTCTGCCGCTGATTATTATTAAAAACCGTACGGGACAAAACATCGCACTACAAGTTGATCAAATTGCAGGATCACGTATTGAAGTGGTTGTTAAACCTCTAGGCCAGCAATTATCGAATATACCAGGTATTTCAGCTGCTACTATCATGGGCGATGGTTCGGTAATGCTCATTTTAGATTTGATTGCGTTAATGCGAAATGCGCAGTTGGTGAAGAACAGTTCGAAATCTGCCAGTGCCAAGCGAGGACGTATAGAATCCAAATCGACGGTGTTAGTAGTCGATGACTCTGTGACCGTGCGTAAAGTGACCTCTCGTTTCTTGGAGCGCCAAGGGTTCAATGTGGCGGTTGCAAAAGATGGTATCGATGCCCTTGAGATATTACAGGACACGACGCCAGATATGATCTTGCTAGATATTGAGATGCCGCGTATGGATGGCTTCGAGGTGGCGACTCAGGTCAGATTCAATAGTCGATTGCAGCATATCCCAATTATTATGATTACCTCACGTACTGGCGAAAAGCATCGTGAGCGTGCTCTAGAGATTGGGGTAAATGACTATATGGGTAAGCCATTCCAAGAAAAAGAGTTGCTTGAAAAAATCCAAAGACTACTTGGTGAAGAGGTCAGCCTAACTAATGAAGGATAATGCACGTGTTTTAGCACTGCGACAAAAAAATAATAATGAGATTAAAGTGCTGGTGGTGGCAGAAGATCATCGCCAGCGTGTGGCTTTTTCGGACACCGTACGTAGTTGCGGTTTCACGCTTGTCGGCTGTGTGTCATGGGCTCAGTGGCAAGAAAAAAGTGAGCTGTCTAATGTAGATATCGATATTTGGCTCATAGACAGTGATTACGACGATAGTGTTGCAACCGCAACGACAGCTTCTAAATCTGCTGCTGTCTTAGTGGGTTTTAGTCAGGCACCCTATCTTAACGAAGCACAGCAATATGCCAAATGGCAGCGTAAGTTAAAACGTAAACTGGCGAAACTGCTGGCGTTACCAACTTTACTGGATACAGATGCCCATAAAAATGATGATGCTGAAAGAAGTTGGCAATATGTCGTATTTCTGGGTGCGTCTATGGGTGGGCCCAGTGCGGTAAAAGAGTTTTTAGATAATGTGCCAGCGACACTGCCAGTGTGCATTTTATTGGCGCATCACTTCAATCAGACTATGATTGGTACATTACCAAGGATACTCAATCGCCATAATGATTGGCGCTGTGAGGTTATCGCGTCTTCGCAGCGTTTGCGAGCAGGGCAATGTCTCATAGCACCGATCGACAAGCAGATTGTCTGTGATTCGGCAGGTCGGGTGATACTGTTGGAGCAGGCGTGGAGCGGTGAATATAAGCCTGCTATTGGTCAGCTTCTTAAAAATACCAGCGATGTTTATGGTAGCGATCTAATCAATATTATATTTTCGGGCATGGGTAATGATGGCTCTCAGTATTTGGATATGGTTCAAGACAACAACAGCCAGTTGTGGGCGCAAGACCCTAGTCTGAGTGCATGTCCGAGTCAACCTCAGGCTATCATTGATTCAGGGTATTGTGGTTTCGTTGGTAGTCCGACAGATTTGGCAAAAAAACTGACTGATTATATTGGTGAAAGGGCAGCAAGCCATTCACACTAACTGATTGTGAGCGACGTATGAAACAAATTTTGAAACACTCATTTGAAGCGGTAAGTTTACTGACCACGAATAATGGTATGCTTGATGTGACTATCGTGCCAGCATCTAACCAACCTGATTGGATCATTCCGAGCAGTTTGATTTTGAGTGTCGAGGATTATCAAGAGCGTATATCTACGTATCAGTGGCAAGAGCAAAATCTTGCCATCTTTCACTTGTTACCGCAAGATAGAACACCAGAGAAAGTCATCGTACTAGAGGGCAATACCACAGAGCATCGATTTGCTTTGCAAACGGCAGGTGAGCTGCGCCAATTACAAGCCCGTATTTCTGACGTCAAAGATACAGAGCTTCCTGAGCAGTTTGCGGATAATAGTGTTGATAAAACAGAAGGGCAGTCCGACGAAAACGTTGTGCTATCTTATCTGTATCAAACCGTTATGATTGACGACAATGTTTATTTGGTGCCAGACTTAGACAAAATTGCGCATCATTTGGTTAATTTAGATAACTAGATTCTCGTCTAAGTTTCAGTTATGCTTCACCTCATAGGTAGTATCCGAGCAATGCTGATTACTTTTTGTTATTGAATGAGTTGCTGTCCTATATATAATATCAATTATAAATAACGCTTAATAAAAACTATAGAGCCGCTCATGAATAATTCTAATGTATCAAAATGGTCGCTCAGCAGTCGTATATTTCATTGGATCAGTGCAGTTTTATTGTTGATCACATGGGTAATGATATTGCTGTATGAAAATCTCGATAGCAATCTATATATCGGATTTCACAAAGCGTTTGGGATAAGCTTGTTGTTTTGGATGATTGCGCGAGTTATCAACCGCGTCTTTACCAAAGCGCCACCATCAATACCAATGCCAAAATGGCAATCGATGGTCTCTAAGTTGTCGCATTTTGCTCTCTATGCCATTCTAATCGCCATGCCGCTTGCTGGTTTATTGATGACGGTATATGGTGGTCGTCCTGTCGATATCTTTGGTTTATTCCAAATACCCGTGTTTGTGACTCCTGATAGGAGTTTGGCACGCTTTTATAATGATTTACATACCGATATTATTTGGCCGATGATTATTGGCTTTACAGCGCTCCATATTGGTGCTGCCTTGTATCATCAGTTTATCAAAAAAGACAATTTAATATCACGTATGAAATGATCTGCCATTGATCAATGTTCGGACGATGTATACATCACGCCGTACCAATAAACTTAAAGATGCAAAAAAGCCCTAAGTACATTACTTAGGGCTTTTTAAGTGATAAATGAAAGTGCTTGCTGTCTAAAGGTCTGATTACAAATTTACTTTTTGTGTTCAGGTAAATTGATGTTCATCTCTAATACATCCAAGCTATCTTCCGAGCGATGATTGATATTGACATCATCAATCTGCACGCCATTCACATATTTGTTGACCACTTCTAAGATTTCACGTTTCATTTTTTCGATACGATCAACCGTTAGGCGGTTATTTAGACGATTTTCGCTAGCTACGATAACCTTGAGACGTTCGGTAGCTAGATTGGCACTGCCTGCGCTACTGCTATCGTCAGTACCGAATAGGCTACTCCAAAATCCTTTTTTCTTAGTCATCATTAACCCCCAAACCAGCGCTGTAGTAAACTCTTTTTCTTCACATCAATATGACGTAGTGGACGCTCTTCGCCTAAGAAACGGGCGACGATATCATCATAACATTGACCAGCAACAGAGTCGGTATAATGAATAACAGGCTCACCGTGGTTCGATGCTTCGAGCACAGAATGGCTCTCAGGCACAACGCCGAGCAATGGTACTTTTAGAATATCATTAGAGATAGTATCGATGTCCATCATCTCGTTCGCAGCAGCACGTTCTGCATTGTAACGAGTGATGACCAAGTGCTCACGTACAGAGCCTAGGTTTTCTTCAACCTTTTTCGTTTGGCTTTGCAAGATGCCGATGATGCGATCCGAGTCACGTACTGAAGAGATCTCAGGGTTGGTAACAATGATGGCTTCGTCAGCGTGATACATGGCCAACTGTGCACCGCGCTCGATACCAGCAGGTGAGTCACAAATGATATAGTCAAACTGTTTAGACAGCTCAGTCATGACCTCTGCGACACCTTCGTCTGTCAGTGCGTCTTTATCACGCGTCTGACTAGCAGGAAGGATATACAGGTTTTCAAGCTGTTTGTCTTTGACAAGTGCTTGCGACAAGCGTGCGCTACCGGTAATGACATCAACGAAATCATAAACAATTCGGTTTTCACAACCCATGATCAAGTCTAGATTACGTAGACCTACATCAAAATCAATTACAACCGTTTTATAGCCACGCAATGCTAAACCAGCGGCAAAAGAGGCACTTGTCGTGGTTTTGCCCACACCGCCTTTACCTGAAGTGATTACAACTATCTTCGCCACAATGGCACACTCCTATGAATCAATGGGATATCTTTTATATAAATAGCACAATTGCATGGTATTTATCTACTAATTATATATGTACTATCTGCGAAGCTAGCCTAGCATAAATATACAAGGATTTATAGCAAGTCTATATTAAAGCAGAAAAACAACTGAGATATGAGCTACAAAGGGCTTTTTCTTATAAATTTTACAGTTAACAGCGATAATTTTTAGCCGCCTGATAGCTATTTAAATATACGGCAAATAACGTCAAAACCAACACTTAATAATAGCTCAATTGTAACGATTAATTTGATATATCTTGTTTTATTTATCTGACACAGCAGCTTATATAATTAAGGCTTACCTTACCCAGTTTACTTTACTAGACAATCACCTAACCGTTTATTATTTTTAACCGAGTAATAGTTAAGCTTCATCCATTACGATAAATACTAAACCTTCACCTTCCACAAACTTGACTTGCACCGGTTTGTCTATCACGTGATCTGGTAGATTGTCCCGTAAGCAATATGTCCCCGCAACGGAAACCAATGAAGGGTTGAAAACTTGGCAAAAAATGCGGGCATCTTTGTCGCCTGTTGCGCCTGCAACTAAGCGACCTTGTGCACGCCCATACACATGCAGGCTATTGTCAGTTATTGCCTCAGCACCATTGTTGACACTGTTGGTCAAAATTAAATCGCCGCCAACATGGTTCAAGCTTTGTCCTGAGCGCAGCATTTGGTCATAGATTAGGCTGGTTATATGCTGAGCACTTAATAATGTCTCATCTGGAAGACTAGAGATGGTAGTTTCAGTGGCAGGTATATTTGTCGCACTCTCGGTGCTAGTAGCGTTGGCTGATTCTGCGCCATTATCTTCTTTAGGTTTATTGGACGGCGTAGGGGCTGTTTTGCTAGGTACGATACGTTCGATACGTTTACCATCTGCTGGAAATATGGCCAAACGTTGCTCGCGCGCTTGATCATCAAGTAGGCCTGTCACCACACCGATAGGTTGCAGCCCCCATGACCATAATAGCTCTACTAAGGCCGATAAATCTTGCTCGACCGCGCTATCGATAAGGATTGGGATATTACTGGATTTGTTGCTCAATGTTTCAGCAAGCTGGGCTTCAATAGCGCCTAGTTCACTGGTATTGAACTGTAAACGTGAAAAAGTCAGCATCTTGCCATATAGGGCCAAGGCTGGTGCTGCGCTTGCAGTCTGATTATTATTGTCTGAAACTGTCATATATAAACCCTTAAAATAATTCTATCACTGTATTCACGGTGTCATTTTTATTATCGTGTCATGTTAGTAGACATACTATAGATTTAGCATGTCTTGGTGTTTCCATTGCTGTACTTTTACTTGCGCCTCAAATGCAGTCAGACTGTCATCAATGATACTCGAAATCAATGTATCAAGCGCAGTATTATCGGTATCTATTTGGGCGATACCACTGGCAATAGCGACCATCAATGAGTCGAGGCGCTCAGGGTCAAGCAGGCGCTTATTTAACGCATAAACAACATTTTCACCAATATTATGTCCGACATGCTGTAGCTGTGATTCAATCAAATGACCAGCGATGGGTATCATACGCAAATAGCGTCGTAGCTCAGAGGTGTTGGCTAAGCCTTCTTCAATGGCGTTGCCCATGTCGCTAGCCAACATGCTGCCGCCACCTGATGAGGCAGTCAGCTCCTGCAATTTTGGCGCAAGCTCGGAACGAAGGATAGATAATACGGCCGCTTCAATCTCAGCACGGTTACGTGTGATGGCTGATTCAATGAATGATTTGTGCGTTTCAGGATTGGTTAATTCCTGTCTAAAGTTTTGGATAGTCGTCAAGATCACACGATCCGATAGCTCTTCTAGTAGTAGGTCAATATAGAACTTGATACGGTTGATCCATGGCTGCGGTAGTACTTGATAGCCAAGCTGGTACAACCGACGCCCGATAACGACTGCTCTAAATAACCGTAACAACCGCAGTTGCGGAAAACAGCCCAAGACTTCATACCAATGGACAAAAGGGAAGAAAAACCAGCGGTAGTAGACTTTTTCTTTGATTGCAATCGCCCAGCGTAACAGCAGCTCACCAACCAAAAATATAGTAAAAAACCCACCAGCGGTACGTAACGGCTCATGCAAGGTAGCCTGATACCAGTTGAGCCCCTCGCTGACTGACAGCCATTGTGCAGCATTACTACTAAAATCGCTCATCAGTACTGCGTCAATACTGATCAGTAATAAATCAATACTGATGGCGATGATCATTACGATGTCGTAAGTGAGCTTTAGGCGACTGGGCTGCGGGCGATCCGGTCTTGGCGGCTCACTGGTTGCAAGATGAGGCGAAACCGGTGCGGTCGTAAGAGGCGGGCTAGGAGGAGGAGAGGCGGGCACAGTCATACCTTATAAGTGATAAATGGTACAAAAAATGAGTAAATTTCTAATGAGGATTCAAAAATAACCATCAAAAATTTATGAGTTCATGATTAGTCACATTATCAATGAATAAGGTTAAAAAACAACCCATCTGCGATTAAAATTTACGCATAATAATTTATAACCTATAAAGCGAGCATCGCAAATAAAATGCTCGCTTATTATTATCAATATCGTTTTGATTGATTACTCCATAACTCATTGCGAATACTACTCGCCTTTATGACTTATTTTGCTATGACTTATTTTGCTATGACTTATTGTGCCTGTATATAACGTATTTAATGCTTTATATTAAAGGGCATGCTTTCTTTGTCAAATGTCTTGAGCTTTAGCGCTGGTTTCAGGGCTTGTCTCAAAATCAGCCAGCATGTCGGTGATGCGCTGATCTTTTTGACGCCAGATGTGTTCAACCCAGTCAAACATCTGCGCTTTTATTTCTTCATCATTTTCATAGCCGCCTTGCTTAATCCCCTCAAACAACGCATTTGGTATATCGATATATCTTAGGTCCACACCCAGACGTTTGATATTGCCTTTCCACAGATCGCTATAGCTTGGCACACCATCAGGATAGACGATGGTCACATCCAGTATCCCATCGATATCCTCGCCTAGGGCATTAATCGCAAGGGATAAGCCGCCTGCTCGTGGTTTTAGCAAGTGCGTATAAGGAGACTTCTGTTTGGCATGTTTGGCCTTGGTAAAGCGCGTGCCTTCTAGATAGTTTAGCAAGGTGAATGGCTTGTCTTTTAAAAGGGCACAGGCACGTTTGGCCTCTTCGATATCTTTACCTTTGAGCGCAGGGTTTTTGGCGATGGCTTCTTTGGAATGCCTGCGCATCATGGGGAAATCTAAAAAGTAAAAAGCTTGCCCAACGATAGGAATATAGATCAACTCAAACTTAGTAAAGAAACGCGTCAATGGCAGGCGCTTTTCGCCAATATACTGCACGATGCTGGTATCGACCCAAGATTGATGGTTGCTGACCAGAAGGTATTTACCATCGATACGGATATCATCCGGTAAGCTAATACGCCAGTCTTTACGAGGCAGCATGTCATCGATTAGGGCGCTGTTGCTACTGATCCAATAAGTCGCGATTTTGATGACCGCTTTATCTGCGATAGGCGCACCCGTGATGACCTTGCCGACACCCATCAACCACAAAGGAATACTACCACCGAAGCTATTGGCTGCAATGACGCCTGTTGCCGTGGCTAGAGAAACAGCTTTGCCCAGTTTAGGCGTGCGTTTATGCAGATTTCGAATGGTGGATGTCAGTCGCATGCTTGATCCTCTTGGTTCAGTTTAATTAATAAGTAAGCCATATATTTCACAAGTCGATGTGTTCAAATATTGCCAAAACTGCTCATATGATTGATGGTCAATAATCCAGTGAACTAAGCGCTAATCATAGAAGCGTTGCTGGTTAATCCCTGATACAGCGGCCATTTGACGATGAGAAATTTGGCCACATAATTTTAGCAGAAACGTTTCGCAGTGTACGAGTGTAAACGTGACTAGTGATAACAAGGAACAGGTATTGAATAGTCTAGATGCTAAGAAATACCGTAAAGTTAATCTGCACTTCTCATACATAGGTGTGACAAAATATTACACAGAGTTAGATTGTAATTGCCATAATAATGACAAAAGTAAATAAGTACTTAATAAGATTAACGGACAATCTTGATAAAGCACGATTTATAATATTTTTAAACTTATAGAGGAAATATCATGCGTAATACATTATTGATTGCAGCAGTAGCATCAGGTCTAGCACTTAGCGGTTGTACGACTGATCCAAACACTGGACAGCAACGTTTGAACAAAGCGGCTCTAGGTGGTTTGGTTGGCGCAGCAGGTGGCGCAACTATCTCAAAAGCAACAGGTGGCGACAAAACTGGTCGTGATGCTGCTATCGGTGCTGCACTTGGTGCTGGCGTTGGTTACTACATGGAGCGTCAAGCTCGTCAGCTTGAGCAGCAAATGGCTGGTACAGGCGTGACTGTTAACCAAAACCCAACCACTGGTAACATTGATCTTGTTATGCCAGGTAGCATCACTTTCTCGTTTGATGATGCAACGCTTAATTCATCATTCAAGCCAACGCTAGACAAGCTTGCTTCAACCATGAACCAGTATAACCAGAACACAATCACGATTGCTGGTCACACTGATAGCCAAGGTTCAGCATCTTACAACATGGGTCTGTCACGTGACCGTGCTTACTCAGTTGCTAACTATCTAACTGCTCGCGGTGTTGCTTCTAACCGTATCAACGTAGTTGCTTATGGCGAATCACGTCCAGTTGCTACCAACAACACTGAATCTGGTCGTCAGCAAAACCGCCGTGTTGAGCTAACGGTTAATGCACCACAAAGCGTAAACTAATTTACAGTTTTATATAGTTATCTGATAGGTGCGAATGATTTTCACGCACTTATCTAGCAAAAAGAGTCAGCAATATGCTGGCTCTTTTTTTTATGCGCTAAATTTTGGTTAATCAAACTCGATAGTTAGGATAGCGCAGGTATAATGTCTGCTGTCTAAAATAGAATAGTGCTCGTTTAGCGTTTGATAACGTTTTATAAAATCATCATAAGGATTAATGATTATTAATATAAAATTAAGTATTGATAATGATTATCAATAACACTATAATTTGTTAGTGTTTTATTACTGAATAGTTACAAGCTTGATAATATGCGATAAGCATAGATATACGAAATCAAATCAGCTGATTAAGCCGTGATTTGATAATCGATATGATGGAAGCCATTTAACCAAAACGAATTTTGCTATCTCTTTGAGGATTTGTATGACGATTACCACAGAAACACGCCGTAAGATTTTACCAACTACTTTAGCTGTTGCACTTGCAGGATTGTTAATGGTATCGGGCTGTACCAAAAAAACCGAAGAAGACACTGCTGCTACTGAGACGCAGACAGAGGTTATAAGCACAGAAACAGGCGACAATACAGAGATATCAGCTGCCGAAAAAGCACATATTGATAGACTGGTTATCAGCTATGCAAACATGGCACACGCCGCCTATAAAGACTCGCTAGATACTGCTAAGGCATTACAAGCAGCGGTAGATACCTATGTCGCAACGCCAACTCAAGCCAACCTTGATGCGGCAAAATCTGCCTATAAAGCTGCGCGCCAGCCGTACTCACAGACGGAAATCTTTCGTTTTGATGAAGGGTTTGTGACGGCAAATGATAAGCGCGCTATCAATAGCATCGATAGCTGGGAGGGTCAGATCAATGCTTGGCCACTGGATGAAGCGCTGATTGATTATGTCAGTGATGACTATCAAGGTGAGTACAATAGTCAAGAAAACATTATCAATAGCGACAGCATTACGGTCGGTAGTACCAAGCAAGATACCAGCACAATTACACCTGAGCTGCTTGCAGAAATGAACGAGATCGGTGGTAGCGAAGCCAATGTAACGACTGGCTACCATGCGATTGAGTTTATGCTATGGGGTCAAGATACCAATGGCGTAAAAGAAGGCGCGGGTAATCGCCCAGTCACCGACTATATGACAGAAGATGGACAATGTACCAGCGGGGATACGGTCAATGAAGATGCCAGTATTTGTGAGCGCCGTGGTGAGTTTTTAAAAGCCGCGACTCAACTACTGGTGGATGATTTGACGGCGATGGAAGCCCAGTGGCAGCCTGATAACGAAAATACTTTACGCAGTGACTTGATGGCGCGTAAATATGATAATGGCCTGCGTCAAATTATGTACCAAATGGGCAGTTTAGCATTGGGTGAGTTGGCTTCTGAGCGTATGCAGGTCGCTTTTGTCACAGGGTCTACCGAAGATGAGCACGAATGCTTTAGTGACTTGACGCATCTGAGCTATGCCAACAATGCCCGCGGTATCCAAAATGTCTTTAATGGTAGCTACCAGACCGTCGCTGGTAAAACAGTCGGTGGCTATGGTATTAAAGACTATCTCGTTGACAGCGGTCATGTAGAGGAAGCTGATAAATTGGCTGCTGACTTTAGTAAAGTCGAAGGTGCATTCAACGTCATGGTTGAAAAGGGCGAGAAAGAAGGCATCAAAATTGACCAAATGATTGCAATGGTTGGTCAAGCAAGTCAAGAAGGTGTCTCTGCTGAAGAACAAAATATCCGTCGCGGCTGGGTAGAAGCAGGTATTAATAGCTTGCAAGAACTGACCGCTGGTATCGAAAACGCTGCAAAAGCCGTTGGTATTGATAATCTTGATGCAGACGCAGGGTCACAGTTTTAAGCGCATTTTTGATGATTAAAGGCTTTTTATTATATTCATCATGCTGAGCCAACTGTTATCAAGTAACAAGGCTCACTTTTATAAAAATATAGATTGGATCTCATATATACGTTGTCGATTACGGTCGGCAACGTATTTTTGCAAGTATCAAAATAGGCCGATAGGTCGGTGTTCCGAACCATAAAAGTCGATGACTAGATATGTAGTCGACTTTTATGGTTCTACTCTAAAACCAAGGCATTTAATTTTTATGAAAGCCATTTATACCAAATCTTCTGCTTTTCTTTTCTCCTCTAGCATAATACAAAATTTGCCATCCAAACTTGCACTTATGATGATGGGTACGGTAGCACTGAGCGCATGTCAACCGGCTGATAGCGTGTCGAATGAGACCTCGGATAATGAGAGCAGCGCAAGCACCAGTGAAAAAGCTCAACCGCTCACCTCTGAACGTGCCGAAAATATCGAAGCACTGGCTGGCGTGCCGATGCAGCAACTGATCAGCTTTGATCCGCAGGAGATCAAGCAGGGTGGCGACTCTGGTATCAGTATTACCAGTGCTGAAAGCTACTCTAAGCCTTCATCGAATCTAACAGCGTCGCGTAAGGGCTCGTTTTTCATTGGTAATGCATTCTTTAAGCAGCCTTGGGTCGTCGCTCCTGCCAGTACCGACAGTCGAGATGGGCTTGGTGCGCTATTCAACGTTGCTGCTTGTCAGTCTTGCCATATCAAAGATGGTCGTGGTCATGCCCCTATGACTGCCGATGATGACGCGGACAGTTTATTGCTTCGTCTATCGATGCCAGCAACAACGGATGAACAGCGTAAGCAGTTACAGGACTCGCTGATTGAAAAGGTCGTCCACCCCATGTATGGTGGACAATTGCAAGACCGCGGTATTCAGGGTGTCCCTGCTGAAGCCAGAATTGCGGTGCAGTGGACAGATAAGCCAGTCATCTTTGCTGATGGGCATGTTGAGACGCTACGTGCGCCAATCTTTAACCTGACCAACCCTGGTTATGGCGCTTTTGACGAAGCGATGATGGTATCACCGCGAGTGGCGCTCCCGATGATTGGGCTTGGGCTACTAGAGCAAATACCTGATAATGATATTAAGAAACAAGCAAACAATAAGGGTAATAGCGACATTAGTGGTAAGTTCAATTGGGTAATGGATCCACAGACTGGCAAACGTGCGCTTGGACGGTTTGGCTGGAAAGCTGGTCAAACCAAACTGATTACCCAAAATCAAAGTGCCTTTAACGAAGACATGGGTTTGACGTCAAACATTCGTCCTCATGAATCCTGTATGCCGACCCAGACCGCCTGCTTAAATGCGACAACAGGCGCTGATGAGCAAGGCAATGGCAAACCGCCTGTGGAAGTGAATGATGATGTTGCCAAGTTTGTGGAGTTTTATACCCGTAACTTAGCGGTGCCGCATCGCCGCAATGCCGATGATAAGCTTGTGCTAGCGGGCAAAAAACGATTTTATGACATGGGTTGTCAAAGCTGCCATACACCAAGATATCAGTTGCCAAAAACTGACGATGACCATCTTGAGCAGCATGGACAAGTGATTTATCCTTATACCGATTTATTGCTGCACGACATGGGTGATGCTCTCGCTGATCGTACCATCGCGGGTAAGCTACCACCCAAAGACGCTCAAGTTGAGTTTTTAGCCAATTCTTATGAATGGCGCACGCCCGCACTTTGGGGCGTGGGACTTGCACAAACGGTTGATCCACAAGCGACGTTTTTGCATGACGGACGCGCTCGTACGCTAATGGAAGCGGTCCTTTGGCACGGCGGAGAAGCCGAAAAGCAACAGCAACAAGTATTGAAATTAGACAAGCAAGGTCGCGCTGAGCTAAATGCGTTCTTAAAGTCGCTATAATAAGGTCACTGTAATACAGTCACTATTATAAAGTCAGCATAAAAACGCTATAAATTACTACCTATAACATTACCGAGAAATCTATGAAAATAAATCACGCTTTGGCGATGGCGCTATCTGCATTGAGTGCCGGGCTGCTGATCAGCTGTGTTAAACCTGCCGACGACAATAAATCTGCAGAAGTGGATAGTCAAGAAGTTGCACAGAATAATTCGACTACTGACAGCTCAGCAGAAAGCAGTAAGGAAGGCACTACGCAGATCGTTGCGGTAGATATTAGCCCTGAGACTCAAAAAACGTATTTGACGCATGTGGCAGATGATATCGTGATTCCTGCGTATGCTGATGCAGCAAAGCAAAGTGATCTATTAAATGAATTGGCACAGAAACATTGTCAGCAAGCACCAGTCAGCGGCGCTGAGCTACAAGCATTACGCGCGCAGTGGTTAGTATTGGCACAAGCATGGTCAGGTGCTGAGATGATTAATTTTGGTCCTGCGACTGCCAGTATGAGCAATTTGTACATCAACTATTATCCTGATGAGCGCGGACTCGTACATAGTGGCGTGGCTGATTTGATTGCTGCCAATCCAAAGCTAACGCCAGAGCAGCTCGCGGGCGAGAGCGCTATCGTACAAGGTGTACCAGGATTGGAAGAGGCCTTGTTTGCTAATGAGAGCTTGAATGCTGGACAATGTGCTTACGTGATTAGTGCGAGTAGTGCCTTGAGCACACGCCTAAAAGACATCGAGAAAAACTGGCAGCAAAACGCTACTGAGTTATTGGCGATAGATCAAACAGCAGAGAGCGATAGAGGCTTAAATCAGTGGATCAACTCTCTACTGTCACTGGTTGAGACCATGAAGTCTAACGCCATTGACCAGCCACTCGGTCTGACGGGTAAAGCAAAAGGTCATTTACCAGCGGCGACTGCTGGTCAAAGCCGCGCTATTATCAATGCAAAATTAGACGCCATCAATAAAGCCATGACGGATCCCGTATTGACGGCGATACTTAATAGTAATGATGAGAGCACAGTCGCTAATAATCTATCGACGGCACTGGCTGACACGACCACTTTATTGGCACAAATGCCAGAAGACTTATCAACCGCAAATAAAGACGATCAGCAGGCGCTATATGACCATCTCACTACCGTCACTCGCTTGATTAAACGCGAACTAATTCCAGCACTCGGTATCCGAGTGGGCTTTAATAGCACCGATGGCGATTAAGTAATGTTTATTACTAAAAGCAATACGATGTCAGAAGATGAGCGTCATGACAGTTCATATAAGCCAAAAGCCAGTTCAGTAAGCCGTGAGCTCCTGACGACGTCAATGCTCACGGCAGTCGGCACCGCGGCTCTGGTCGGTATTCACCATCGTTATCGTAAGCAGCAGCATCCAGATGCCAGCCTGCAAGATTATGTGACGGGTATGCGCGCGCAGTTACAAGCATTGCAGCCGGCCACTGGGTCAACGCCAAACCTCAAACGTTTTCGCTATGCTTGTCAGCAAGCAGCGGTGACATGGCAGCAGGCTTATCATCAAGCGATAGATGATAATGAGAGTGACGTGCTTGATCTTACTGCTATGCATACAACGACGATGCTCGCACGGCCTGTTCGCTGGGTCAGCGGTGTTGCATCTATGCCAAAAAATACCGCTTCATTGAATCAAGATGAGCATGATTTTGGCGTGGTAGGTATTGATGCCGATAGACAAATCGTTTGGCAAACGACTATGCCTGAGCGTGTCCACGACATTGTTGTTCAGCCTGTACCTGTTACTGTACCGGATACTCAATCTCAGCATACCAATGTCGAACAAAGACGCGACGTCGTCGTAATGGGTCGTCGTCCAAGCGAAAGGTTCTGGGTTCTGAGTACCTCAAATGGGCAAGTGCAATATGCGATCAAAGCGGACGTAAACCGTCACTTTTATGGTCATGCTTGTTATAGCTTAGATGGAAAGTTGCTCTACGTAACTGAAAATGACACAGTGAGTCTGGCAGGTAAAATTGGTATCTATGATGTCAACGACGCTTATAAAAAAGTAGCAGAGTTTGACTCCTATGGTATCGGGCCGCATGAACTGATTATGCATCCTGATAGCGAAACGCTAGTCATTGCAAATGGGGGCATCAAAACCGAGCAGGCCTCACGTGAAGAGTTAAATTTAGATACTATGCGACCATCGCTGGTCTACCTGAATCGTTATGATGGCACACTGCTTGAGCAAGTGACTCCCGAGCATAATCAGATGAGCATACGCCATTTAGCGATGCACAATGATGGCACTGTCATGATCGGTATTCAGTTCCAAGGCGAAAAGCACATCAATGTACCGTTGGTACTGACTCACCAGCGCGGTGATGCTAATTTTACACCATTAACTATGCCAAACAATCAATGGCAACGCTTTCACCAATATATCGCGAGCGTAGCAGTCGATAGCGACCGCAATTTACTTTGTGTGACGACACCGATTGGTGGCTGTGCGGCAATTTATAACTTACATACTCGAGAGTTGATTGATGATATGAGCTTGCCAGATTGTGCAGGGGCATCCGTCTTATCTAGTGCTGGTAGCTCAACTCACAAAATCGACGATCCTATCGGGTCATCAGGATTTATTGTAAGTGACGGGCAAGGGCAGTTAACAGCGTTAAGAGTAAGTGTTTCATCAGAAGTCAAATTAGACGCAAACGATATTGAACAACATGCTCGTATTATAAAGGATAGTAAATTGCATATGATGTCCTTTGATAACCATTTGCAAGCTTTGTAGTGCGTGGTCATCGGTACAGTTACGGCCATTGAGGAGATGAAGCATTAGCCTAGAGATCCGTTTAGATACTATTAGACAGCAGCTTGCACAGGCAAGAATTGAGCTGCATATCAGCAAAAAGCGTGTCAAAAATATCAATTTTCGTTTAAAGCCTCATACGTTGATGGTCTCTGTGCCAATCCATATCAGCGCATCGCAAACACTTCATGCTGTTGCCAAGCGAGTACCTTGGGCGATTGCGAATCACCCGCAAGTACTAGAGCAACACCAGCGTAAACAAAGCGCGTCACCACATCCTGCAACTGCTAAGAACCCTGTTTATCTATGGGGTAAAATACAGCCACTTACATTAAGTCATGATGAAAAAATAGCCTACTATCGACAGCAGCTTTCCGATGTCATGCCGTCGCTATTTGAGAAATGGCAGCCAATCGTTGGCACTTACGCCAATGAGATACGATTAAAGAAAATGCACACACGCTGGGGTAGTTGCAACACGCGCGCGAAGCGAATTTGGTTGTCCGTTTATCTCCCCGCTTATCCTATCGAGTGCACAGAATATGTCATCGTCCATGAACTGTGCCATTTGCATCACGCCAACCATAGCCAAGCGTTTTGGCAAACGGTAGCAACCGCGATGCCAGATTATCAAAAATGGCATAATATATTAGCGGGCAAATCAGGATATCTAGATTAAATATACTATCTAAATAACGTAGATAATTTCGACAATCCTGATATGATAAGAAATAACGATACAAATTGTGTCGTTTAAATAATAGTTTTATATACAGGGATGTCATATGGAAAACGTCAACCAAGCTGAGTTTTGGCAGCAGCGCTACGAAAAAAACAGCACTGGCTGGGATATGGGACAAGTATCGCCCCCGCTCAAAGCTTACATTGACCAGCTACCCGAAAGTGCCAAGGATGAGGCGATACTCGTACCAGGTGCTGGTAATGCTTACGAGGTAGGCTATCTATATGAGCAAGGATTTACCAATGTCACGTTGGTCGATTTTGCACCTGCACCGATTGAGGCGTTTGCAGCGCGCTATCCTGATTTCCCATCTGAGCAGTTAATTTGTGCGGATTTTTTTAGTTTATCAGATGAGCAATATCAATTTGATTGGATACTTGAGCAGACGTTTTTTTGTGCGATTAATCCAGCGCGCCGTGATGAATACGTGCAGCAGATGGCAAGGTTATTAAAGCCACAAGGCAAACTGGTGGGTTTGTTATTTGATACTGACTTTGGGCGAGAGGAACCACCATTTGGTGGCAATAAAGAAGAGTACCAGCAGCGTTTTCAAAGCCATTTTGATATCGATATTATGGAGACGAGCTATAATTCACATCCAGCACGGCAGGGCAGTGAGTTATTTATAAAGCTGCGAGCGAAATAAGCTCACGGTTGATATTATCCCGAGCTTGCGCTTCTAATTGATTATAGTAATAATCAGTCAGATAAAGTTTGGGATGCGCTAATAATCCTTGTAATACCGCAGTGCGCCCATCACGGTAATCAATATCTGAAACATGCGCATACTCTTGACGTATGGCATTTGCATACTGTTCATAGGTAGACCAAGGCGCACCCAAAATACTCAAATCCATATCTAGCAGATATGCCGCATCACTGTATTTAACACTACTGTATTTAACACTATCTGTCGACTCATCTATTTGATGATTGGCCGTCATCATGATGAATACGTAGATATGTTCGTACTGCTCTGGGCTTAGATAAGAACTCAATGCGTCTACTGCATATTCAGCGCTTTTTTGCTCATTATCTGCGCGTGTTGGGTCGTATATTACATCATGATAATACAGTGCCAACGCCACAATATGCGGCTCAGCCAAATAGTGTTTAATATTGTCGAATTGTACTAATAACTGCTCAATATGACTCAGGGTATGATAAGCACGTTGTGATTCGCCATAACGCACAGAGATATCTTGCCAGAGCGCTTGTGCATTGTCTGGCATTACATCACTATTGAGAGCAGACAAGCATAAGTAAAAACGATTGCCTAGATCCATATTTATGAGTGGCAATTCATTCATAGTTAACCTTTTTCGCCTGCCACTTATTTTGTATTGGCCGCATCTTTAAACGCTTTATTAAATACTTCGCCAAGCAAGCTAACATCATCGACACGCGCATAGTTTAAGCGGGTGACAAAAGCAATATGGCGGTGTGGTCCTTCTTCAGCCAGTGGTACAGCGACGGCATTTTGGTTTTGCAGGTGCAACTGATCGAGCGCCATTTCAGGCACTAGCGTCGTGCCCATATTGGCAAGCGCCATTTGAATCAAAGTGTTTAGACTAGCATCCGAGAAGCTTGACTTCATCTGTGCACGGTCAAAATGACAGACAGATAGCGTCTGATCAGTTAGGCAGTGCCCTTCGCCTAATAGCATGAGATTGGCAGTGGCCAACTCGTCAGCATTGATGGTATCAAGCTTGGCATGTACATCGTCTTTTGGGAAGACGGCAAAGAAGTCTTCACTCCAAAACTCAAAACTGTGCAGGCCATCTACAGCATAAGGCAGCGCAATGATAGCGGTATCGATATGACCGTAGCGCACTTGTTCGAGCAACCGCTCGGTTTGCTGCTCAACGATGGTCATGCGGAACTCTGGATATTGAGCACGCAGGGCAGGCAATACTTTTGGTAGCAAGTAAGGCGCAATCGTGGGAATGATACCAACAGTCATTGGATACGCCAGCGGTGTCTGATGGCTATGGGCGCGCGTGGTCAAATCGCTCACTTCAGAGAACACTCGCTGCGCCCTTGTGAGAATTTCTTGACCGATAGGAGTAATCAGTACTTGTTTGTTATTGCGCTCAAAAATCTGCGTATCCAGCTGTTTTTCTAATTCTGCGATACCCAAGCTCAGGGCAGACTGCGAAATATTACAATCTTCGGCAGCACGTTTGAAGTGACGATGTTTGGCCACGGCTAGGGCAAACTCAAGTTGTCGTAAAGTAATCATAAAACCTCTCTTTTAATGGGTTTTTAATGTAATTTATCATGTCAGCCAACCTTTATAAGGCAGCAAATTACCAGTTATGTACCAATGATAGGATATAGAGAGAATAGTTTAACAAGTTTAATAAAACAAAACATCACATTAAAAACTTTTAACTGGATTAACCATAGAATTCGCGTATAGTTTGTCGGGTAGCCCAGAAAGCTAAAGGGCTAGTTAAAAAATCCCTATAAATAATTTTAATTTACTTAACGAGAGAGGAGCCAATCATGGCGTCTATTATTAATCAAGCAATCCCAGAATTTTCAGCAGATGCGTATGTAAACGGTGAGTTCAAAACTATCACTTCAGAAGACGTAAAAGGCAACTGGGCAATTTTCCTATTTTACCCAGCTGATTTCACGTTTGTTTGCCCAACTGAGCTAGAAGACATGGCCGCTCATTACGACGAGCTAAAAGGTTTGGGTGTTGAAGTATACTCAGTATCAACTGACACGCATTTCACGCACAAAGCATGGCATGATTCTTCAGAAGCAATCGGCAAAGTACAGTATCCAATGATCGGCGATCCTACTGGTAAAATCACTCGCGGCTTTAACGTGATGATCGAAGAAGCGGGTCTAGCAGAGCGCGGTACATTTCTAGTGGATCCTGATGGCTTGATTCAAGTCGCTGAAATCCATGCAGGCGGTATCGGCCGTAGCGCAAAAGACATGCTACGTAAAGTAAAAGCAGCTCAGTACGTTCGTGAAAACGACGGCGAAGTTTGCCCAGCAGCTTGGGAACAAGGCGGCGATACACTTAAGCCAAGTCTTGACCTAGTTGGTAAAATCTAAGTAGTTATTTCATCGCTTAGATAAAGTAGAACTGATTCATACTTTTAGTATGAATCAGTTCTACAAATAAAGACCCCATTAACTGATGTTGATGGGGTCTTTTTATGGCGCTAGCTACAACCTTATGAGTCTTATTTGTTGATCATAAGCGTAGTAGGCGTAGTATCAGGCGCGAGATTGTTCTTTATTTTTATCAATAATCTTATAAATCTCGTCTTTGAGATGTAATTTACGCCGTTTCATTTGCTCTATTTCTTCTTCACGGCTAGCATGCTTGACTAGATCTTTTTCGAGGTAATTAATCTTTTGGTCAAGCTCGGTATGCTCATCAAAAATACTCGCAAAATGACTGTCTTTGAGCTTCAGTTCGGCAATAATATCTCTATTATCGTGGAAAGTATCTGTTTTTCTCATGTGTTCATCCTTGTCATGAAACGCAAGCTTGTCACAAGCAGTGCGTATTGTTTTAAAAAGACGGCTTAACTTAAGAACTATTCTCGATTTTAGCGAAAAAATAACCCAGTTACTATCGCTATTATCCACCAGTGTATTTGCATTTAATTAATTAAAACTATTAACGATTGGTTTTATAAAACGTAAGGTTTGAGTTTCTCAGCTTGCCCAAATGCTGAGAACACCTGATAATAGGGTCATTCAAGAGCGAAAGCTCGATATATACAATATTTTTTATAAAATTATTAAGTGTAAGAATTTCATATTTAGGCGTGCAGCATGACAGTTGCCGTTACATATTCAGTCATAATGAGGAACAAACATGATAGATCAGAATTTATTAGACGCAGTTAAGACATATAGCGAAAACATGACGCGCCCGATTACTTTTGTATTGGGTAGCGGTGAGCACAACAAACGCGCTGAACTCATTGATTTTTTGACCAAGATTGCTGGTACAACTGACAAAATTAACTTCGATGCAGAAGCGACTGACGACAGCCTGCCAAGCGCGATTAGTTTTAAAGTAGTCAGTCATATCGATGGAGAGACTGCTGACACAGGTATCGTATTCAGTGGTATTCCTGGTGGTCATGAGTTTACCTCATTGATCCTAGCCATTTTGCAAGCGGGTGGTCATACGCTAAAATTGGACGACGGTATCCAAAAGCTGGTCAAGCGTTTTAATAAGCCATTACAGTTCCAGACCTATGTGTCATTATCGTGCCATAGCTGCCCAGAAGTGGTTCAGGCGTTGAACCAATTTGCGCTACTAAACGATGGTATCAGCAATGAGATGATCGATGGCGCGCTATTCCAAGAGCAAGTCGAAGCAAACAAAATCCAAGGTGTACCGGCCGTATTCTTGAACGGAAAGCCGTTTGCAAATGGGTTGATCGACACGGCTAAATTGATTGGAAAATTACAAGAGCAGTTCCCAGATTTGCTGGCAGATGTGGAAGATGACGCTGAGCAATTAGAGCAGCAAGATGTCACTATCATCGGTGCGGGTCCTGCGGGCGTTGCAGCAGCTATTTATACCGCGCGTAAAGGTCTGAAAGTGACCATGGTTGCTGATCGTATCGGTGGCCAGGTCAAAGACACGCAAGATATCGAAAACTTAATCTCTGTGCCCTTAACGAATGGTACTGATTTATCGACCAATTTCGTTAAGCACTTGTCTGAGTACAATATCACGCTAAAAGAGCATGTCAGTGTGAAAGATATCGGCGAGACAGAAGAAGAGAACTACAGCATCAACCTAAATACTGGTGAGACGTTTGAGACTCGCAGTATTATCTTAGCGACAGGTGCCCAGTGGCGTAAGCTTGGCGTACCGGGCGAAGAAGAAAACATCGGTAAAGGCGTGGCGTTTTGTGCCCACTGCGACGGTCCCTTCTTCAAAGGTAAAGATATCTCAGTCATCGGCGGTGGTAACTCAGGCGTTGAGGCCGCGCTAGATTTGGCAGGTATCGTCAAGCACGTCACGGTTTTAGAGTTCGCTGATGAGTTAAAAGCAGACCAAGTGTTAATCAACAAAGCCAAAGAAAAATCTAATATTGAATTCATCACTGGTGCTGCGACACAAGAAATTAAGGCGACTGATGGCAAAGTATCGTCCATCGTCTATCAGGACCGCAGCACAGGCGAGACGCATGAGCGTGATTTATCAGGCGTGTTTGTACAAATCGGTCTCGTACCAAACACTGGATTTATCAAAGGCTTTGTCGATTTAAACCGCTTTGGTGAGATTGAGATCGATGAGCGCTGCCGTACAGATCGCAAAGGTATCTTTGCCTGTGGTGATGTAACTACCGTACCATTCAAGCAGATTAATATTGCAATGGGTGAGGGTAGTAAAGCAGCATTGTCAGCGTTTGAATATTTGGTTATGCAGTAAGCTTCAGTATCAGAAGAAAAAGCCACCTCAATTGAGGTGGCTTTTTTTTGCGTTTTTATAGGAATTTTTCTATAGAATAGCGCCTAAAGTTTAAAAACCAGTCATTTTGATGAGTGAATAAAGCAATTTTTCTCGAAAAATGTCATCATTTACGTTACAAATGCGCCATTTGCGTTACAAATACGGGTCTTAGATGCGATAATAAGCCCAATAAAACCTATCATAGCGTCATGAACTATAAGGAAAATAGGCATGGAATATATAGAATCTTTTTTTGCCCTAGTCGGGGATCTAACGTGGGGCTGGGCACTCGTGCCTATGTTAATTATTTTTGGTCTATTATTTACCATTGTGGGCAGGTTCGCTCAGTTTACATATTTTAAACGTATGTTCCGTGTGTTTAAGACGGACGAAGTAGGAGACGATGGGATTTCTGCCCGTCAGGCGTTGCTCGTATCGATCGGTGGACGTGTTGGCGGTGGTAACATTGCTGGTGTTGCCGTTGCAATCTCTTTGGGTGGTCCCGGTGCGGTTTTTTGGATGTGGGTTGTGGCCCTCATCGGCATGATGACCAGTATTGTTGAGTGTAGCTTGGCTCAGCTTTACAAGCGCAGAGATAATGATGGTAACTTTCGCGGCGGCCCTGCAACTTATATTTTACACGGTTTAGGTAAAGATTATCGTTGGCTCGCTGTCATTTATGCTATTGCTTTACTCCTATCTTTCTCCATTGGATTTATCGCATTCCAAGGTAATACGGTAGCAGGTTCCGCGCTTGAGAGCTTCGGGATTGATCGCTGGATATCAGGTGCGGTACTGGTGGTTGCGGGTGGATTTATCGTCTTTGGTGGTATCCAGCGTATTGCAAAAGTCGCTGACGTTGTGATTCCTGTAATGGCGCTGATTTACATTGGGATGGCACTAATTATCATCGTGTTGAATATCGCCGATCTGCCTGCATTGATGGCGATGATTGTTAAAAATGCATTTGGTATTGAATCCGTCGTTGGCGGTGGTATCGGTGTGGCGATTGAGCAAGGCATGAAGCGCGGTCTGTTCTCTAATGAGGCAGGTTTGGGTTCTGCGCCTAACATCGCGGCGACCGCTTATGCCACGCATCCTGTGAGCCAAGGTATCTCGCAGTCCCTATCGGTATTTATTGATACGATTGTTGTGTGTAGTGCTACGGCATTCATGATTTTGCTCAGCGGCGTTTATCAACCAGGTGCCGAAGTTGATGGTATTGTACTGGCGCAGCAAGCGCTCACCGCTCAGCTGGGCGACTGGTCACAGTATGTGTTAACCATCTCGCTATTGCTGTTTGCACTAAGCTCTATCATGTATAACTACTATATGGGCGAAAATGCGATTAACTTCTTGGTCAAGAAGAATATCAAAGCAGCGACCTTGGTATTACGCATTGTGGTGATTGCGATCTTGTTCTTGGGCGCGGTAGCACCTGCGGCAACCACTGTCTTCTTCTTCGCTGATCCATTGATGGGCGTACTCGCACTAGCCAACTTACTCGCCTTAATTATGCTGTTCCCACGTGCCAAGCGCTTACTTGACGACTTTGCCCGTCAATTAAAATCAGGCGTCAAAGAGCCATTATTCGATGCGCAAGAGTATGAGAAATTAGATCTCGATCTGAGTGCATGGGGCAAAAAAGCAGTAAAAGAGGCGTTAGAGCAAAAACAGTAATACGCTCAACGTCTTATTAAAAAAAACCACTTTGGCTCAGCTGAAGTGGTTTTTTTGTGGAAAGTATTATTTAGCTGACAAAACACCCGATAATGAGACAATCTCACCCGCTTCATCTTCTTTGATAATCCGTGTCTCTTGTAGTGCTGCTTGAATCCAAGTCTTGATATGCTGATTATTCAGCATGGTCTGGTAATACTGCTTAGTCAATGGTTGCAAAGTGATATTGGACGCATCAGCATAGGTCTGTAATTGCAGCACTACTGGGGCAAAAAAGACATCAGCTGCTGTGAAATGTCCAAACAAATAGCTGTCTTCTGAACGTTCCTTTAAGCAATCGGCAAAAATAGCCTCAATACGAGCAATATCAGATAAGCACGCCTCACTTGGATGTATTTTAGTAGTTGCTCTGATATTCATCGGCATCTCATTACGAATACCTGATAATCCTGAATGCATCTCAGCAATGATGCTTTGGCAATAAGCATTGTTGATTCTGTTTTGATGGTCAGTTTGAGCGTTAGTGTCAGATTTTTTGATGCCTGTCCAAATATTGATGTCCGTAAAATACTCATTAACATGCATCGCAATGGCGAGCGTATCCCAAACAGTGACTTTTTCATTGCCTTCACCATAGGCCAATACAGGAACTTTTCCCGTTGGCGAATGCGCCTAAAGTATTGGATGGGCCGATGGATGAAGTAATTCGATGAGCTGCTCGTCAAAGTCAACATCGAACGCTTTTAACAACAGCCAAGCGCGCAGCGACCAAGATGAGTAGTTTTTATTGCCGATAATCAGTAGTGGTTTTTGCATTTTTAAATCCTATTCAACGATCACAGTGACTTTTGATTATGTGCTCAATGTCGAAAATTAACCAGTCTATAACTTGCGTGATATCTCTATCATTTAAATGATATCCCAAAAAAAAAGCCCATCCAATATGTGGACGGGTATTTTTAATCTTAAGTAGTAGGAGATTTTGTTAATTTGACAAAAGACTAGTCGTCTAATAAATCCATTTGCTTGGCGGCTTCATAGATACCGTTTGAGCGGTTACCCGTACGGCAAAAGATGAGCATTGGCTGCTCAGCTTGATTGAAGAAGTCTGCAAATGCTTCGACGTGGGTTTGATTCAGCTCGTTACCTGCAAATGATATTTCTTTATACGCAAGTCCTGCTTCTTTAGCAGCGGCTTCAATCTCTGCACTGGTTGGCTGATTTGGTTCTTCACCGTCAGGACGGTTGTTGATAATGGTTTTAAAGCCATTTTCGGCAATCATAGGGACTTGGTCAGGGGTGATCTGTCCGGTAAAGCTAACTTCATGGCTCATAGGAGCTCCTTTTTTATTGGTTCAGTTGGTGGTGTAAAATACGTTGGTGATTGAGACAAAACGAGCAATATGACTATAGCAAGCCCTGCATCAATGCGCTTTGATACAACAGTTTGGCGCGCGCGCCAGTACCGCAAAACATCAATATGGGCTTTGGCATCGCATGGTAAAAGTCAGCAAACTGCTCTACGGTCAGCATACTCAAACGCTCATCATCAAATGGTAGATGATGATAGGTTAGATTTGCTTCCTTTGTAGCGGTCGCTAAATCACAGCTGTTGGGCTGTGTCTCGATCTCAGCGTCTGGACGTATATTGAGCACTGAGCGATAGCCAAGCTCGGCAATTTTGATACATTGGCTTGGATAGATTTGCTTATAAATCGTTATGTCATCGGTCATAAATAGCTTCAGTTATCGTTGTTAATATATATTTATTATTGAGGTCTTGGCAGAGATGATAAAAATAAGGTCATGCATTGTTGAGACGGAAACGACAGGGTGATATATGTTTATGTACCATTATCTATATTCAGTCGGTCTAGCATAGCACAGGCTATATCATAGCGATATTGTACGATAGACGACAGTAGCGATTAAAAGCGTGGTACAAAAATAATGACGCCGCTATCTATCCTTTAAAGCATCGACGGCATCTAACGTACTGAGATAGACCTGCCCTGACAGCTCGCTAATGAGCGGAGTCTGGCCGATGACATCCATGACAGGCCCTTTGATAAAACTAAAATGTAAGCGCTTGTCTTGCAGCGCAAGCTCTTTATTCAAGGTACTGAGCATCTCTTGTGCTGTCAGATCAATATGATTGACCGCGGCCATAATCAAAATAATTTCCTGCGCTGCTGGATATTGCTGCATGGCATTTAGAATACGACGATGTACCGATTCACTATTACCGAAAAACAGACTCTCATCGATACGCAGCATCAATAAGTTGTTAAAAGTCACCACATCGTGACGATTGATATTGCGAAAGTGTCCCGTACCGCCCAGCTGTCCCACGATGGCGACATGTGGCTTACTTGATTGCCAGATAAGGCTGGCAAATGACACCATCAGCCCGATGACCAAGCCTGTATTGAGCCCAAATATAAGCACACCGACGAACGCTGCCAAGAAGCTAGACCCATCCAAGCGATCGCGTTGCCAAGCAGACTTTAAGGTCGCAATATCTATTAGGCCAATGATAGAAGCCATGATGGTTGCACCGAGTAGCGCATAAGGCAAGGGTGCGAGTGCATTACTAAAGGCAATCAGCGCGGCAATCATTACCAGCACCGTCACAAGGCTGGCAAGGGGTGTCTTTGCTCCTGAGTCAGCATTGATCGCCGTGCGTGAAAAGCCACCTGCGACCGCAAAGCTTTGAAACAGCCCGCCAGACAGATTGGCAAGACCAAGACCAGTCAGCTCATGGTTGGCATCGAAGCTCTCACCACGTAAGCGTGCATAAGTACTTGCAACGGAACTGCTAGAGACAAAGACGATCAGTGCCATCAACCCTGCGGTCGGCAAGAGCTTGAGCGCTTCTTGCAGGTCGGTCATATGCGGTAGCGTAAAGCTGGGTAAACCTTGTGGAATACTACCAATGGTCGCAACCCCTAGCGAATTCCAGTGCAATAGCATACTCAGAACAATGGCAATACCCAGTAAAACCAGTGGAAATAAACGTTCGGCCCATTTGGCATACGATGATGACAGCCACGTTCGCCATACCCATTGACTCGCATAGCGGTTAGCGACCAAAAGCGCAAATGCGATAATACCAATCACCAAGGTCAGCGGATGCACCTGACTGGCATAGCGCTGCATGGTAGATAAATAGCCAACCAAGCTGCTACCAGCGATGGGGATGGCCATCAGATACTTTAGCTGACTGACAAAGATAAGCACTGCCGCGCCGCTCACAAACCCTGCTGATACCCCGCGACTGATAAACTGCATAATCCAGCCAAGCTTCAGCCGCCCTGCAATCCACAGCAGCGCCCCTACCATGAGTGCCAGCAAACTCGCCATCAGAGCATACTGCTCTGTGCCTTGCTCAGCATAAGGTAGCAAACCACTGGCCGTCATAATAGCGGTGATCGCGACGGGCCCAACAGCTTGTACGTTGCTAGAACCCAGCCAAGCATAGACGAGCACAGGCACGATCGCAGAATATAGACCATACACGGGCGGTAGACCAGCAAGGACTGCATAGCCTAGGCTCTGCGGTATCACCAGTACGCCCACCACCAGTCCTGCGACGAGATCGGTCGGTAACGCTTTGAGCTGGTATTGGCGCAGCCAAGTAGGAATCAGACGAGCAGCGATAAAAGACATATCAATACATCACCAAGATAGAAAGCAGTATAAAACAGTCAGGCGAGTACGGCATTATTCGGTTTTGGCACAAAATCTCTGATAAAGCAGCTCTAGTACGGCCAAGGCATCGTCACTTGCGATGCTATAGTAGATTTGCTTGCCTTCACGGCGTGTCGCAACCAGCTCGTCTTTACGCAAGATACCCAGCTGCTGCGACAAGCTTGGTTGTCCAACACCGACCAGTCCTTCAAGCTCACCGACACAGTATTCACCTTGTGTCAACTGGCAAAGCAGAAGCAGACGATCAGGGTGCGAGAGCGACTTTAGTAGCTGGCTTGCTTGCATCGAGGCTTGTTGCATTTGTTTAGCAAGATCGATAGATGAAAAGTCTGCGCTATCAGATGACACATCATCGTTAGCGCTGTGAGTAGACATACTCATTGCTGAATTAGAAGTAGCCAGAATAAGCTCCTTATATAATAGGGCAGTCACTGCCATATTATTTTTAATAATATATGGTTGATTATCAATGATATCGCGCCACATAGCAAGATATCATTATTTACATTATATAAATTGATAAAATGTATTGCAGTTGCTATATTGGTGATAACAAAAAGTCGTAAATATAAGCAAACATTATATACGACTCAATATCATACTTAAGGGTTAATTAGAGATAAAAAAAGCCCTATAGCAAAAACATTCATAGATAAGTAAAGAGGCAACCATGCAAGTTCATTCTTTCTTAGATAGAGACACAGAAACCTACACTCATGTACTTGCCGATGTCGAGCAGCAAGTGTGTGCGATTGTCGATCCAGTATTAAATTTTGATGCAAAATCAGGCAGGACGAGCACGAGCAGCGTTGACGAGGTCATTGAGTTCGTACGTGAAAATGATTGGACGCTCGAATACATTATTGAAACTCATGCGCATGCTGATCATTTATCCGCGGCTATCCATGTCAAAGAAAGCCTTGGTGGACAACTAGTCATAGGGCAACACATCACTGAAGTACAGAAAATATTTAAGCAAATCTTTAACTTTGATACCAGTTTCCGCACTGACGCCAGTCAGTTTGATATTTTGACGGACGATGGTGAGGCGTTAGCGCTTGGTAGTATCACTATCACTGCGATGTATGTGCCAGGACATACACGTGCTGATATGGCTTATATGGCTGCTGATAATGAGAAAACAGTGGTGTTCGTCGGCGATACATTGTTTGCGCCTGACGTGGGTACCGCTCGCTGTGATTTCCCAGGTGGTGACGCAAAGACGCTTTATCGCTCTATCCAAAAACTGCTCGCACTCCCTGAAGATACTGTGATGTATCTGTGTCATGATTATCCTAGTAAGGGTCGCCAGCATTGCCCAACGACCACGGTTGCCGCCCAAAAATTAGAAAATATCCACGTCAAAGACAGTATCAACGAAGCAGAGTTTGTGCAGATGCGTGAACGCCGCGATGCGACCTTGGACATGCCACGTCTGATTATCCCAGCGGTACAGGTGAATATTGATGCGGGGAACTTTCCAGAGCCAGAAGATAACGGTACGCGTTATCTAAAAGTGCCCATTAATGTCCTTGGTGAATAAGCCAAGTTGCGCTATGGGTGACCATTACTACCTAATAAATGACATATAAAAGGCACAGCCATGAAAATAAATATCGGCAGTACTGAACGGTTACTACGTATTATTGTTGGCGTGGTGATTATCGCATTAGGTATATATTATGGCAGTTGGTGGGGCGTTATCGGCTTAGTTCCTTTACTAACAGGATTATCGCGTTTTTGCCCTCTGTATAGCATGCTTGGTATGAATACCTGTAAGCGCTAAGTGTTTCAATAAAGGGAGAGGACAGTGAATCCATACGAGCGTTATGTATTGCCGAAGCTGATAGATGTCGCTTGTAGCACAGGCAATGTAATGAAAGCTCGGTCCAAAATTGTTCCTCAGGCGCTCGGTGAGGTATTAGAGGTTGGCATTGGTAGCGGTCTAAATTTGCAGTTTTATGATTCCAAAAAAGTCTCTACCATCATCGGTATTGACCCAGCGGCTCAGATGCAGACGTTAGCACGGCAGCGAGCAGCTGACATTAGCGTTCCAGTTGATGTGGTAGCGGTGGATGTGCAGGGTATTCATGCTGATACGGATAGGTTTGATACTATTGTTATGACCTTTACCCTATGCAGTATTGACGATCCGATCTCAGCATTACAAGAAATGACGCGTGTGCTGAAACCTGACGGTCGCTTGCTGTTCTGTGAGCATGGCTTAGCACCAGATGTCTCTGTCGAGCGCTGGCAGCATCGATTGACGCCTTTTTGGAAACCGATGGCAGGCGGTTGTCATTTAGATCGTGATATTCCAGCATTGATTCGAGCAGGTGGTTTTGTCATCGATGAGTTGAGCGAAGCGTACTTACCCGGTCCACGACCGATGAGCTACGTATATAGCGGTGTGGCACAGCAAGTGGTATAAAGAACGAGTATTAGCAACTATGTTAAAATTATTCATGCAAGCATCTTTTGCGGACAGCTTTCATTCGTAGATACCAACAATGAATCTTTAAGAAGTAAAGCGATTAGAATAATTAAAACAGGAATCAAATTATGAGCGAACAAAGTTTTCATTTAGTATGTCCACATTGCCAAGCGACCAATCGTGTGCCTGCTACGCGTATCAGTGCGGCACCAAAATGCGGTAAATGCAGTCAACCATTATTAACCGCAAGTCCGCATGAGCTCAACGCGCAAACGGCCAGTAAAGTCATCCAAAAAAACGATGTATTGACTGTCGTGGATTTTTGGGCGAGCTGGTGCCAGCCCTGTATTATGATGGCACCGGAATTTAAAGCGGCTGCAGGTCAACTCCCGCATGTGGTCTTTGCCAAAGTACAAACAGATAAATATGAGCAAGCGGCTGCCCCTTATAATATCCGTAGCCTACCGACGATGGTTGCTTTTAGGAGTGGTAAGGAAGTTGCACGTCAGTCAGGCGCACTACCAAGCAACCAAATCGTCCAGTGGGTGCAAAGCTTGCAGGAATAGAATTTAGTAAAGTAGTATACGTCAGCGCAGTTTACTGCTTAGCAAAGCGATAACTATGCTATAACCATAAAAAAGCCAATATGCTGAGCGCGTATTGGCTTTTTTGCTTATTTTGAGATCATGCTTTAGAGATATGACCGCTCTTTTTTCTTTGCCGACTCTTATTCACCATAAATTTTGATGCCATTGGCAAAACTACAGCGTTGAATACGGGCAGTTTGTACGATGGCATCACGCTCACCATAGAGCCGCGATAACTTTGCATCACGCGCTTTGGTATTGTTGCTTTTGCCAACCCCAAAGCTAATATTGGGAGAGATGCCCCAACGTCCTGCAGAGATACCCACGCCCACGCCTGATGCCGACAAGGTAGATTGCTCATTGCGGGCGGCTTCAACATAACGGTTGACGCGATTGTACTCTTGGCTCAATGCTTGGCAATCATAGTTTTGATAAGTACTTGGTGGCACATATTGCGGCGTGACATTACCAGTAGAGGCACAGCCTGAGAGCGCAAAAACGCTAACTGTTGCCAGTAGTGTCGCTGTCATAAACGTTTTCATAGTGGCTCCATTAGGCTAAGTGATTGTATTTATGTCTATTTAAGATAGCAAAAATAGCGTGATTAAGATATTTAAAAAGTATAGCGAGATACATATTTTCTGACCGCATCAACATGATTGTCTATGCAATCTAGATACCTCATTTAACCGCGCGGTCTTAGTTACTCGAGATATTGAAGAGTCGCTATAACAATCAATAATCATAATAACCACTACCTATTAGAATAGATTGGCTGGTTTAGCAAAGGCGAGTATCACAATGCCCACATAGGCAACAGCTGCAATGAGAATGCCTGTTTTGCTTTGAGTGGATGTCGCATGGGCGTTAAAGGCTTTGATGCTTGAGCTAATTGCTGCGATAAGTAAGATGATTTTGGCAAATACCCACTGCACAGGAGCATTAACACTCATCAGCTGCATGAGCATGATGGCGCCTGATACGATAAGCAATGCATAGATAATATGAGTGGCGATTTTGACCACGCGTGGCGCGCGTCGGTTTGCGCTGAGTACTAAGTAGCTTTGGTATAAAAATAATACAACGGTCAGTACCGCCATCAGCATATGTAGATGTTTCATTGAGAATTGCTCCTTTAGGATGGCAACGTGTAGCCCTGTTTAGGATATTGAATCGTCAGGTAGGATAGTTGGCTATATGTTTTGACCTGCGCATAACGGACTATCGGGGCTTTGACCTTGCCATTCTGTTGGCGTATATGCATGGATGGCAAGGGCATGTACCTGACCACCTTGTGAGGTTAGTAGGGGATTAACTAGTCCATATATGAGTTGGTGACGCCCCACCAGCCGCTTATTTTCAAAGACATTGCTCACAATAGTGAGTTTAAAATGACTCTCTTTGCCCTCAAAATAACCTGAGTGAGCCATCGACTCGTTGATAAGTTCCATATACTGCGGTTCTAGCGCTTGTAGTTCATTGTGAAGTGCGTCTTTGATAGGTGTGGTACTCATAATAATCCTTCAATATGTTGTGCTAAATACTATTGGACGATCTACAAATGATATTTATCAGCATTATAACAGACAGAGCAATCGGTATAGTACGTGATTAAAAAGCCTGTACGGTCTAAGCAAACCCCAATAAAAAAGCAAAGCATAGCGTGTTGGCTATACCTTGCTTTTTGTATCTACATACTTGATAAATCAAACATCAAAGTAAAGGGCGACGTATTAACGACGCGACCTTTGATACAATGGCATTACTTTTGGCATCAACGATTGTAGCTCCGCGATACGGCTGCTGCTCGTTGGGTGAGTGCTTAGGAATTGAGGCGGCTCGCCTTGGCTCGCACGCTGCATTTTTTGCCATAGAGTAATAGCGGCTTGCGGGTTATAACCTGCGCGCGCCATTAGCTCAAGACCAATTTGATCAGCTTCACTTTCTTGGGTACGGCTGTGCGGACGGCTTAAGCCTAGATCGCCAGCAACGCTTGCTAGCTGCGCTTGACCTTGTGATAGACCAAAGATGCTAGCAGCAACACCGATACCTGTTTGGGTCGCGTACTCGCGTGAGATGCGTTCACGTGAGTGCTCACGTAATGCGTGAGAGATTTCATGACCCATAATCGCAGCAATCTCATCATCAGTTAAGTTCAGACGGTCAATGATGCCTGAGTAAAACATAACCTTACCACCTGGCATAACGAAGGCGTTCAACTGGTCAGATTTGATCGTATGTACTTCCCACTTCCATTTTGCCGCATCTGCACGATAAACACCCACTTGACCAACCAAACGATTAGCAATGTTTTTCAAGCGATTTAATTGAGCAGTATTGGTATCCAATACACCTTTTGATCTCGCATCTTGCAATGTCTTAGCGTAGCTCTGTGCAGATAGCTGCAATACTTGCTCGCTAGAAACCAATAATAACTGCTGACGATCGACGCCGATAGCACCAGTATTGGTCGTACTGGTACAACCAGTCAATGTCAGCGCGGACAATGAAGCCGCCATCACACTAGTGGTCAATAGTTTTTTCATAAAAAGCATCCTCTCGATAAATGGTAAAAAGCAAAATCAAACAAAGTAAATCGCGTTGCAACAGGTAATGGCGCTATTTTTTATGGCTTTTTATCGACGTCCAATCACCTACTAAGACAGTAAAAGCCTGTTCGAGCTGTCATTGTAGATAAGTATAATAATGTTAACCAAGTAAAACCAAGATAGGAAAAGTAACAATAGAGCGTATGATTGTAAGTGAAACAGACATTGCTCATAATGAAGTAACGTTTTGCTTATAGTGATAGCAAAAAAAATTATAGTCATGTACAAACGTCACATAAGGTAAATTGTAGACTAGTAAGGTTTAGCTGAAGTAGTAGGTATCAATGAAAGAAGATAAAACCTCAAAGTGCTATTATTAATGTAAAATAATTTATATCTTTCTAAAAGTAATTCCTGTTTTTAAATCAATTGCTTATGCTGCATTTTCTCAAAAACGAAGGTCTGGACTGAAAATATTAGCCATAATTTTTAAAAAAGGTGTTGACACCCACAGAATATTTGCTAAAATAGCCAGCCTATCGAGACGGAGTAGTTGTTAACAACACGATGATTCGATAATCAGCGGGAATAGCTCAGTGGTAGAGCATAACCTTGCCAAGGTTGGGGTCGAGAGTTCGAATCTCTTTTCCCGCTCCAA
>NZ_JASMRR010000008.1:0-167144 GCF_041431175.1 Psychrobacter sp. Arc29 | reverse complement strand
AACGGATGAGTCGTTTGCTGCTAATATCTATTTAGCAGCGACGATTATCCATTTACGGTAATTGTCAACACACCCTAGCGTTATTGCGAGCAAATACTGATGTAAATAATAAGGTAAGTAGCAAAGTAAGTAGTAATAAATAATGCTAAACCAAGGATTTAGCGTCTATGTTAAAAAGGCTATTTAGTAAGATTGAAAAAGCCAACGTCCTACTATCACAGGAAGTTGGCTTTTTAATGGGTAGAAATGATGTGGAATTTATCTACATTTAAACGATTAATTTAGCGCGGTTAAGGTTTGCTCAAACGCTGCGCGCCCGATTTCACCCACTTGTTGATTGACCAATTGACCGTCTTGATAATACAGCAATGCTGGCGGACCAAACAATTTATAACGCGCTAAGATTGCTTTTGAATCCGCTGTAGTCTCTGTGATATCAAGTTTGACCAATTGCCAATCTTGCATTTGCGCAGGACGATTATGAAATAAGTTTTTATCCATAATCCGGCATGCAATACACCATTCGGCGGTGATAAAGACCAGAACTTTAGGATTGGCGGCGACAATAGTGTCTAGCTCAGCCAGCGTCGTGACCGTCTTATCGGTTGCATTACTGGTGGCTGGTTGACCAGCAGTTGTCTGCAGCACCGGAACCGCAGTTAGGGAGGCAAGCGGATGTAAACTATCATCATTACCCAATGCGGCGCCGACGATTAAACACGTCGCCCAAATACCAGCGATTAAGCCTAGCGCTTGGGTCAGCATCCGACCTTTGCCTAGCCAGCTCCACGCCCACATCGCCACGACCATAAACCACAGCGCCCAAACCATCAGCATCACAGGCGAGATAAAGACGCGTTCAATTAATAACAATGCCACGGCAAAAAGCAACAAAGCAAAGCCCTGCTTGACCCAATTCATCCACTCGCCTGCTTTTGGCATGATTTTACCTTGGGTCGCGCCGATTAAAATAAGCGGCGCTGATAAACCAAAACCGAGCATAAATAAAGCCGCAAAGCCAAGTAATGGACTTCCAATCGTTGATACAGCAAGCAGCGCCCCAAATAAGGGTGCCGAAACACAAGGCGATACCACGAGCGCCGATAAGAATCCCGCAATTAAACTGCCGCCCGTACTACCAAGCTTGCTATCCCCCGCTTGGCTTAGACCCTGCATTTTACTACTGATAAATCTCGGCAGACGAATGCTAAATACGCCCAACATATAAAGGGCTAATAAGACAAAAACGATGGCAAACCCAATTAAAATAATCGGATTTTGTAGCCAACCGATAATGCCTAACGATTCGCCAAATACCGCAATGACCGCGCCTAAAATACCATAAGCGATGGCAACACCAATAGCGTAGCTGGTGGTCAAAATAACACCGCGTTTTACCGTTGGATTGTCTTCACGCGCGACGATATTGGCAACAATCGGTAGCATCGGTAACACGCATGGCGTCAATGCCAAGACCAACCCTGCCAAGAACAATAACACCAATGCCAACCACGGATGCGAAGCTAAGCCAAAAGGGTCACTATTAATGGCGTTATCAACGACAACGGTATTGTTTGTTGCAGCAGCATTATTTATGACAGCGTCATTGTTCGCTGCTTCACTTGTGACATTATCGCCTACCACTTCTTCATCGGCTCCAGAGATGGTATTGATTGCACCAAGCTCTGCATCTAACGCTTCGTCATCTAACAATGCATAATCAATCACCTCGTCATCTGGCATAGTTTGCTCTGTAGCAATACTATCGATATCTGTCCCATCTGTAGAGGCTTGCGCAGTTTCTACATTGCTGTTATTGCTCGCAGAATCTGTAGCAGTGCTACTTGAACTATTGGCTGCCGATTGTGACGCAGCAGCAATATTGACCGTGGTTTTTATTTTCTCCGGTGGATAACAAAGTCCTGCTTTGGCACAGCCTTGCCAACCTATCGTTACAGCGGCATTATTTATCGCCTTGCCATTACTATTGCTCAAAATGGTAGTAGCAACCATATTGGCTTGGTCAAAGACCAATACTTGACCAAAGGTCGGATCATCTATGGAGATAGGCTTTTGGCTAAAGCTAAAAGGTGCGGCACTCACGCCAGCAGGCAACGTTAGCTTAATTTGGTCTTTATAAACATAGTGCTCAGGCGTAATGTCAAAGTTAATGGCTAAGCGCGTGCCATTATTGACAGGTTTACTACTGCTACTGACCTGAAACGCTTCATCAACAGGCAAAAATTTCGGTTGGGTCGCGCTTTTATCACTGCTAAATAAATCGCCCAATCCTGCCGCTTGCGATGCCACTGGCACGGCCGTCAGCCCAGTCGCTGCTAGCCCTGTCAATAATGAACCCGCGCTGAAAGCGAACGCCAACAGATAAGATTTTTTCGACGATTTATTTTGCGTTAATGACGGAGACTTTTCTGCGCTCTTAAGGGACATGAAGGGCTACCTATTATTTCCAATATTCGAATTGACCAATTCACTGTCTGTATGGACTTGTCTATTTACAACCCCAGTTCGGGATAAGCCACATTGTAACTCATTGACACTATTTACAATGTTGCTACCTGTCCCTGCTGAGGCATATTTTTGATGGTGGGTTTATAGGGAAACCAGCAATAAGCAATTAAACCTGACAGCAAGTTTGTGATAAACCCCGTGACACTACGATGGCGTGAGTGTTCGATTTGGCACAAGTTTTTAAGCTCCCCAAACACCGTTTCAACCAAAGAGCGATGATTGAGTAGTACCTCATCCATAGGCTCAAGTAATTGGGGTTTCATATGACGCCGAAGTTTAGTGATCAACGTAGTATCACTGTGTTTTGTGAGCCACTCGTTTAGGGCTTTACTGATATAGCCTCTATCCCCAAACACCTTGCCAAACACAGACGTTGCCATATCCTTAACAGGCACTCTGTCATCCGTATTACCCGCAGTGACTTTAACAGATACAAGCTCGCCCTTATGATTGATAATGGCGTGTAGCTTAAAGCCATAGAACCAGCCCATGCTGCTTTTGCCTCGGGTTGCAAGTCCCTTAAAGACTTTATGACGGTAGATACGTTTGTTATGACAAACTGCTATCTTGGTTGAATCAATATAGCTGATACCCGTACAGTCGCCCATCATGCTTTGCAAGTAGCTGCACAGTGGCATGATACTGCGCGGCACAAGCTCTATAAATCGCGAGTAGCTCGGCAGATTTGGAAACTCCTGTTTCATCATGCCAAGCATGTGATGGTAGTAAAAAGACTTAAACTGTCGATACCGCAGTTGATGAAACAGTACCAAGATGGTCATAATCTCTGCTACACTTATCTGGCATGCTCTTAGCCGTTGACGGCCCGTTGCGATTAAATGAGCGTCAAACTCAGGTTTGAATTGCTGATAAAAGTCGTCAATATGGCAGTATAGTTCGGTTAGGTTGTCCATGTAAGAAGTCCTTTTTGCTTAAGTGGTCTTGGTAAACTTACTTTAGCAACTTTGGACTTCTTTTTTTATCTTTTTTTTGAGGCCTTATCCCGAACTGGGGTTATATTATATACAACATACTACAATATACTATTAAGGGATACAAAATCATGGTGAGCTATGCTGAAGAAACCGTAGAGATAAACTTGGTAAACTAAGCGTATTGACAGGAGTTTACCATGACCAAGAAAGTAAGAACCTACAGTGACGAATTTAAAGCTGAAGCCGTCAAGAAGATAGCGGATAACAACGGCAATATTTCAGCGACCGCAAAGCAACTTGGCATCGCCATGCAAACGCTATCCAACTGGCAGAACAAAGCTAATCAAGGCAAGCTTGTAGGAACAAAGCAGTATGACCCTGAACTTATGAGTGCGCTTGAAGAGGTAAAACGCCTAAAGCGACAGCTTAAAGTTGCCGAAGAGGAACGCGAAATACTAAATGAGGAGGGATAAAGCGAAGCACTGCTTCGCCCCGACGTAAGGGGAGAGCTATGCTCGAGTTGGCGACGGCGTACTTCGCGAGAAACAGTTAGTCAGGTACGCCTTTATCAAAGACAACCAGTTCCTCTTTCGCATCACCACTATGTGCCGTGTGTTAAGGGTTAAGCCATCAAGCTATTACGACTGGCTAAGTCGTGATCTCAGCGAGCAACAGATACATCGCAACCAGTCTGAATTACTGGTTAAAGCGGCTCACAATGAAACGAAAGAACGTTATGGCGCAGATCGACTGCATGCTCATCTAAGCGAGCAAGGCCATAACATTAGCCTGTATATGGTAAGAAGCATCAAAGAGCAACACGGCATTAAATGTCGTAGTCATAAGCGCTTTAAAGTCACCACCGACTCCAATCACAACAAGCTGGTCTATCCAAACGTACTGGATCAGAAGTTTGATGCTAAGCGCCCTAACGAGTCGTGGGTCAGCGACATCACCTATATCTGGACGAATGAGGGTTGGCTGTACTTAGCAGGGGTCAAAGACTTATACACCAAAGAGCTTGTCGGTTACGCTATTAACAAGCGTATGACCGCAGATTTAGTTTGCAAAGCACTAAATATGGCCATCAAGAATAAACGTCCAAGCAAAGGGCTAATCGTTCATTCAGACAGAGGCAGTCAGTATTGCAGTCACGCCTACCACAAGACCATTAAGCAGCATCAATTTATAGGCTCAATGAGCGGCAAAGGCAACTGTTTCGATAACGCTCCGATAGAAAGCTTCTGGGGCACATTAAAGAATGAGCTGGTATATCATCAAGACTATAAAACAAGGTTCACAGCCATCAATGATATTATCAGTTATATCGAGCTGTACTACAATCAGACGAGGATTCAAAAGGGTTTGGGCTATCAATCGCCAAGACAGGTGTGGTTTGATTATTATCGTCAAGCTGCGTAATTAAAATCTCCCAAGTTTATGTATACGGATTTGACGGCAGGGGTCAATAGTTTAAAACTTTTATATTTACGTGCGTTAGGACGTTACCTAGAAAAAATAAAAAACTTACACTGATTAAATTATTATGATTAAGTTTACTATTACCCTCGTCTTCTAAGTGTGGTTAGACCTTTGCCAAAATAGCTTAGTAGTAATAACAAGGTTATTATTATCAAGATAGGATAATTTCCCATAAGCATAAAGGGCGTGTTACCAACCCGTGCCTGTATCTCACCACGTAGTACAGTACGCTCAAACTGCGGTGCGCGTTTTACAATACGACCTTTATGGTTAATGATAGCGGTAACACCAGTATTGGTCGCTCGAATAAACCAGCGCCCGTTCTCAAGCGCGCGCATTTGTACCATTTGCAAATGTTGCAATGGTCCTGCTGAAGTGCCAAACCAGGCATCGTTAGAGACGGTCAACAAAAAGTCAGTATCGATGGCATTTTTACGCGTGGTATCTGGATAAGCTACCTCATAACAGATAGCCGTCCCTATATTGTGTTCACGCACCTTTAGCGGTGACTGCTGATCACTACCACGACTATAGCTCTTAATATCCTGACTACCGGCCAAACTTGGGAAAATATCGAGCACGCCTTCAAATGGAATATACTCTCCAAAAGGCACTAGACGCTGCTTCTTGTATAGGCCTTCCGCTTCTACACCTCGAGCAATCACGCTATTGTAAAATGGGGGATACTTATCCGTACTGGCATTGAATGCCGCTTTATCCTTATAAGGGATACCAGTTATCCATGTCGTATTGGTCGCATTGGCCATTTCTATCATTTCACTAATAAAGCCCGCAGCCTCATCCTGAAACATCGGAATAGATGATTCAGGCCACACCACCACATCACGTCCCCACTCAGTGCGCGTTAACTTCGCATAAATCTTTAGCGTTTCTACTTGATATTGCGTCAGCCACTTTATATCTTGTGAAATATTACCTTGAATCAATGACACTGACAGATCAGGTGTGCCCTTAGGTTTTGTCCATTGCGGATTGACCAGCCATAATGATGTGCTAATGGCTAATAACAGTACAGAAACGACGGCATAACTACTGCGTCGAAGCAGTAGCTCTACTAAACTTGCAGCCAATAGTATGGCAACAAAAGAGACGGCAAAAACACCAGCAACGGGTGCTAAGGACGATAACCAATACTCTTCAGTAAATGCATAACCAACAAACAGCCACGGAAAGCCTGTGAATAACCAAGTTTTTAACCATTCTTGTAGCACCCAAAGAGCAGCAAATGAAAAGGGTTGTTTGCCTACCATACGGTTAAAGACTAGTGCTAAAAATCCATGAAACAGTCCCATACCGAGACCCATCAATCCAATCATAATCAATGCGAGCCACGTTGGAGTATCGCTATAATCATGGATGGCAGTATAGAGCCAAAAGCCGCCGACGCACCATAGCCCCATACCGTAAGCTTCACCGATAATAAAAGCGCGACGACCACTCATATTTGGTACCAACAGCGCATATAAAATCGCTGGTGATACTATTGCTAGCGGCCAAAACCCATAAGGCGCTAGCGAAAATAAAAAAATAGCTCCTGCAAGCCATGCTGCTACTAGCGTAAGCGATAGCGGTAATTGATTTAAGTGAGTACTCAAACGCTTTTGTAGATTAATAGTAGACAAACGCATCGCAAATTATCCAAAATTATGAGCCTTGAATTTTTAATCAAAATCCAAAACTCGGATAGACCTGTTAATACTACAGGCAGCATTTCAAAATGAAAACTGCTTATGATACCAGTCCGCACTGCTCAATGGATAAATTTACGTACTCCGTTTGATGGGTTATTATGCTACATTACCAAACGATATGAAGTGTTACTTGACCTTCTATAGCTCACAATATCTACAGTACATGAGAGAGCACTATGACCCCCTTAAAAATAAAATCCAGTCTTATATTCAATCGTTATCTGTCTAAGGGGTTGCGTAGTACGTTAGTATTACTTGCCGCCTCATCACTATTTGCTTGTAGCCAACCGAGTAGTGGCGTATCTGATGCAAGCACAACATCGGCATCAACTGAAGATGTAGTGACTGTTCCGAAGACAGCTGAACCAAACGTTATAAATACTCCTATGATGACATCAGTAAGTAAACCAGACCTACTAAAAAACGTCTCAGCCACTGTCTATAAAGATGCCAATTGCGGCTGCTGTAAAGAATGGATAAGTCATGCAGAAGATAATGGTCTAAGTGCAACCGCGCAAGATGTTGCGGACTTAGCCGTATTTAAAGAGCGCTACAGCGTTCCAAATGAAATGCGTTCTTGCCATACTGTAGTCACTACTGATGGTTACGTCTTTGAAGGTCATGTACCCGCTAAATATATGGCGCAGTTTTTAGAAAATCCGCCAGTACAAGCTATGGGTCTTGCCGTACCTGGCATGCCTGTTGGTAGCCCGGGTATGGAGTATCAAAATAAATTCATGCCCTATCAGGTTATGCAACTCAATAAAGACGGGACGACCCAAGTTTATGCTGATATTGAATCGGTAGAGCAGCAATTATAGTGTGTTAGCAGTTAAGAATACTTTGATTATAGTGTTAGCGTTAAAAGCGAATGAAGCAAGTATAAGACTGTTCTATTGCTTATAAAATGATTCTTCATCAAAAAATTCATTAGCTATTGCGACTTTAAAATTAAAAATAACTTTGAATTTGTAACTTTTGATGACAATGTAAGCGGATTTATCGGTTATTAACCCTTAAAATAGATAAATAACTAAGGGTTAATACAAGAATATACAGGATGTATCGAAACAATTACGTAATATTACATAAGCCAGTAGGGAATTAACATCTATATCAATATTATAAATTATTATATTATCTTAATAATTAGTTAGACCCTATATAGGGTAATTACTTCATCTAATAGAAAAACGTCTGAGGGTTAAATCTAAATTATAGATTTAACCCTCAGACGTTTTTTTGCTTATAAAACAGTAGAAATTGTGGTCAATCTAGTCAGCTATATTCTGTACATGTTACACAAACTTACATTGTAAAATGTGGGATATTAGCAATTTTTTCGACATCAAAAAAGTATTTTTGGGGTTTTTAAGGGGGATGACAGGCTAAACAGCCTATGCTAAAGTCGGCTTTGTGTTTTGGTCAGCAGCTTGATTTGTAACAGCTTCGTAAGACTTCAATGAGCTGTGATCGCCAATAATCATTTTTTATATGAATAATATGCAGCAGAAGTATCAGTCACTATGACATATATATACTTGAGTTATTGAGATTTAATTGACTGCGCTGTTGTTGATAACAGACGATTTTGAATTAACCGTAGGTATTAGATTTATGAAACAGGCTTTATTGATTTTGTCAGTACTGGGTATGGGCATAGCACAAACGAGTGGTGCTGCTATCACAATCTCTCAAACAAATAATACCATCACCAATACTTCTGTGGCATCAAACTACGGTTCATCAAAAAACATCTATAGCACCAAAAGTGGTGCTTATGTTTCTAATAATGATGAAATTAGTCAAGCAATTAGCAACCTAAGTGCGCAGGCCAAGCAAAAAGAGAATCAGCTTTCATCATTAAACAGCCGCTTATACGCTGAAAAACAACAGCAGCAAGTCAATAAGGTTCCTGACAGCAATTCAGCCCCCGCTATCGCTGCTGCTCGCGCCTCAAAAGTGGCTTTATCTGGCAGCTCTGGATATTGTGCCCGTTACGTACGTAAAGCACTACAATCAGCTGGTTATGAATTTACACCCAATCCTTCAGCCTATCAGTACGCCACTCGTGGCACGCTTGAGAAAGCAGGTTTCAGCAAAATCAGTAATGATATGCCAACCCAAGTAGGTGATGTTATTGTCTATGATCGCTCATCAAAGCGCCCGCATGGCCATATCCAAATATTTGATGGCGAAAATTGGATTTCTGATTTCCGTCAGAACAGCATCAGCCCATACAGTGGTGTCTATGCTTATACGACATGGCGCGATTCAAAATACGTGGATGACGCATCCGCATCAGATCGTAATATCTACCTTGCTATGAATGATAAATAAGACTTTCTAAGTCAGCACAACATAGTTGTTATTTCCTCCAACCCAGTAGTGATCTTAATATCATTGCTGGGTTTTTTGTGCTTAACATCAGGGCGTATTTAACCTTTCATGATTTGATCCGTCAGAAATGAACACTACTGATATCATTACTCATGACAGGAGTTATCGACAAGCGCGTTTAAAATGCCACATGATGACGCTGGTGCACTACTTGCACATTTCTGGCGCAAAACGGTCAAGTGATGCTTTAAGTGCATCAGTTCTTCCATTCGTATTTCCACAGCATGAATGTGCTCATCTAGCAAGTTATTCACATCGCCGCAGTCCTTGTCAGGCGACTCCCAGTATTCAAGTAAGATTCGCACATCATCTAAAGCCATATCGAGCGTACGGCAATGTAGGATAAATTGTAGACGCTCAATGTGCTCTTCATTATATAAACGATAATTCCCTTCGCTACGAAAAGGCTCGGGTAATAAACGCTCTTTTTCATAATAGCGAATGGTTTCTACTGTGGCACCTGTGCGTTTAGCGAGCTCACCAATTTTGATTGTCATAACAACCTCTATGATTTAAATAATTAAAGTGGCTGTAAAGACTAGCGCTAGAGAAATTAAAATTACGAAACTGTAGATAAATAACCTTGACTCTAAAGCCACTATAGGGTTCATAATATCATTATTCAAAGGGTAAATTATTATGAAATATCATATTGAAGGTATGGACTGTGCCAGTTGCATCGGCAAGATTGAAACAGCTTTGAAACGTATGCCTGGGGTTTCTGATGTTCAGCTGAATTTCGCTACAGAAACGCTAGAGCTAAATTTAGCCCCTGGTGCGCCGACTCAGGCTAGTGATATCGAAAAAACAATCAAAAGCCTAGGGTTCGGCATCTCTGCCAATACTGGTCAACAAACTGTATCGGCTATTGATATTGACAGCGACAATCAGATGGCTCCGCAGGATAAGCAATGGTGGCAAACTCAAAAAGGCAAACAGGTTGTTGGCCTCGGTATTTTGATGGGCAGCGCTTATGCACTGTCACTACTGTTGCCCGCTTATGGGATATGGGTGTTTGCCATCGCTGTGATTGTAGGCGTTTTTCCATTTGCGCGCAAAGCCTTAGCACTGGCTAAAACAGGTTCATTCTTTTCAATTGAAACGCTGATGTCCGTCGCCGTGCTTGGCGCACTTATCATTGGTGAAGCTGAAGAGGCCGCAGCGGTTGTCTTTTTGTTCTCAATCGGTGAACTGTTTGAGAGTATCGCTGCTGATCGCGCTCGCGCTGGCATCAGAGCCTTATCATCGCTGGTTCCGAAAAGTGCAATTTTACTTGATGCTCAAGGTGGGCAGCGTAACGTTCCAGCGACTTCATTACAAGTGAATGACCTTGTGCTGGTGCGTCCTGGAGATAGGGTATCTGCTGATGGTTCCATTGTTCAAGGTGCGTCCAGCCTTGATGATTCGCCCGTGACGGGAGAGTCTGTTCCTGTTGCCAAGACGATGGGTGACAATGTATTTGCAGGGTCAATTAACATCGATGGTGTGCTCCAAGTGCGCGTAGAAAAGACAGCCGCCGATAACACCATTTCGCGCATTATTGAGCTGGTAGAGCAAGCCCAAGCCTCCAAAGCACCCACTGCCCGTTTTATTGAGAAATTCAGTCGCTATTACACACCGGCAGTGATGGCTATTGCCGCACTAATTATTATCATTCCACCGTTAGCCATGGGTGGAGATTGGTCGACTTGGTTGTATCGCGGTCTAGCACTGTTGCTGATTGCCTGTCCCTGTGCTCTTGTACTATCAACACCCGCTGCCATCGCCTCTGGTCTTGCTGTTGGTGCGCGCCGTGGCTTGCTGATCAAAGGCGGTAGTGCTTTAGAAACTATCGGCCAAGTGAAGACGGTCGCTTTTGACAAGACAGGCACTTTAACTGAAGGCAAACCACGCGTGACCGATGTTGTTGCCTTTACACAAGAGGACTCAAGTATTCAAGGTCAGAATTCTCAAGGTCAAGATGAGATATTGGCACTTTTTGCCAGTGTGGAGACTGGTTCTAGTCACCCACTTGCTGAAGCCATTGTCAGCCATGCTGAAGCCGCTAAAGTTGTTATACCTGTGGCTTCCAAAGCTTCTGCTACTGCGGGTAAAGCGGTACACGCAACTGTCGCGGAGCGCGCGCTAGCTATCGGTTCGCCTGTTTACGCAGCCGATGAGGCATTGATTTCATCCACACAACAGGCGCAAATTGAGGCGCTGCAAAATGAGGGTAAGACCGTCTCTGTTCTTTTCGATGAGCAAAACCGTGAAGTGCTTGGATTAATCGCGCTAAGAGACGAATTACGAGACGACGCTCATGAAGGTGTGGCTCAGCTCAAAGCGATGGGTGTGCGCTCCGTCATGCTAACAGGCGACAACCGCTTAACCGCTCAAGCACTTGCCAGTAATTTAGACGTGGAATGGGAAGCTGAGCTGTTGCCTGAGGACAAACTGCGCCTGCTTAACGAGATGAAGAACAACCGCAAAATAGCGATGGTTGGTGATGGTATTAACGATGCGCCAGCGCTAGCAACTGCCGATGTTGGCATCGCGATGGGTGGTGGTACCGATGTGGCCATTGAGACGGCCGATATCGCATTATTAAAAAGTCGTGTTACGGATATGGCTCATCTCATCGCACTTTCACGTGCCACCATGCGCAACATTCATCAGAACGTCATTTTCGCTTTGGGTCTCAAAGGCGTCTTTCTGATCACGACCGTATTCGGCATTACTGGACTATGGATTGCGGTTCTAGCTGATGCTGGAGCAACAGTGCTCGTTACTCTTAATGCGTTACGTTTACTGCGCTTTAAGGGAGCGCCTCCACTGGTAAATCCGCCTAAAGTAGTTAAATAAAACCCTTCGAAATCAATTAAAAACTAGAGATAGCAGCAGATTTCGGGGGTGGGTTCTAATAATAAAAATTCCACCGCCACAGTAAACTGCAACCGCATTAGAGTAAATAAGGTTAGACCGTATGTTGATTACAGAATTGGGCTATTTTGCCTTGCTTACCGCTTTTGTATTGGCGTTATTGCAGGTAATTCTACCAACTATTGGTGTTATTCATAACCAAGTTGCTTGGCAACGACTAGCCCCTAGCTTAGCTTGGGCACAGTTTGCCGCCATGATAACGTCATTTGGCGCTTTGATAGCAGGTTTTTATTATAATGATTTTAGCCTCAGTTACGTCGCGCAGCATTCCAATACGCTGTTGCCTTGGTACTATAAGTTATCGGCGACATGGGGCGGACACGAGGGCTCTTTGCTGCTATGGATGACCATCATGGCCACATGGTGTGCACTGGTATCATACTTTAGTCGCGGCTTGCCGTTATCAATGCGTGCGCGGGTATTAGTTATTTTGGCCGGTGTACAGTTAATGATGCTAACGATGCTGATATTTACCTCGTCACCGTTTGAGCGTACCTTACCCAATCTAGCGGTCGATGGCGCTGATTTAAATCCTGTCCTACAAGATTTCGGTCTGATTATTCATCCGCCCATGTTATATATGGGCTATGTGGGTATGGTAGTACCTTTTGCATTTTGTATGGCGGCATTGTGGGAAGGGCGTTTAGATGCTGCTTGGACACGCTGGTCACGTCCATGGGCGCTCGCGGCTTGGGGGTTTTTGACCATTGGTATTGCACTGGGCTCGTGGTGGGCCTACTACGAGCTTGGCTGGGGCGGTTGGTGGTTTTGGGATCCGGTAGAGAATGCCTCGTTTATGCCTTGGCTTGTCGGCTTAGCATTGCTGCATTCATTAGCAGTCACTGAAAAGCGCGGGGTGTTTAAAGCATGGACCATTATGCTGGCTATTTTCGCCTTTGCCTTAAGCTTGCTTGGCACGTTCCTGGTACGCTCTGGAGTCCTTACCTCAGTGCATTCGTTTGCCGCTGATCCGACGCGTGGTTTGGTTATCTTAGCTATTCTTGGCATTATCATCGGTAGTGGTCTATTAATGTTTGCCGTTCGAGGTTGGCGTTTAACCGTTGAAAGTCAATATCAGCTGATTTCACGTGAGTCCTTTTTAGTGATCAACAACGCCATCATTTTGATTGCAACCTTAGTGGTGCTGCTCGGCACCCTTTACCCTATTATCGCTGATGCCTTTGGTTTAGGACAAGTGTCCGTTGGCCCTCCTTATTTTAATGCATTATTTGTACCTTTAACGTGGCTGTTATTAATAGCTATGGGTATGGGCTCAAATATTCGCTGGAAAAAAGACACCCGTCCACTACTGGGTATAGGCATGGTCATCGCCGTTAGTAGCTTAGTATTAGCTGCCATTATTACTTACTTTGTTAATCCATCGTCTATGCTTAATATTGGTGTGACTTTAGCCGTTAGCTTTTGGGCACTGCTATGGATGGCAGTTGATTTTAAAGATAAAACTAAGAATGCGCCTAATCTTTTTAACGGTTTGCGGCAGTTGCGTCTGAGCTATTGGGGTCAACAGACTGCTCATATTGGCGTATTGGTTGCTGTCATTGGCATAGCCTTTACTAGTAGCCTGAGTATTGAGCGTGACGTAGCAATGGGTATTGGCGATACAGTCAATGTTCAAGGTTACGATTTTGAAGTAACTGAATTTTTTGAAATAAAGGGTAGTAACTTTGATGCAACGCAAGCGCAAGTCGTGGTATCCAAAGACGGTCGTGAAGTGGCGAAACTGACTCCAGAAAAGCGTACTTATATTATCAGCACGATGCCAACGACTGAAGCCGCTATTGACCCCAGTCTTATGCGCGATGTTTATGTCGCACTGGGCGAACCTATTGCCGATGGTAGTAACCAATGGGCATTAAGGATTTATGTAAAACCATTAATTCGCTGGATTTGGTTAGGGGCAATTATCATGGCTCTAGGTGGATTAATTAGTATGCTTGATAAACGATACCGCATCAAAAAAGTTAAAGCTCCGTTGCTAGTTACTGGTAGTTTGGCTACTGATGGAGTCAATGAGGTAGCTATTGAGCAGGCAATCTCAGCATCGACGATGTCGACACTAAAGGAGAAATAAATGACTATGTCGAATAACACTCCTGAGCAAAAAGATAGCCAAAACAGTAAGCAGCGTAACCCAAAGGCAATGAAAAAAAAGCAGATGAAGCTATGGTTCTTAATTCCGCTTATCCTCTTTTTTGGTTTGGTAGTTATATTGTACATGCGCTTAGGTAAACCAACAGACATTGTGACCAATACCGCTCTTGAGCGTCCGGTTCCTGCCTTTGAGCTGCCGTTATTAGCAGATACTACCCGTACTATCACCAATAATAATTTGCCAGATAAGCCGTTTTTACTTAATGTTTGGGGCTCGTGGTGCCCAACTTGCATTATTGAGCATCCGTTTTTAATGCAACTAGAAGAGCGCGGCATTGATATCGTTGGTGTGAATTATAAGGATGAGATTGGTAATGCGCTCAGTTACTTAAACCAAGGCGGTGATCCATTTTCTATGTCTATTCAGGATTCATTGGGTCAGTTTGCTCTAGACTTAGGCATAACTGGTGCGCCCGAAACCTTTGTTGTGGATGGAGATGGCATCATTCGTCAGCATATTGTTGGTGAGATTAATGAAGCCAATTGGCAACAGCGTGTTAAGCCGTGCCTGACCGTACTTAATGAGGCTAATAAGAACAACGATAGTCCTGATCTCATTCAGGTTGAGGAGATGTGCAAATGAACGTTACTCGAATAAGAGCTCCTCAAATAAAACTCAATATAATTTTAAAACTAGCAAGCTTAATACTAGCGTGTCTGCTTAACATGACGGCAAACGCAGCTATTGACGTATACGATTTTGATTCACCACAGCAAGAAGCTCAGTATCGTGGATTAATAGAAGAGTTTCGCTGTCCAAAATGCCAAAATCAAAACCTTGCAGCCTCTGATGCACCGATTGCACAGGATCTAAAGCAAAAAGTCTATGATTTAATTAAAGATAGACGTAGTGATGCTGAAATACGCGCCTATATGCAAGAGCGCTACGGTGACTTTATTAGCTACAAGCCGCCTATGCGACCATCGACATGGATCCTATGGTTTTTTCCACCACTATTATTGCTCGTCTTAATTGTTGGTTGGTTTTGGCAAAGTAAACGCCGCCAAGTTGTCGCCCGTGGCCAAAACGGCGTTACAGTGAACAGTACTGCTGCCTTGACCTCTGCGGAAAAGGCTGAGCTTGATCGTCTATTATCGCAAGCTGAGAATGTCGACCACGATATTACTAGCATAGAGGACAAAAAATGACTCTATTTTCTACTTTTGGCTTATTTGTAGCTCTAAGCTTGCTGATTGCTCTTATATTTGCGCTAATTGCTATTATGCCATGGCTACGAGCACCGCGTTTGCAGTCCAAACCAATAGACAATCAACTGCTAGATATTAATGTTGCAGTATTTCGCGAACGTTTAGCTGAGCTACAAACAGATAAAGACAGCGGTACTATTAATAATAGCCATTATCAAAATCAAAAGCTGGAACTGGAGCGTCAGCTATTAGATGCGCAGCGTCAGATAACACCTATGGTCACCCCTGATGTCAAAAGCAGTTTAATTGTCGCAGCTTGGATCCCAATATTGGCTGCAATGGCGTATTTACTAATAGGTAATCGTACGCCCGTGTTTGATTTGTGGACAGCTGAGGACAAAGTAGGACAAGTGGCTGATGACCTATTGACGGCTAAGATTGATAAGCCACCTGTATGGGCAATCGAAAACGGCCAGCAGCTTATCAGCGCGATGCAGACCAACGTTTATCGTCATGCCGATGATCCTGATCGCTGGATGCGTTTGTCAGAGCTGTTTTTATCGCTTGAAGCTACCGACTCAGCGATTGAAGCTTTGTCACGCGCTTACCGTCTGTCACCAGACAATGAAGAGATTGCGACCACTTATGCGCAGATTAGCTTTTTTGCCAATAAAGGTCAGCTTGATGCCAGTAGCCGCCGTGTATTACAAGATGTCCTTGCCAAAAATCCACAGCATGAAGGTGCGCAGATGCTAATGGCAATGGGTGAGGCACGTGGTAGTAACTTTGCCCAAGCGCAAGGTTGGATTAAACGCTTACAAGGCAGCATTGTGGCCAAACCAGGTGATCATACTAAAGCTTTAGCAAGCTTAGATGAGTTAAGCAACTACGTTAGCACGCAAGAAAAGCAAGCGCTAGAAGGTATTGACGTGACAGTGAAAATTAACGCTAATTTATTACCGTTAGTGAAAGCTGATGATGTGTTGTTTGTAGCGATACGTGATGTGAAAGGGGGCCCTCCGTTTGCCGCCAAACGTTTACCCATTAGTATTATCAAGCAAGGTGAGGCTAGTATCCGCTTAAGCAATCTTGATGCGATGATGCCAGATCGCACGTTAAATTCAGCTCGTAGTGACAAAACTCAGTTAGCAGTCGTTGCTCGTATTAGTCATAGCGGTAATGCCATAGCAGAATCAGGCGACTTATCGGGTAATCCTATAATGATTAGCGTTGAACAGACTCAGGTTAATGTTGAAATCAATCAACAGATTCCCTAATAAAAAATTATTACCGTAAGTTTCATAATACCAGAGCGGTAAGTGGAGCCGTTTATGAAAGTGGCGCGATTAATAATCGTATACCAAAAACATATACGTTTAACATTGTTCATTGTATAAACATAGATAAAGGAAACAACTATGACTGAATCTACCGACAGATTAGATAGTACTAAATTGAATAGCGTTGAATCGGCTAGTACTAATATTGCTGACAAGAAGGTACCTATAGCTGTGAGTAGTACTCATCAATCGATTGACTCTAAAACCATAAATCATACGCCTAAAGCTATGTACGTGACTTCAGGCAACTCAATAACACCTAAAGATAAGTTGGACAAAATGCCAAAAATGGTTGCCAATGGCAGTCGCGCTTTTATCTGGTATTTGTTGGCGATAATGGTATTAATACTTGATCAATGGACTAAGTGGTTGGCCCAAACCACATTAGCGTTCAATGACCCCGTACCGGTCATTGAACCATTTCTCAACTGGACACTCGCTTATAACTATGGGGCAGCATTTAGCTTTTTAGCCAACGCTGGCGGTTGGCAGAAATGGTTTTTCTCAGGCTTAGCTTTTGTAATGGCTATCTTTTTAACGGTTTATTTAATCAAAGCGCCACGTGCAGCCAAGCTATTATCTATGGGGTTGGCCTTAATGCTTGGTGGTGCGATTGGCAACTTAATCGATCGTTTAAGAATTGGTAAAGTGGTTGACTTTATCCATGTGCATTATGCTGATGTCTGGAATTATCCTCTTTTCAATGTTGCAGATATAGGTGTCTGTGTCGGTGTCGCATTGATTATAATTGACATGATATTTTTAGAAAGTAAGCGTAATAAATAAGCACATTGATGCCGATTATCACAAACAAAATGAACTAGCGTCGTATTCACTCTATACGGAAAAATACTTTTTATACTAAAAATACTTTTTATACTTGAGTATGTTTATAAAATGTGAACTGGAAGGTAATGTATGACTGGTATAGGTACTCACTCATTTTAGGTCTTAAAACTCAATACTTAAAAGCTCTGCGTAGAGCCATTATTATAGAGACATTGAATAATCCATAAATTCTTTATTGATAATAACAAAAGGAAAATACAGTGTCACAGACTCAGCCAACTATTGAAAAAATTCACAGCCTTAGAAAAAAAACAAGAGACAGCGTTAAAAAGTCTTACCCTTATATAGTCGATACACTCTAAAAATGTCATAGCACTACTGGGATGAATTTTGCGCAGCCTCTGGGAACGCAGCACGCAAGTAAAATTTATACCAGTAGCGCGTTTAAATCCATAACATTTTTACATTCAGCTGACTATAGGCTATCTAGAAGGCACCTCTTTCTTATTATTGCTCTTCATCGCCATGCCACTAAAATATATGATGGACATTCCAGAAGGTGTGAAATACATCGGTATGGCACACGGTATGTTGTTTATTACCTATATCATAATACTTATAGGCTCAGCTATCAAAATGAAAATGCCTCTTTGGGCAATACCTGCGGGCGTACTCGGCTCACTCTTACCTTTTGGCCCATTTATATTCGATCATTTACTAAAAAAGAACTTGCAGGAAAATGTAAGTAAAGAAGCCTAGAACAAGCTCTGCTATAAATGCCACAAACGTATCTTATTACTCAAGATTATTTTTCCTAACTAAATCACAAGCCGCCATCACTCATCGTGGCGACAAATGAATAACATTGAGCAGAAATTAATCACAATAAAACTTTAATTCAGACCCAGTATGAATAGTCTCACACTCCAGTTACTTTTCGAACTTATCTTACATACTATCGACAAACCCGTTTTGTTTAAAAGCTAAACAGGTTTTGTCATCCGCGATGGCTTTCCTGTTATCGTAGGGTATACCCCAAGGGAACCAACCATTTAACCCTTCAAACCTATTAACAGACTACTCAAAATAGACTGTTAATATGGAACTATCTATAACAGGCTTTTGAATTATGGGACTAGTTGCTGTTCTTTTTTTCTATCATTAGCCTATACCTTAACAGTAAAATAATTAAATGATAATAAATCTATCATTAGAGTTGTTTTCACTATTAAACGATAGTATTATCATTAAACAATAATATTTAAGTCTAAAAGATATGTTGATACCCATGACAGTCAGAATATATGTGAGAGCTAGCACAAAAGACCAAGATGCTAAGAGAGCCTTGTCTGACTTGATTGGCGTTAGTAAAAATTATGCTGACAGTCATGTTGATTACATTGAAAACTATAGTGGTACTAAGTTAGATAGACCAGAACTTACTAAGTTACTTGATGATGCTAATCAAGGAGATATCTTGCTTGTTGAGAGCGTAGATAGATTAAGCAGATTGTCTCAAGATGATTTTGCAATTCTAAAGCAACGCATTAAAGATAAAGGCTTAAGGTTAGTTGTAGCTGACCTGCCTACTACGCATACAATCAATACTGGTATGAGTGGAGAGATATTGGCTGTAATCAACAATATGCTAATTGACTTGTTAGCAACAATGGCTAAATTGGATAATGACAAGCGTAGAGAGCGCATTAAGCAAGGATTAGCTAATAGTGGTTATAAACCTACAGGCAAAAAAGCTAATATACAGAAGCACAAACGCATTAAAGAATTAGCAAGTCAAAACAATATGAAAAAAGATGAAATAGCTAAGGCCTGTGATGTTGGAGTGGCTACAGTTTATCGTGTACTAAAAGATACGTAATACGTCAGGTAATGAACTTAAATAATTATGCTTTGCTGAATTACTATGTCTAAAAATAAAACAGTAGTCATAAGCGTTAATTATCTCCAAGCGCTACCTTGGTATAGTGAGCGTGTAGTAGCGCTTTTACTTCCTTGCTAGTTGCAATTTTACCTTCCTCAAAGTCTTGAAAGATATGCTGAGTATCTGGGTTAACAGGAATATTATCGACTGCAAAGCTGCCCAAAGTATCAAAGTTAATGCGGCGGCGCTTTTCTATCTCTTGTCGACTAACAAGAATAGGTCGATCGTCAACAATCGGTGTTTTAGATTTAGAATCTTCCATACTAGCTCCTATCAGTAGTAATGAAATTGTTCAGCAAGTCAGATAGTCTTCTATCTAGACAACCTTTCTCTCATTGCTATGTCTTATTCGGCTGATTTAATTGTATTAATGATTTAGACATCGGTAAATCATGATTGTTTAACCTCAAGAGCTATTGTGACTGAATAATTCGTACTTCTAGCATCTCCTAGAGTTGCGTAACTTACTTGCTCTAAAGTTTTTTGGGACCTATATGGGCTGAATAGCTCATCAAGAGTATGGTGAAAACCACCATCATCTACTCCAAATACATAATCAAAAAATATTTTGGCCATTGCAGACTGAGGGTGGCTAGCATCGCGAAAAGATTTATTGTGACTCCAACTACCACTGTATATTTTATTGAATACTCTCTCTATATTACCAGAAACAGAATTTGAAGCATGTCTTCGAGTAATACCTGGTTTTTGCACGTATGCAGCAGCATTTTCAACAGACTTCCAAATTACATAATGCATAGTTGATACAGAGCATTCAGCTAAACATGATCTGAGAATGCTAATTAGCTTATCGCCAATAGGCGGTGCTAGATAGTTCAGTCTTGACCTAGTAATCAGGTAGCTTAAACACTCTCCTAGCTGTAACTTTTCACACCAGTTCTTAAATTGATCATTCGCTACTAGAGCACTGGTATTTTTCTGAGATTTAGCGTTTATCAAGATTTTAGTAAGATTCTCAATACTATAAGCAAACTCAAAGATCGCTTGATAGAAATCTATCTCTAGCTCTTTTTCTTCGTTGATAGTTACGTATTCGTAGCTATTTTCAGGAGCGAGTATGAGCAGATTTCGGTTAAAAAGATGCTGTAGTATTTCTTCATCTGATTTAGAGAACGGTGATAAAGGTAATGATAAATTGTCACGTAGAGAGACTGTATTCCTTATATTATCTGCCCCTAGGCTCTCTACAGTCGCTGCAAGTAGAAGCTTATCCACATCGTTAAGCTCAGTGATTGAAGGAATACTGCTTAATTGAATGCCTCTGCATTGATTGATGTACTCTAGAGCGGTCTGTCTTCTCTCTTCTTCTAAATGCTTTTGTTTAAGACGATACTCTAAGTACTCTTGATCCATCCTTTTTTCAAGCGCCTCCCTGCAATCATCACACCGCCATCTAATAGTATCTAATCGAGTTAGCTGTGAACGAGTATAGCAAATCTTAGTTGTACCACAGTCTATGCATTGACAGTCCAGTACGACAAGATGAGCATTTATTTTAACGATACTAGGTATATCCTGATGCTTAACATCAAACTCTTGACCTATCTCTTTACAGGTATATATAAAACCACTTCGTTTGTCGCTCTCACGTAGCCAGTACCTCTCACAGATCAGCTTATTAGTTTCTGTTATATCTGGCTGATACTCTAGTTTAGTTTTCACGCCCACCTCTCAATACCGACTATATCCCGTGGATATTATAGCTTACCACTGTGAGTATTGCTATCTTTAGCAGTGGTTAGTGAGATGACGACAGACGAACGTATGATTGCCTTTGGAAAGCGTGTCCGTGAAGTACGCAAAAGCAAAGGGATATCCCAAGAAAAATTGGCGGAGATGGCAGGTATTGATCGTAGCTATATGGGTAATATAGAACGTGGAGAAAAGAATATTACGCTGAAAAAGGCTTATGAGATATGTGATGCGTTGGAGATTGAGATACAAAACTTAGTCTAAAATACCTATTATTGTTTTAGATCATTCGCCTTACCTTGCCATTAACGGCAAATTAAAAAAAGCGCTCACCTTCTACAGCTAAAGACCTAGCTGTAGAAGGTATACCCTATAGAATACAGACAGAAAATATCACTTGTATTTGTATTAAAAACGATTTTTATAGTCTGGGTACAGGCTGAATTTCTACAACAAGGATAGATGGAGAAGAATCTACCTAAACTGCTCCATGATATGGAATGTACTAAATTTATTTTAGACTTACTATAAAAGGAAACAATATTCTAATATTTGCTATAATCAATTTATCAATAATTAAATACTAAAAATTATGTTACCTACTTTTCAAACACTGAGTGGAGCGCCATGGCGCATTTTGCCTCCAGGTGAGCATCTTGCTACCTTACAAGAAGTCAAAGAGCTTTTAGCGTTTAACAATCATAGGCTTGATTTGTTTAATGGTCTTGTATCTGCCGCTAGTTTACTTGCTCAATCAGGATGCAAATATTTATATCTTGATGGAAGTTATGTGACAGAGAAGGATATACCTAGTGATTTTGATGCTTGTTGGGGCATGGAGGGAGTTGATTTTAGTTCACTTGATCCTATTCTTAAGAATATGCGTGAGGGTACAGGCGCACAAAAAGTACGTTTTGGTGGAGAACTCTATCCCAATTCTACAGAAAGTTTGTCTGGCAAACTATTTAAAGATTTCTTTAAAAATGAGAAGCATACTAATCAAGAAAAAGGAATTATTGTAATAGATCTTCAAGCTGAGTGTCGTTTTTCCTCTCAGGAGTATAGAAAATGATTTTAAACTCTTTTGAATTTAAACTAATAGAACAAAAAATTAAAAAAATAGAAGAAACAATCTTGGAAGTGAAGAGGAGTTCTTCAATGGATTCTTTTCTACTACAAATAGAGATAGACTCTCTAAATGCGTTTTTAAACAAGTTGGTTAAGGAAAGGGATTTTTATTTAAAAACAATCCAAGACTTTAGAGGCGAAGTTCTCGAAAATGATGTCTTACTACTATATCCAGAGAATTTACTTTACATTAGAATAGCAAATCAAGTGTCTCAAGAAGAGATAGCTGATTTTTTAGAAGTAAGTATTGAGGAAATAAAAAGACAAGAGGAGTATCTGTATAAAAAATTAGATCCTATTTTATTATCAAAAATAAATAAATTTGTGACAGAAAAAGTCACAAGTAATTTAAATACTAACACCTCAGGTATTAATTGGGAAAATTTTCCAATTAAAGAGATGTTGAAGCGCCAGTGGTTACCATCGCAAGTCACTGATCTAGCAAGTATTATTAAAGTACAGTTTGAAGAAATCTTTGGTAATAGTGGCTATGAATTAGCATTACATAGGAAATTCAATTTTAACGGTAACTCTCCTAATATCTACTCATTACTAGCGTGGCAAATTCAAGTTCTTAGTAAAGCAAAAGAAATAACAAAGCAGAGCCAAGTCCCTAGTTTTGACAATGACTTAGCATGGCTGAATCAGCTGGTCAGAATTTCTACAAGCCCAACAGGTCCCCTAGAAGCACAAGAGTTTCTTTTATCCAAAGGAATAATACTAATTGTAGTACCTCATTTACCACTTACATATCTCGATGGTGCGGCGATGCTTTTACCTAATACCGCAATCCCCGTTATAGGCCTTACATTGAGACATGATCGCTTAGATAATTTTTGGTTTGTTCTATTCCATGAATTAGGGCACATTTTTCTTCATCTGAATGAAGAACGTAACATTATATTTGATGAAGAAATGGATATAGTTACGGATCAAATAGAGATTGAAGCTGATAAATTTGCTCTAGAAAATTTAATCTCGTTGGAACAGTGGAATATGTGTATATCTAGATTCTATCAAGATGAAGAAAAATTAAATGAAGATGCTAGAAATTTAAAGATTCATCCTAGTATAATTGCCGGAAGAATAAGAAAAGAAAACGATGATTATAGAGTGTTTAATGAACAAATAGGATCAAAACAAGTGCGTAAACTATTTTGGGATAATGAATATGATTCTGAGTAACAGCTATGTTCCATTCCTAAAGTGGCGACAAAGTGAATTCCAAGCATTGTTTAAACTCGAAGATGAAATTAAAGATTTCATTATTCCTTATATAATACTGCCACCAATCGAATATGATTTTGCAGAGAGAAGGTTAAAGAAAACCATTGAAGAGCATATTGAGCCTATGGCAAAGCGGATTTATGATAAATGGGGTTCTAGGCTTGCCCTTTTAGACTTTCATGACAGTCTTGAAGGAAAAGTTATGGATAATGGGGAAAGCGTTGTAGAGTATGTACATAACGAAGCTCTAGCTCTGGGGTGTGAGTTAGTTCCCGTTGTTTCTTTTGAAAAGTCTAACTGGTATTTAGTAGAGGTTAAAAAAATTACTAGCGCTCAAAAGTGTGGTATTGCTTTGAGAGTTTTTTTAGAAGATCTAGACAGGCAGACTATAAATAATGAAATTGATTATTTACTAGAAATGTTCGATTTGGGTATAAGTAATATTGATTTAATTATTGATTTAGGAACCCCTGATAATTTTGAGCCCTATGCTTTATTTTCCCATATAATTTTCACGAAAATTAATAGCATTAATAATATAAAAGACTATCGCTCTTTCGTCATAGTCGCTAATTCATTAGATTTAATGCAAATTAAACAACCAGGGGGAGTATTTACTCGTCATGAGTGGATGCTATATCCCTACCTTGCCAGTAAATTCAAAGAAACCCCTCCAACTTTCGGCGATTACACAACTGATAATATAGAGTTTCTGCCTCAAATAGATATGAGAAAGATTAATCCATCAGCAAAACTGATCTATACACTACCTCAGCATTGGCATGTATTGAAGGCTAAAGCATTTAGAGGAAATACCGCTCAAATGATTAATCTTTGTTCTAATATTATTAGCTTACCAGATTATAAAGGTATCGCTTTTTGCGATGGAGATAAACGAATTTATGATACTGCTAAAGGAATAGAAAATTGTGGAAACCTAGGAACATGGAAGCAAGTTGCAATTAACCATCATATGACAAAGGTTGTCCATCAACTCTCCAGTTACCACGCTTCAATAATTTAGTTTTAATTTCCAAAGATAGTTGTTTGATAGTCATGAACATACTCAACTGCTTATACAAATCTTTTCTAGATTTGTGCTCAAGCTTTTCTGTAACGCCATGTTGATAAAGTAATTCAATGACCTCTGCCTTCCATAAGATGTGAGCTAAACTGAAAAAATCTACGTGTGGATTAAGTTTAGCTCGCCTGATTGAACGGAAACTTACTCCACCTCTAGGACCTTTGATTGCTAGAATAAGCCCACACCATTTAGGAATTGATTTCATTACGTCTTTGTAATGATTTTCAGCTACAACAAAAGTCACCTTTTGAAGGCTTTTTGAATACTGTAATAACTGATTTGGCAGTCTTAGCAGATTATCTTTAGAACTCTTGATTTCATATCCATGGATATAGCTAGAAAACAAGGCTATATCTACTCGATTTCTACCATGTTCTAAAGATAGCTCATCAATTAATAAGTAATCACCTTTAATAGAATATTGCTTTTGCAATTTGCTATGCAAAGCATGACGTATATCTTGCTCATTTGTTGCATTCATTCTTTTTAACGTATCCAAACCTGACCTATAGTGCAAGTATTTACTATAAAGTGATAAGCATCCGTATGCTTTTTTACATAGCTCCGTAAAGCGCTATCGAGTAGTTCGATATAAATTATATTCTAACTGTTTTAGGTTTTAAATTCTGTTTCCAGATGTTTATATTAGTAGTAGTACCAGGCTGGCAAAAAATAGGAACTTCCCTTGTGATCATTGCTAATGCTAAGTATGAGCTATTTAAGAAAGTCTACTCAATCGGTCATACTCTATTTAGCTAAGATTTTTGCAGTTTGGTCTGTAGATCATAATTATATCAAATACGCTGGAGTGCTGTATGGTTGAGAGCCCATCAGGCTATAAATATTAAACATATGTTAAAGTATAAGTTACCCCCAACACTAGCTAGATAGGAAGCATACTGCCATGGCTGGTATCAACAAATTAGAGTTATCTGAAACAGATATTATCAGCAAGTTTATTCTACCTGCTATTAAAAGCTCAGGCTGGGATGACATGACCCAAATTCGCGAAGAGGTGAAGCTTCGTGATGGGAAGGTTATTGTCCGTGGTCAAATGGCAGTGCGTAAGACGATCAAATCTGCTGATATTGTTCTATATCACAAGCCTAATCTGCCACTTGCGGTTATCGAAGCCAAAGCAAACAAACACTTTATTGGTAAAGGGATGCAGCAAGCGCTTGATTATGCTGGGCTGCTCGAAGTGCCGTTTGTGTTTTCATCCAATGGTGATGGCTTTATTTTTCATGATAAAACCAGTACCACTACCCTCGAAACAGAGATTTCACTAGAGGATTTTCCGACACCAGCTGAGCTATGGGATAAGTACTGCCAGTGGAAAGGCTATACGCAAGCTCAAATGCCTATTATCACTCAAGACTATCATGATGATGGCAGTGGTAAATCACCGCGCTACTATCAGCTACAAGCCATTAATAAGACCATAGAAGCCATCTCTCGTGGACAGGATCGCATCCTACTCGTAATGGCAACAGGGACAGGTAAAACCTACACCGCCTTTCAAATCATCTGGCGTCTGTGGAAGGCTAGAGAAAAGAAACGCATTTTGTTTTTAGCAGATCGTAATATTTTGGTCGATCAAACTCGGGTAAATGATTTTCAGCCTTTCGGCACTGCGATGACCAAAATAGAAGGCCGTACCGTTGATCCAGCCTTCGAGATTCATCTTGGTCTATATCAAGCGCTAACAGGCCCAGAAGAGCATCAGAAAGCCTTTAAACATGTTGCGCCAGACTTTTTTGACCTGATTGTCATTGATGAGTGCCACCGAGGCAGTGCTGCGGAAGACAGTGCTTGGCGTGAGATATTGGAATACTTTCATAGCGCGACACAAGTAGGCTTAACAGCGACCCCTAAAGAGACTAAAGAAGTCTCTAACTCTTATTATTTTGGGGATCCTCTTTATACTTATACCTTAAAACAAGGCATTGAAGATGGATTTTTAGCGCCCTATAAAGTAGTTCGAATTGATATCGATGTCGATCTACATGGTTGGCGTCCAACCAAAGGACAGACAGATAAGCGTAATGAGTTGATTGAAGATCGTATCTATAACCAAAAAGATTTTGATCGCACTTTAGTGATTGATGAGCGTACTGAATTGGTGGCTCAGACCATCACTAGCTACCTTCAGCGTACTGACCCAATGGCCAAGACCATTGTATTCTGTAATGACATTGATCATGCAGAGCGAATGCGCCGTGCTTTGATTAACTGCAATCCAGAGCAGGTCAAAAAGAACGAAAAGTATGTCATGAAAATCACGGGTGATGATGAGTTAGGCAAAGCGCAGCTTGATAACTTCATCAATCCAAAGAAACCTTATCCAGTGATAGCGACAACGTCGGAGCTGATGACGACTGGTGTCGATGCCCAAACCTGTAAGCTAATCGTCTTAGATCAAAACATCAAATCGATGACCAAGTTTAAGCAAATTATTGGCCGTGGGACTCGTATCAATGATAAATATGGCAAATTATGGTTTACGATTCTCGACTTCAAAAAAGCAACTGAGCTATTTGCCGATGAGCGCTTCGATGGTACTCCTGAGCGTGTTATGAAAATGACACCATCACAGGTCAATGGAGGCAGTGATGAGCTAGATAAGATGGTAGATGGTGAATCAGGGGCCGAATTAGAGGAGACTTATGATACTAAAACGTCTCACAACAACGAAGGTGACAATGACTCCGATATGGGCGGCAGTGACGTTGATACAGGTGACGACCTTGGCGGCAGTGAGCCAGCGAAAAAATACTATGTGAAAGGTGTAGCTGTAAAAGTAACGGCACAGCGTATCCAATATTATGATACTGATGGTAAGCTAGTCACCGAGTCTTTTCAGGACTATACTCGCAAAACTTTCACTAAGCAGTTCGCTAGTTTGGACGAGTTTACCAAGCGTTGGAACGATACTGAGCGTAAACAAACCATCATTGATGAGCTGGCAAATGCTGGTATTATTTGGGAAGCACTACAGGAAGAGGTCGGTTCAGACATGGACCCCTTCGACCTAATTTGCCATGTGGTATATGACCAGCCACCCTTGACGCGTCGTGAACGTGCGAATGAAGTTAAGAAGCGCAATTACTTTACCAAGTATTCAGACACTGCTCAAAAAGTACTAAATGCCTTGCTCGATAAGTATGCTGATGCGGGTGTAGAAGAGATCGAAAGCCTAAACGTGCTTAAAGTAAAACCACTTGATCAATTAGGTAGTCCGATGGAAATTGTCAGAGAAAGCTTCGGTAGTAAACAAGATTATCAGCAAGCCATTAGTGATCTTGAAAGTGAAATCTATTGGGCACCGCCACCCAAACAAGCTTAAGCAACTAGAAAAAATTAGCTACAATCCATATATCTAAGCCTCTTATTGAGGCTTGTTTTATTCATACTGTTTATTGAAAAGAGAAACTACATGTCAATCAGTTCAGTTATCAAGTCTATTCAAGATATCATGCGTCAAGATGCTGGTGTCGATGGTGATGCCCAACGTTTAAGCCAATTGTCATGGTTATTGTTTCTCAAGATATTTGATGCACAAGAAGAAGCGCTTGAGTTCGAACAAGAAAACTATAAGAGCCCCATCCCTGAGCAATACCTTTGGCGTAATTGGGCAGCTGATCCCGAAGGCATCACTGGTGATGAGTTACTAGAGTTCGTAAATGATGAAATATTCGTTGAGCTAAAAAACCTGACAGCGCCAGTAGATACCAATCCGCGTGGCTTTGTGGTGCGTCAGGGTTTGAGCGATGCCTACAACTATATGAAGAACGGCACGTTGCTACGCCAAGTAATAAACAAGCTCAACGAAGTGGACTTTAACCGCTCAGATGAGCGTCATTTGTTTGGTGATATTTATGAGCAGCTACTGCGTGATTTACAGAGTGCGGGCAATGCAGGTGAATTTTATACCCCTCGCGCTGTGACACGCTTCATCGTTGATCGTGTGGATCCAAAGCTCGGTGAGCGCGTCATGGATCCAGCTTGTGGTACAGGTGGGTTTTTAGCCTGTGCGTTCGATCATGTCAAAAACAACTATGTTGAAACTGCTGAAGATCATCAAGCGCTACAGCAGCAGATTTTGGGGTTTGAAAAGAAACAACTGCCGCATTTGCTCTGTACGACCAATATGATGCTGCATGGTATCGAAGTACCCGTACAGATACGCCACGATAACACCCTAAACAAGCCGCTATCGAGCTGGGACAGTGATATTGATGTCATCGTAACCAACCCACCTTTTGGCGGCACTGAAGAGCACGGTATCGAAAAGAACTTCCCTGCTGAGTTCCAAACACGCGAAACGGCTGATTTGTTTTTACAATTAATCATTGAGGTCTTGAAAGATAAAGGCCGCGCTGCCGTCGTATTACCTGATGGCACCTTGTTTGGTGAAGGAGTAAAAACCAAGCTAAAGAAAATGCTGACAGAAGAATGTAATCTGCATACCATCGTGCGCTTACCAAACGGTGTGTTTAACCCTTATACGGGTATTAAGACCAATATTCTCTTCTTTACCAAAGGTCAGCCAACCAAAGATATTTGGTTTTATGAGCATCCTTATCCTGAAGGCGTCAAAAACTACAGCAAAACCAAACCAATGAAGTTTGAAGAGTTTCAAACCGAGATTGATTGGTGGGGCAATGAATCTGACGGCTTCGCCAGTCGTGTTGAAAATGATCACGCTTGGAAAGTTGACTTCAGCAGTAAGCGTAAAACAGCTGAAAAAGACGCAAAGCCACACTGGGACAAAGCAACAGTACTCTTAGGTGAAGTCAGTGCTTTAGAGCCTAATCTTAAAGTGTTACGTGCAGAACTAAAAGCTGCCAGCGATGAGTTAAAGCCTGATAACCTAAAAAAAGTTGAAGCGCTAGAAACTAAAATCAATAATCTGCGCCGTGATGCTAACAATAGCCAACAGGCTGGCGATAGTATATTCAATGCTATATTTAATTTTGATATAAAAAATCCGTTTGTTGATCAAGTCATTGATTATGACCCTAATAAATTACTCGCTGACTATGCCAAACAACAACAGAGTATCGATACTTTACGCAGCCAATTAAAAGATGTACTGGGCGCTGCGCTGTCTGCTAACACGACAGAGGACAAGTAGCTATGAATGTAAAAACGAGCTTAGAGGTGGGTAAAGACGCAAACAAACCAGAGCAGTTGATCACTGAACATATCGATATCTGGACTAGCGCTATACTGGCTAAATCGACTAGTGGGCGTGGCAGTAGCAAAAAGTATGAGCTATACGGCATTAGCAAATTACGTGAGCTGATTTTGGAGTTAGCAGTACGTGGCAAGCTAGTGCCGCAGGATGCTAATGATGAGTCTGCCTCTGTTTTGTTAGAAAAAATAGCGGCTGAAAAAGCTCAGTTGATTAAAGATAAGAAGATTAAGAAGATTAAGAAGACTAAAGCAGATGGTAAAGTTAATGAAGATGAAAAACCTTTTGATCTTCCTCGTGAGTGGCAGTGGACTCGACTTAACTTTATAACAGAGATAAACCCACGTAATACGAATGTTGATGATAAAACTAAAGCATCATTTGTTCCAATGACTCTAATCACTACATCATACGATGGAGTACATGATTCTGAATCAAGGCCTTGGAGTGAAATAAAGAAAGGCTATACCCATTTTGCTAATGGCGATATTGCTATTGCGAAAATTACACCTTGTTTTGAAAATAGTAAAGCTGCTATTTTTCGTAATTTAGAAAATGGTATTGGCGCAGGGACAACAGAACTCCATGTTGCGCGTCCTTTTGGAGAGCAAGTTGAAAGAAATTTTCTTCTTTTATATTTTAAATCACCTAACTTCTTAACTATGGGTCAAAAGCTTATGACTGGCTCTGCTGGACATAAAAGAGTCCCAAGAAGTTTTTTTGAAAGCAATCCTATTCCACTTCCACCGCTTGCAGAACAAAAACGCATCGTCGCTAAAGTCGATGAACTCATGCTGTTATGTGATCAGCTAGAGCAGCAAACCGAAGCCAGTATCGAGGCTCACGCTACGCTTGTGGAAGTGTTATTAGCCACGTTGACAGATAGTACTGGCGCTGATGAGCTGGCACAAAACTGGGCGAGAATTGCTGAGCATTTCGACAGCCTGTTCACTACTGAGCAAAGCATCGAAGCTCTAAAGCAAACTGTGCTGCAATTGGCGGTAATGGGTAAGTTAGTTCCGCAAAATCCAGATGAAGAACCTGCTTCGGTGTTGTTAGAGAAATTACGTAAAGAGCGCTCGGAGTGGCTTCAAAAAACAAAAGAGGAAAATCCAGAATCTAAAACGATGTTGAAGAAATTGAAAAAACTGTCAGATGCTTCTGCACCTTTCGGAATTCCATCTACATGGAAAACAGCACACCTTATAGATTTATGTACCTACTTAGTTGACTGTCATAATAAAACAGCACCATATGTTGATAGTGGTATTCCAATAATCAGAACCTCGAATATTAGAGAGAGAGAGTTTTGTATGACTGGTATGAAGTATATTTCTGAGGAAACTTACGAATATTGGTCGAGAAGGTGCCCTCCAAAACCCGAAGACATAATTTTCACAAGAGAAGCACCGATGGGTGAAGCTGCTATCATCCCTAAAGGAAGTGTTTGGTGTTTGGGGCAAAGAACAATGCTGATAAGACCATATCACAAGTATGTTTCGAACCAGTATTTACTTCTAGCATTAACAGAGCCACATTTGTTAGAAAGAGCTTCAGAACATGCAATTGGCTCCACCGTTAAACATTTAAGAGTTGGTGACGTTGAAAATTTAAACATTCCTTTACCACCTCTAAGTGAACAACATCGTATCGTTGCTAAAGTCGATGAATTAATGGCTATTTACGATCAGCTAAAAGAGAAGCTAAAGCAATCTCAAAAGACGCAAGTTCAGCTTACTAATGCGTTGGTTGATCGTGCCTTAGGGTGAGTTTTAGTATTGGGCTAAGTGTTTTATATGTCTTGATAAGATATAATGTCTCTTATCAAGACACTCTACTCGGTAAATCGAATAATGTTGATGTTGCTGGTAAGGACAACTGACCGTTTACACAGACCGTATTGTGCAGAATTAAAAATGCACAGTCGGAATGTAGCGCTCTACATTAGAAAATAAAACGACTTGTGCATAAATTAGGGGTTGTAAATTTCCTAGGTGTGCCATTTAACATTGCCAGCTATGCGTTATTGACGCATATGGTTGCGCAGGTTTGCGGCTTAGAGGTCGGTGAATTTGTTTGGACAGGTGGTGATTGCCATATTTACCAAAACCACCGTGAGCAAGCTGAGCTACAACTAACACGCTCGCTATATACGCCGCCAACATTGACACTGAACCCAGAGGTTAAAGATATTTTTGCCTTTGAATACGACGATATTAGCGTCAATAACTATGAGTCTCATCCGACGATCAAAGCCAAAGTTGCCGTTTAAAGTACGTCTCATGCACGACAATAAATAAGACTGTGAGTTAAAATACAGACGTTTAAAAATATAATAGAAAGGACACATTATGAGCTATGCCCACACCGAAGTTGCCCAAATCGCCGCCATAAGTAGCAATCGCTGTATCGGTAAGAACAATGAGCTGCCGTGGCATATCTCACAAGACCTGCAGCACTTTAAACAATTGACCACACGTGACCCGCAGAATACGGCCTCGAGTAGCGATATGCAGGGTATTGTCATCATGGGTCGCAAGACGTTTGAATCAATGGGTAGTAAGCCCTTACCAAAGCGTGTGAACTTCATTGTCTCCACTCAGATGGACTACGCAAAGCAAAAAAGATTGGTAGGACACGCCCATGCGCATGTGGTTCACAACTTAGATGACGCCCTGACGCATGCCGCAAGTTTGGCACATGGACTACATTTAGATACTATTTGGGTGATCGGCGGTGAGCGTATATTCAATGATGCCATGATGTACACGGATCGCATTGAGCTGACGCACGTAGACACCGACATTACCGATGGCGATGCTTTTTATCCTAAGCTACCTGCGCGCTATAAAGTAGCTGATGAGTCTGAGCAGATGCATGACGAAAAAAGTGATTTAAGCTTTAAATTTGTGACTTATAAAGTAGAGAAAACTGACTCATAGTATTTGATTGACTCAAAAAAGGGCTGCCGCAAATAAATTAAATTATCTGCGGTAGCCCCTTTTTTTGGACGTTATCAAGTTAATGGTGGAAATAATAGATCAAGCTATTCATGCAGCACTTTATAAACCGTCTTCGCCAGTACGGGCCCAATCCCTTGCACACCGGCTAGCTCCTGCTGTGACGCGCCAAGCAGTTGCTGCATACCTCCAAAGTGATTGAGCAAGTCGCGGCGGCGCTTTTCACCTAGACCGGGTATGACCTCAAGCACCGATGATGAACGACGCTTATCGCGTTTTTTACGGTGCGCGGTAATCGCAAAACGATGCGCCTCATCACGAATGTGCATCAGTAAATGTAGCGCCTTGCTATCCATTGGTAAATCAAGCGGCTCATGATCTAAAAAGTGCAAGACTTCGAGTCCCGCCTTACGCCCTTCTCCTTTAGCAACGCCAATGAGCAAGGTATCACCAAGAATGCCCAATTCAACCAGTACTTCTTTTGCCATACTAAGCTGACCCTTACCGCCATCAATCAATAGTAAATCAGGTAACGGCTGCTTTTTATACCGCCTTGTCAGCACTTGTTTCATCGCTGCATAGTCATCGCCGCCTTGGATATCATGAATCGCATATTGACGGTAGTCACGCCTGCGCGCGCCGCCTTGATCAAAGACGACGCAACTACCAATGGTCGCCTCGCCCATGGTATGAGAGATATCAAAACACTCGATACGATCAATGGTGCGATCAGTCACCTCAGCCAGTACGTCTTTTAGCGCGCCAAAGCGTGCATGCAGCTCTAAATAATCGCCCAATTTGGTTTTTAGCGCATTACTGGTATTCAGCGTTGCCAAGTCCAGCCACTCTGAGCGATGCTCACGCACATTGGTTTTGATGACCACTTTATTGCCAAAATGCGTTGCTAATGCTTCGCTTACTGCTACCTGATCAGGAATCTCATGGCTTAATATAATCTCTGCTGGCAGATCATCCGTCACCTGAAAATAAAACGAGGTAATAAAAGCTGATAGGTTATCTGCTAGCGGCTCGCTACTGTCCACATCAGGGAAATAGTTTTTGCCGCCTAACACGCGACCACCGCGTACGGTTAGCACGTTGACACAAGTCATGCCCGCTTGACTGGCAATGGCTATCACATCTGCCTCACCTTGCACCGTATAGACGGCCTGCTTTGCTTGCACTTCGCGTAGCATCGAAAGCTGATCACGATAAAGGACGGCTTTTTCAAAATCTAGTGCTTCAGCCGCGCCTTCCATCTTCTCAATCAGCGTACTATGAATATCGCTAGAATCACCCTTCAAAAACCGAATGGTATTATTAACGTCCTCTTTATACTCTTCTGGTGATACCAATCCGACACAGGGCGCACGGCAACGCTTAATCTGATATTCCAGACAAGGACGCTGACGCTGCTTAAAAAAGGTGTTGGTACATTGGCGCATTTGAAACATTTTTTGCATCAACACCAGCGTTTCTTTTGCTGCATGGGCGGATGGAAAGGGGCCAAAGAAACGGCCTTTTTGATGGTTGCCTTTGCCGCGGCCATACGCCAAACGTGGATAAGGCTTATCCGCTGAGATAAACACGTATAAATATGACTTATCATCACGCAGCAAGACGTTATAAGGCGGGCGATACTCTTTAATCAAGTTCTGCTCGAGCAACAGCGCTTCGGTCTCACTACGCGTGATAATCGTCTCAATATTATGAATCCGTGCTACTAGCGCCCGCGTCTTTGGATGATCAATCGTCTTGGCAAAATAGCTATTCACGCGGCTCTTTAGCGACTTGGCTTTACCAACGTATAAAATATCGCCGTTTTTGCCCAGCATCTTATATACCCCTGGCAAATTAGGCAGGTTCTTGATCAGATGCTTAAGACGGGCTTTTTTATCATCGACAGGACTCGATTCTGAGACAGTAACCATAGAATGTATTGCTCTTAAAAATCTTAGTAATACTGCTAGTTATGGGGCAGGAATCGTGGTTTTGCAAGCTGATTATTGCCTCAATAGCACGCATAAAAAAGCCAGCTTTATGCTGACTTCGTTTGTTCAGTTATATGCTAATCATCAATGGCCTAATGACGGAAGTTTGCCATCAACGCTGGAATACCCGGCAACATGCCAACGATAGCCATGACACCAGTCAGTACCACAAACATAATACCCGGTATGATCCAGCGGCTCATTTTAGTCAAACTAGCACTGCGCTCTTTTGAGCCAATCAAGCCCAAATTATCAAGCAATAGCGTGAGTGACCAACCAAAAGCTGGATTCACCAAGGCAGAAGCAAACACCACAATAGCAGCAGACTGCGTGGTTTTACCTTCGCGCGTCATCTCCATGCCAGCCTCTAAGAGTGGGATAAACACCCCAACGATCAATGCCACGCACATCACTGGTTGCCAGATAGCCAAATCCATTGGATAGCCCCAGACACCTGCGATAATACAGAACAAGGCCGTCAATAAAGCACCGGCAGGAATCGGACGCTTAGCAATCGCTGCAGGAACAATATACGTTCCCCAAGATGACGCAAAGTTGGCACCGCCCAATACGGAGCCCACTACCTGACGGAATGACGCGCTGGTCATCGTGTCATCGATGTCCATAAGCACTTTTTCAGTACGCTTAGGATAGCTGATTTTTTGGAATACCTGATGCCCTAAGAAATCTGGTGACCACATTGCCACAGCTAAAATAGCAAACGGCAATACCACAATGAAGCTTTCAATCGTCGGTAGCCCTAACATCCAACCTGTGTTCTCACCCCACCAATACATCGGGTTCATATGCGGTAGACCTGGTGCTGTTTTGAACGCAAAAGGTGCGCCCAATGCAAAAGCAAGACCACCACCTAACACGCAGCTGAGCGGAACCGCAAGCCAACGTTTTTGCCAATGTTCAAGTAATGCATATAGCAGGATAGTCGCTAAAATAATAAAGAAAGCAATGTGCGACATGCCGATCCCTTCTGCCCAAGCAAAAAGGTTCTTAACCTGTGACGTCGTACCAATAAAGCCCAAGTAAATCAACAGGCCACCACATACGCCTTTGCTGGTCAAATTGGCCAGTAAGCTCCCCCCTTTACTAATAGCGAGCAGCAGACCAAAAGCCCCAATCAGTAGGCCAAAAGCCATCGGATGACCACCTGCAGTAACAACAATGGGAATCAATGGAATAAGTGGCCCATGAGTACCAGCTAAGTTGGCCGTCGGTAGTAGAAATCCAGAAAACAAGACAATAAAGAACGAGACAATCAACAGCTCATAACGGACGTTTTCTAAAACAAACGCATCACCTAGGCCGAGTGGTCCTGCAAAGGTTGCCGCAATCGCGCCCACCATGACCACTTTACCGATGGTTGCTGCCATCGCTGGGATGGTATCTTCATACTCAAAACGATAATCACGGAATGGTAAATTGGGACGCCAGCGTTTTGGCTGCATGATTTGCAATTCATGATTTAGATAAGCGTCACGACTATCAAAGCTTGAGCTTGGCTTATGCAAATCTATGTAGCTGCCTTGCAATTCGCTATCTTGATTTTCTGGATTTGATTCCGGCGTGTTAGACCTTAAAGATGAGGTCTGAATGTTACTCATCACATTTCCTTGTGTTGATTGCATTTTTAATTGGCTAACGATTTTAATTTGATATTCGCTAAATGACCGGTCGGTCACAATAAGCGGAAAACCATTGTATGTTAAGGGATAAGAAAATGCGAATTTAAGGTGAATTAAAGAGACTATGTGTATCGTTATAATATATAAATTAAAGTTTTCATTGGATACAGGAATGAACTTAATAGGAAACTAATAGGAAAAAACAGCGCCAATTTGGACGTAAAATTAAATCAAAGGCCAGTTTACTTAAGAATGACTTACATCTGAATATTTTTTATCATATAACTAAATACTAAAGATAGTTATAATAAATACTAAATATTGCTTTGCGATAGCTATAAAGACTATGCTCAGTTACGCTTTAAAACTAGCGAGCGCAGTCATTTTTAACTATGATAAATGTCTTTGTCGTTTATCATCTAATAGCAAACACTAAAAAACAGCGCTACCCATATCACTGAAAAATCAACAAAAGCAACAGGATAGATTTATGAGTGTACTACCCAGCAATTTTGAGACTTTGAAGCGTCGAGCCAAGCAAAGTATCATGCCGCTACTGACCCCGCACCTACTAAAGCTGCGACTCAATACTTACGCACCCTATATCGGCGCAGGCATCAAAATCGACCACATCAGCCTCGATCAGGGATTGTGTGTGGTCAGCATGGGACTGACCACTCTCAACAAAAATATCGTCGGTACTCAATTCGGTGGTAGCTTGTATTCTATGGTTGATCCCTTCTATATGCTCATGCTGATGCATCAATTGGGTAGCAACTATGTGGTCTGGGACAAAAGCTCAAATATCGATTTTATCGCACCGGGAAATAGCAGAGTCACAGCACGAATGAAAATACCTAGCACTGAGGTGATTACCATTCAAGAGTTGGCAAAAGACGGTGAACCTGTGTTTCGTGAATATAAAGTCGATATCGTAGACGACCAGCAAAAACTCATTGCTACCGTCACCAAAACCTTGTATATCAGACTACGCAAATACAGCAAATCTAAAGAGCAAGCTAGCCGAATTGAAACGCCCCATACCTGAATAGTTTTCGACTATTCGCAAAAAGTAGCACCTATCATCTGTTAATATCCAGCTAATCACCCCGCAAGCCTAAATTGATAAGCGTTCACATACAAAAACCCCAATCCAGCATTCGCATAGATTGGGGTTTTGTCTTTTTTGGTATGGCCCGCTTATTTATAAATAAACCTATGAATAAGGGCTTGTATCTACTATTACCTTGTTTTGAGTCAATTCTAAAACCATACAATCAACTCAAAACGGCAAACTTGTACTTAGATACCAGGTGCAGTATCAACTGCATCAGGTACGCCAGCGTCAGTCTTTTTCTGAGCTGGACGTGGCGCAAGTTTTTCGCGGATACGTGCTGATTTACCAGAACGCTCACGTAAGTAGTACAGTTTCGCACGGCGAACAGCACCACGACGTTTCACTTCAATGCTATCGATGATTGGTGAGTGCAATTGGAATGCACGCTCAACGCCAACGCCGCTTGAGATTTTACGTACGGTAAACGCTGAGTTTAAACCGCGGTTACGCTTAGCAATTACAACGCCTTCAAAAGCCTGTAAACGCTCACGCTCACCTTCACGTACTTTTACTTGTACCACAACGGTATCGCCGGGTGCAAAGTTTGGGCGCTCGATCAATTGAGCGTTTTCGATGACCTGAACCAATGGATGCTTGTTGCTCATGAGAGTTATCTCCTCACATTAGATAATAGAGGCTTTACGCATATCACCTGTTTGTAATAATTAATCGTATCTCTTTATAGTGAGATACAACATAAATGGGTTATAACCAACGGCCACTATGCGATGACTCGTTTTATTATTGCTCAAAATTCCGTTTCTTAACTGTTTATCAAGCTTAATGACGATAAAATCAGGTATCAACAACCTACTTTTTATCTGCTTTTGCTAGTGCTTTAAGCCACTTCGCTTGCTCTACCGTCGGAGTAAACGCTTGCCACAAATCCGGACGACGCGCTTGCGTACGACTGACTTGCTGACTAAAGCGCCACTTAGCGATATTGGCATGGTGACCCGAAAGTAACACTTCAGGAACCGCCATACCCGCAAACTCATGCGGCTTGGTATAGTGTGGACAATCAAGCAAGCCATCGACAAACGAGTCTTGCTCTGCTGACTTATCATCACCCATGATATCGGGTAGACGACGTATCACACTATCCATCAGCACCATTGCTGGTAGCTCACCACCAGTCAACACGTAATCACCTAGTGATACTTCCATATCGACATATTGTGACAGCAGGCGCTCGTCGATGCCTTCATAACGACCGCATAATAAAATCATGCCGTCATAATCAGTCATACTGACGACGCTACTCTCACTAAGCGTTTGCCCTTGCGGTGACATATAAATCACCGGACAATGCTCACTATCGACACGGCAACCGTATTGCTTGGCATGCAAGCGTGCATCTTCAATGGCTTTTGACAATGGCTCAGCCATCATCACCATCCCAGGACCGCCACCATACGGGCGCTCGTCAATACGGCGATAGTTATCAGTGGTATAATCACGTGGATTAATGCATTCAATCGTAACTTGCTCCTGAGTCACTGCCCGTCCCGTGATTCCAAACTCACGAATCGTAGCAAACATCTCAGGAAAAATACTAATTACGGCAAAATACATCTGATGTCTACTTGCATTGAGGCTAAAACAATCGGTGTGACTATCAATAACATTTGACTAAGAGCCAGAATTGATATCAATAATCACTCTGCCATGCCACAAGTACTGTTTTTTCAGTCATATCGACCTCTATCACAGTTTGCTTATGCCATGGAATTAGGCGCTCTTCATTATCCAAACTGTCTGAATTGGCTGCCACGCGCATGATGTCATGGGCACCAGTTTCAAACATTTCAGTGATATTGCCTAGATACTCGTTCTGCTCGTTCATCACGCGCAGACCGACCAAATCCGACCAATAATATTCGTCTTCAGCTGTTTCCGGCAAGACGTTTTGTTCGACCCAAACGGTAACACCGTTCATGGTCTCAGCAACATTGCGATCAGGAATCTGCTCAAATTGAGCCACAATTCCTGTGCCTTGCTCACGCCAAGCTTTCACAGTCAAAGGTTTCATGCCAGTAGCAGTTTTCATCCACCACGGCTTCATATTGAATATCGCTGTACGATCATCTGTATCACTAAACACCCAAAGCCAACCTTTGATGCCATAAGGCTTCTTAAGTTGACCGATTTTCATAAGGGCACTAGCGTTTAGAGTGGATGACATAGCAGCTAACCTAACAATGATTAAAACAGCAATTGCAAAAACAATTGTGTCAAAAGCGATAAACAGTTAATGGCGCACCCTGGTCAGACCAGTTACGCTATGTATTCTAAGTCTACTGAGTCGTCTTGTAGTCATACTACAAGTGGCTCAATAACAACGAAAACTTAAGCAGTTGCTTCAGTTTGTGCTGCAGACTTGTTGTAAGCTTTTGCTAATGAAGCAACGCGATCTGAAGGTTGTGCACCTTTTGCGATCCACGCATTGTACGCTTCCATGTTTAGGCGTACTGCTTCTTCAGACTCTTTAGCGAGTGGGTTAAAAAAGCCGATGTTTTCAATATAGCGACCGTCACGCGCGCGGCGTTGATCAGCAACAACTACTTGATAAAATGGGCGTTTCTTGGCACCGCCCCGTGCTAAACGAATAACAACCATGTGAATTCTCTCTTTCGCAGGTATACCAAAAAGGGCATAATTATATCACAGTCTTTATTTGTTGAAAACATAAACTGTGCATATTTAATTATTTATTAACAATAGCTTAAATACCAGTCTATGTAAAACATAATCGAGCATAACCATGCGTTTTATACAATTATTAAAGACTCTCTATCCTAATCAGTTACTAAAATATACCGCGCTTTAGGTTTGATATTATTAAAATATTGGAGAGGTACATAACGAACTGCCTAAATAAATAGCCTCACAGTACGGTTCATTGATTATGCTATTCTATGGTGTGTTGAAGTAGACTGGCACACCCTAATCTCAGCCACCATGTTTAGAAATAACCCGCTCCTTCTCAAAAATACAATCGCGGCTTAACTCAAAACCAAATTTAATCAGACATTTTCTTAATCTGCTGGATTTATATGATTACTCCAAACTCAAAGCCCCGTCGCAAAGGTTGGCTACCACGTTCTTATTCTAATACTTGGCTGACAACCTTGATGGTCGCTTTTATTGTTCTCATCAGTGTGAGTTTGTCGATTTTATTCTTTTGGCGCAGTCTGTACCTACCAGAACTCAAAAACCATGCGCGTTATTTGACAAGCGAGCTGCGATTAATTAATAGTGTGAATAAAGACTGGCAATATCGTCCTGATATCCGCCAATGGGTTTATCAACATTCTCATGTCGTGGTGGTGAACAATCCCAGTGACTTTCCAGAGGTGGCTGACAAAGCATTTGTGAGCTTCTTTACTGATGTACTTCAGTATGAGATTGGTGCACAGCTGGGTCGACCTGTCGAAGTTTATTTCAAGTTCAAACCAACACCGCAGCTTTGGGTACAAGACAGTCGCGATGACAGCTTCTGGATTCGTGAGCCAGTGGTTTACTACTCGCAGTACAGCCCAACATTGCTCATATTGTTTTTGATTGGATTGCCTATCTTATCGCTGCTGACCATTATTTTGTTAGCTAGGCAATTGAACCGTCCTTTACGTTATTTACAACGTGCAGCGACTAACTATATTCGTCTGGGTCATGCGACCACGCTACCAACGCAAAAAGGCCCTACCGAAATACGTCAAGTAAACATGGCTTTCAACCGTCTATTTACAACGTTAAATCAAGCACAAAAAGAGCGAACTATTATGCTCGCTGGTATCTCACATGACCTGCGGACACCATTGACTCGTATGCGTCTGACTGCTGAGATGTTGCCAGATGATTTTTTTCGTGAAGGGCTAATTTACGACATTGAGGATATGGATGCGATTTTGGAGCAGTTCATCTCATTTATGAAAGATGGTTCCGATGAGCCAGTTAGCTTGACCAATTTGGACACGATATTTAATGAGATCATGGTGCAGTTTGCACCCATGAAGTTCGTTTATCAATCAGAATGTCACAAGGTCGTTCCTGTACGCCCCTTATCCATCAAGCGTCTCATCATTAATCTGATCAATAACGCCAATCGTTATGGCAAACCGCCGATTTATCTATCAGCCACGGTGATACCAACATTTATAGAAACGGTTGAAGAAGAAGATAGCGATGTCGTCAGTGAAAACGTTGTCAATAAGGAAGCACAAGAGCAACTGATGATTTGTGTGCGTGACTGCGGTGACGGTGTGGCAGAGGATCAATTGGAGCGTATCATGCAGCCATTTGAGCGTGGGGAGACCGCACGCACTACCCAAGGTAGCGGTCTAGGGCTGGCCATTGTAGATCGCATTGCGCGGTTACACCATGGTACGGTCGAGGCCATTAATCACCCTGATGGTGGGTTGCAAGTATGTGTGCGTATACCCCTACTCTCTAAAGTTGCTGGAGACAGTACTTTGGCTGCTGATGCAGCCGATGACACATCTACAGTCGATAATATTACATCGAATGCAGAAAATCCTTAACACTATCGCTTAGACAAACCCTGCGTGGATAAATTAATCTTTGCTGCCAATGATAGGCGGAATATATTCAGCACTATTGGTAAATGTCAATGGCTGAGTAATCTCTTCTTTGGCTGTCTTTAGCGTTTGGGTTGTTGATGGCTGCTTTAGAAACAAGTAGTAACCGAGCGTGATCGCATTCAATAGTACCAAGCCACCAAATAAATATGGCATCCTTTGCCTCCTATATTGTCAAACTACCCTAGAATAAGCTGCCGCAAACAGGACACCTGATTATCAAAATATTGGTAATCAGGTTCGTTTAATGATGACAAATTTTTTACTTGTCATCATTGTTCAGCATTGTTATTTAGTGTCAAAATCGCGTTCGCTTTTTTCTTGCGTCAATTCGTCAGCAGCCAAAATTTGTGTGAGCGGCTTGATAGGCCATGTCATTACGAATCTTGCGCCGCCAAGATCTCGGCTCTCATCTACCTTCATACTACCATTAAACCAAAAGGCAATGCGCGATACAATAGACAAGCCTAGACCGTAGCCGCCTGATGCTCGTGTACGGCTATCATCCAAGCGCGAAAACGGTATAAATACTTTTTCACGATCAGCCTCAGGAATCCCATGACCGTCATCTTCGACGCTGACAAATGCATTACCCTTTTTGACACCAGCACTAATAATGATCGTGGTCTCGGCATAACGTAAAGCATTACCTGCAAGATTCTGAATCACACGGTGCAGATAGCGTCGATCGGCAATCGCGGTTACTTTCGCATTTGGCAAGTTGGTCACTATTTTAATCGGCTTACCTAGTGCATTGGTCTCACGCTCAATCTGCTGTAGCAGTTCTCTGAGATTTACTGGTTCTAAATCTAATTTTGGCGAACCCTCTTCGAGCTTGGCATAAGTCAAAATCTCATCAATCAAACCATTAAGTGATTCGATATCTTCATCAATATAGTCACGCTGCATAAAGCGTGAATCTTCGTCGTCAGTATCAGCCAGCATATCTACCGCAAATCGAATACGCGCAACTGGCGTACGAAGCTCATGTGATACGGCTCGCGTGAGCTCTCGCTGCGACTCAATCAAACGCTTAATATGTGACGTCATCGCGTTAAAGGTCGCTGATAAACGTGCGATCTCATCTTGACCAATTACCTGTACTTGAATATCAAGGTTGCCCTTACTCACCTCATTAACACCAACTTGAATCAGCTGCAGCTTGCGCTCAAGTGGGAAAATGAGCGCATAAACACCCAAACTGATTAAAAACATACTAATCAGGATCATACTAATAATTAAATTAAGTGGGAACCAGTTAAACAATGGTACAGGGCCTATCAAGACTGCCATGTCATTAATTTCAGACGGAACTACTATCTTGATGGCCGAACTACTGGTACTACTATTAGGGTCTTGTAATGAGATGACCACTTCATCACGGCGTAGGCGTGACATTTGATCTGAATCTAAATCGAGCGTGTTAACAGGTACAAATGCCAGAGGGAAAGAAAATTTCTCCTCAAGTTCAGCCAAGCGCGCGCGTTTATCAGACAAGGTGACTTCATAAGACAAATCGTCCAACAAAAAGACAGCAATTGCTCTGACTTGCTGCTCCGTGACTTCCGATATCCGTGCTGTTAGGACATTCTCATTATCCGGCAGACGATAATAAACATCTGCATACACAGGCTGTTCGACGTAACGAACGACCGTATTATCATTTTTAAAGCGTCGTAGCTCGCTGGCAGTAAAATCTACTTCATCAATAGGTATGATTTTGAAATTTGCACCAAACAAACTACTGGCATCAGACAGCCAGTATTCACGCTCTTCTGCAGTATTTTGGTGAGAGATACCTTCGCTCACCAAATGAAAAGCCCCCATTGCCATGTTTTCACGGTAGGACTGTACACGCTCCTTATTGATAGTACCCATCAATAACTGCGCAAACAATGCTACGCACAAACAGACTATGAGTAGTCCTGCATAGATACGAACAAAAATACTGTGTTTTAAAGAAGAGACTAATGACATACGTGCCGTGACCAACTTAATAAATAAAAACTGCTGACATCATCTAGCATATAATCGCTGCTATGTGATTGATATCGAACACTGTTGAATAGGATTATCAGACGCTAAATAGTATATTTTAATGGATATGCAATGATCATCCAAACAGAATAGACATCTTATGCATTTAGTTCACGTCTATAATAAGTGCTTAATTAAACCACATAACACCGCATTTAAGTTCAAAAATTAGAATTTAGCCACAAAAAAACCAGCAACTAGGCTGGTTTTTTCAAACGGCTATCAATATTCAGTCATTAAATGAGCAAAAATGACTTAGTTACCTTCTTTCACAAACAGATAACCCTTACTACGTACTGTCTTGATACGTTTTGGATTTTCTGGATCATCACCGATTTTTGGACGGATACGTGAGATGCGCACATCGATTGAACGATCTTGTCCATCATATTCAATACCGCGTAGACGCTCAAAAATATCTTCACGAGATAAGATACGGCCTGCGTTAGACGCAAGCAACCATAGTAGATCGTATTCTGCACTGGTGAAATCAACCAATTCGTCACCTAGATTGACTGAACGACCACCGTTATCAATGACCAACTCGCCAAATTCTAGACGCTGTGGCACGTCTTCTGATGGTGCATTTTCTGAACGACGTAGCAAGGCACGAATACGAGCAAGCAATACACGTGGCTGAGCAGGCTTGGCAACATAATCGTCAGCACCCATCTCAAGACCTAATACTTGATCCATATCTTCAGTACGTGCAGTCAACATCAAAATTGGATTTTGATAATGCGGGCGCACTTCACGGCATACGGTCAGACCATCGCTACCAGGAAGCATAACATCAAGTACGACCATGTCTGGTTGCTCATTGACGATACGGCGTATAGCACGGTTACCATCAGTTTCAATTGCTACTTCTAAACCATTTTTGACCAAGTAATCTTGAGTCAACATGGCCAGACGCTCATCATCTTCAACAATCAAGATTCGGGGGGTGTTGTCTTCTTCAGTCGTTGTCATTGTTATATCCTCTAATACATCTAATTTAAAAGCAGTAAAAGTAAGAGCGGTAAAAATTAATAGCACCATAAAGTGGCACAATCGATGTTCGTATAGCTGTTACAAACTTAGCAGCACAGTATACTATTAAACGTATCGCTTCCTATACTATAGCTGATAGTCGTTAACAAAACCTATAAACTACATCGACTAAAACTTTAGTTTACGTCCAAAAATAATGTCATATATTTCCGCATTAGCGAATGGTTTTACTTTTGCAGACTACTTAATATCTAAGTGCATATAAATTATCAAATGAATGATTAAGGTTGCTCAAATACACTCAATCATCGCTGTTTATTTACGATGTTCCATTATCTAATATAACGACATATTACGATTGTCGCCAGTAACTTTTCGGAATATTCTAATATTGTTTCTCTCAATCATAGATGAACGATTTTACTTTAAAGAATAGAGAATTCATTTATTCATACCTCAGAGCTTATCGAGGTCAATCATGATAAAGTGAATCAATCATTAACGAACAGACATAAAAAAACAGTCCATATAATGGACTGTTTTTTTATCATTACTTCTAGCGATAACTCTAAATGATTAGCTAGAACTATCAGTAATGAATTATGCGCGGTTTTTATACTTACGAATAGTCTGTAGTTGTCCTACTGACTCTGCAAGTGAGGCCAAAGCCGCATTGGTTTGTAGTGTATCAGATTGATTGACCAGCATTTGCTCCGCTTTTCTACGTGCTTCAACGATTTTGCTTTCGTCAAGATTGTGCGCACGCATGGCCGTATCAGCCAATACGGTAACCATTTTTGGTTGTACTTCTAATACGCCACCTGAAACATAGATCACTTCTTCTTCGCCGTTTGCTTTTTGCACTCGCATTGCACCCGGTTTTAGCAAAGTAATAAGCGGTGTGTGACCTGGCAATACACCAATCTCGCCTTCGGTACCAGTAGCTATTAACATGCTAATTTCGCCTGAATATAACTCTTCACGAGCACTTACGACGCGACATTGTAACGTTGCCATACTTAACTCCTTACCATAAAAGCGCGATCAAAAAACAGTAAAACTGCGATGCGTTACTGAAGAGTAGATATAAGGTTTATATTATATCTACTCGTTAGCTTATGCGCATACAACTTACGCTGACTTAGACTTCATTTTTTCAGCTTTAGCAACAACTTCATCGATGCTACCAGCCATGTAGAACGCTTGCTCTGGTAGGTCGTCGTATTCACCGGCAATAATTGCTTTAAAGCTAGCAATGGTATCGCGTAGTGGTACGTATTTACCAGGTGCACCAGTGAAGACTTCGGCTACGTGGAATGGCTGAGACAAGAAGCGCTGAATCTTACGAGCACGATAAACAACCAGTTTATCTTCTTCTGATAGCTCATCCATACCCAAGATAGCGATGATGTCTTTAAGCTCTTTATAACGCTGTAGAACTTCCTGAACACCACGAGCAACATTGTAATGCTCTTCGCCGATTACTTGTGGATCTAGCTGACGTGAGGTTGAATCGAGTGGATCAACCGCAGGATAGATACCTTGTGATGCGATATCACGGCTTAGTACAACTGTTGCATCCAAGTGAGCAAACGTTGTAGCAGGTGATGGATCGGTCAAATCATCCGCAGGTACGTATACCGCCTGAACTGACGTAATAGAACCTGACTGAGTTGACGTAATACGCTCTTGTAGTAAGCCCATCTCTTCAGCTAGTGTTGGCTGATAACCAACCGCTGATGGCATACGACCAAGTAGTGCTGATACTTCTGTACCCGCTAGCGTATAACGGTAGATGTTATCAACAAACAATAGCACGTCACGACCTTTGCCAGTAACAGGATCTTTGGTATCACGGAAGTACTCAGCCATGGTCAAACCAGACAGTGCAACACGTAAACGGTTACCCGGTGGCTCATTCATCTGGCCATATACCATTGCAACTTTAGACTTACTGAAGTCTTCAGTGTTTACAACGCCAGCTTCCTGCATTTCGTGATAGAAATCGTTACCTTCACGAGTACGCTCACCAACACCAGCAAATACTGACAAACCTTCATGTTTTAGAGCGATGTTGTTGATCAGCTCCATCATGTTGACGGTTTTACCAACACCAGCACCGCCGAACAGACCAACTTTACCACCTTTAGCAAATGGGCAAAGTAGATCGATAACTTTAATACCAGTCTCTAGTAGCTCAGTGCTGTTTGACTGATCCGCGTAGCTTGGTGCTTCACGGTGGATAGACCATTTATCGTCAGCAACAACAGGACCTTCTTCATCGATAGGACGACCAAGAACATCCATGATGCGACCTAGCGTACCAGTACCAACAGGCACAGAAATAGGTGCACCAGTATTAGTAACAGGTAGGTTACGCTTTAAACCTTCGGTTGAACCCATTGCAATAGTACGTACGATACCATCACCTAGCTGTTGCTGTACTTCTAGGGTAGTTTCGGTACCGTCTACTTGCAAGGCATCAAAAATTTGAGGAACTTCATTACGGTTGAACTCAACGTCAAGAACCGCGCCAATAATCTGTACAATACGACCGCTACTCATTGCGTTCTCCTTGAACTTCTATATATAGGTGTAGTCAATTATGAAACAGCAGCAGCACCGCCAACGATTTCCGAGATTTCTCGGGTAATCGCCGCTTGACGCAGCTTGTTATAAACCAACTGTAAATCGTTAATAAGGTCACCAGCATTATCTGTTGCCGCTTTCATCGCAACCATACGTGAAGACTGCTCAGAGGCAATGTTTTCCATTACCGCTTGATAAACAATCGACTCGATGTAGCGACCAAGCAATTCATCAATCAACGTCTTGATATCAGGCTCGTAGATATAATCCCAGCTAAGTTCTGTCTGTAGACCACTGTCTTCATCACCAAATGACTGCTCTGGTAGAGGAACCAACTGATTGACTGTTGGTTTCTGAGTCATCGCATTGACGAATCGGTTATAGACCACATAGATACGGTCAATATTGCCGTTACTATAGTCTTCAAGCATAGCTTGAACCGGTGCATTCAACTGCTCAAACGTCGGTTTATCGCCATAGTCGGTCACAGCCGATGTGACTTTACCACCAAAGTTTTTGAAGAAACTCACACCTTTGGCACCGATGACTGCAAACTCAGCTTGTACTGACTGATCTTGATAATCTTGGATACTCTTAGATAAAGCTTTGAATAGGTTAATATTCAAACCACCCGCTAGGCCACGGTCAGAGGTAATGACGATATAGCCAACCTTATTGACTGGACGCGATACCATATACGGATGTTTGTAGTCTGATGAGGCATGCACCAAATGTGAAATAACCCGGCGCATACTATCAGCATACGGGCGACCCACTTCCATGCGCTCTTGGGCACGGCGCATTTTACTTGCCGCTACCATTTGCATAGCACGAGTAATTTTCTGGGTGCTTTTAATACTGGTGACTTTGGCACGTATCTCTTTTAAGCTTGCCATAATGATTCCAATATAAGAGGGTTAAAAAGCATTGGCGCATGCAACAATCATTTGATATACAACATCAGTCTTATAGAATAACATTTTATATCTTGTGGCATTACGCGATCTAATACCGGTAATGGTTAAAACAGTGGCGCAAATATCTAGTCAGACAACGCGCCACTTTTCAAACGACAGTCATAACCAAATCGGCTTAACCCGTTAAATTAATAACTGTGATTTTGTTTAAAGGTCTCTAACGCTGACTTTAAACGACCTGCGATATCATCATTGTAGTTCGCAGTGTCATCAATCTCACGCATCAATTCACTTTGCTCATCATGCATATAGCGCAAGTATGCTTCTTCAAAAGAACCAATCTTTTCTACAGGTACGTCAGCCAAGAAACCTTCGTTTGATGCATAGATAACGGCTGCTTGCTCAGAGATTGACATCGGCTGGTATTGCTTCTGCTTCATCAATTCAGTTACGCGCTCACCATGATCAAGCTGTTCGCGAGTTGCGTCATCAAGATCTGATGCAAACTGAGCAAATGCTGCTAGTTCACGATACTGAGCTAGAGCGGTACGAATACCACCAGATAGCTTTTTGATGATCTTAGTCTGAGCGGCCCCGCCCACACGAGATACCGAGATACCAGCGTTGACTGCTGGACGGATACCTGAGGCGAATAAACTAGACTCTAAGAAAATCTGACCATCAGTGATCGAAATCACGTTGGTTGGTACGAATGCAGATACGTCACCAGCTTGTGTTTCAATGATTGGTAATGCGGTTAAAGAACCAGTTTTACCTTTCACTTCACCGTTAGTGAACTTTTCTACGTAATCAGCATTTACGCGTGATGCACGCTCAAGTAGGCGTGAGTGTAAATAGAATACGTCACCAGGATACGCTTCACGACCTGGCGGACGGCGTAATAGTAGTGAAATCTGACGATAAGCAACGGCTTGTTTTGATAAATCATCAAATACAATCAGTGCATCTTCGCCGCGGTCACGGAAGTATTCGCCCATCGTACAACCTGAGTACGGTGCGATGTACTGAAGTGCTGCAGGCTCTGACGCTGAAGCAACCACAACAGTGGTATATTCTAATGCGCCAGTTTGCTCAAGCTTACGTACGACGTTAGCGATAGTCGAACGTTTCTGTCCGATAGCCACGTATACACATTTAATGCCAGAAGCTTTCTGTGCAATGATCGCATCGATAGCCATCGCTGTTTTACCAGTCTGACGGTCACCAATGATAAGCTCACGCTGACCACGACCGATTGGAATCATGGTATCAACGGCTTTATAACCAGTCATTACTGGTTGGTCTACTGACTGACGGTCGATAACGCCTGGAGCGATCTTTTCGACTTTATCAGTCATCTTGGCATTGATCGGACCTTTGCCATCAATAGGATTACCCAAAGCATCAACAACACGGCCTAACAGCTCAGGACCTACTGGTACTTCAAGAATACGACCAGTACAATAGGCTTTTTGACCTTCTTGCAGCTTTAGGTAATCGCCAAGTACTACCGCGCCAACAGAATCACGCTCTAAGTTTAGAGCCATTCCGTAGATTTCGCCTTCAAACTCAATCATTTCGCCGTACATGGCATCTTCAAGACCATGAATCTGCACGATACCGTCAGATACTTTGACAATCGTGCCTTCATTCTTTGCAGTTGCACCCGCATCAAGGTCTTGAATACGCTGCTTAATCAGGTTACTGATTTCCGCTGGATTCAATTGTTGCATTGCCTTGTTTCCTTTAATTTATGATAACCCGCCCACTGACTCAAATGCTCTTGCTATGACGCAGATGATATATGACTGCGTCGATAAATGGCATTAGGCAGTTAGCTGTGTTTTTAACTGTTGTAACTTGCCGCGCATCGAATCATCAATGACTTTATCACCGACTTTGATTGTAGCGCCTGCCAATAAACTTGGATCAACTGATTCGTGAATCACTACACTGGCATTTAGCGAGGTAGCAAGACGCGTTTGTAGCATTTGACGCTGGTCATCAGTCAATGGGTAGGCAGAAGTCACATATGCGTCAAGCTGCTTTAAGCTTATTGCCTTGTGACGGCGATAATGCTCATAAACTTCAGGAAGCAGCGCTAGACGCTCTTGTTGCGCCAACTGCTTAACAAAATTATTGAGCTGGGGTGATACTTTAGGGTAGCTAATACTGTTACCGTAGCGAGAACCTTTGCTCTCGCCTAGTAGCTGTTTAAAAGCAGAGTCGCTATCACCGGCCACTTGTGAGTCATAAAGATCGACCAAAGCAGCTGACTTATGCTCAGCAGAAACAGCTGGATTGTCTAGCCAAGTACTGAACGACTCGTCATTGACAACAGTGCTAGCGACAAGTAAGAAATCTTCCCACTCGTGTACAGCGCCGTTTTCATTGGCATAGTCAAACGCGGCTTTAGCGTACGGTCGTGCTAAGGTTGATAAGTCAGCCATTATATCCTCACAATTACAGCTTCGCCGCCAGTTGGTCTAACATACTGGCATGTTTTTGCACATCGACTTTGTCTTGCAAAATCTTCTCTGCACCAAGTACAGCCAGTTCAGCAACTTGGGCACGTAATGATTCACGCGCTTGATTGATTTCTTGGTCGATAGACGCTTGCGCTTGTTGACGAATGCGCTCGCCTTCCGCTTGGGCTTGCGATTTTGCATCTTCGATGAGCTGATTGGCACTCTTGTTTGCTTGCTCGATTAGAGCGGCAGCCTTGGTCTTTGCAAGATCAAGTTCCTGCTGGACATTTTGCTCCGCGGTCGCCAAATCTGCTTTTGCTTTTTCTGCGGCATTCAGACCTTCAGCAATTTTACGCTGACGCTCATTAATGGCACCGATAAGTGGTGGCCACACGAATTTCATGCAAAAAATCACAAATATTGCAAAAGCAATGGCTTGACCGACGAGGGTAAAATTGATATTCACGTGATCACCTCTTTGTTAATGAAAAATCAGTTTCATTGATCATGTTTGGTAGTCAAATCTTGACTATATTTAATAGAAAACTCTTGAGCACCAAACATGTACAACTGAGCTTTCGGATTAACCTGCTAGAGGGTTAGCGAACAACAATAGCATAGCAATACCAACACCGATCATCGGAATAGCATCCAAAAGACCTGCTACGATGAACATACGAGTTTGCAACTGTGAGCCAAGCTCTGGTTGACGAGCAACGCCTTCTAAGAATTTACCACCTAGAATAGCAAAACCAATACCTGTGCCAAGTGCGCCAAGACCGATAAGTAGTGCTACTGCGATAACTGTGTAACCACCTAATACTGGATCCATTGATGTATCCTCATTTACCTATTGAATGTCTAATTAATGTTCAGTTGATGATGCAAGCGACATATAAACTATCGTCAGCATCATGAATACGAACGCTTGAAGTGTAATAACTAAGATGTGGAAGATAGCCCACGGTACCGATAACGCCCATTGAATCCAAAACGGCATTAGAGCAATCAGTATGAAAATCAATTCCCCAGCATACATGTTACCGAATAGACGCAAACCAAGTGATACAGGTTTTGCTATTAAAGTAACTGCTTCTAGGATGAAGTTGATCGGGATCAAAATCGCTTGTACGATTGGGTTTTTGGCGCTAAATGGATGCAGTGTTAACTCACCGATAAAGCCGCCCAAACCTTTTTCTTTAATGCTATAAAAGATAATCAGTGCAAAGACAGAGAACGACATGCCAAGCGTGATGTTAGGATCAGTCGTTGGAACAATCTTAAAGAAAACATGATGTGGATCGTGACCCATGGCGGCGCCAACTTGACCTGCAATACCTGGAATAAAATCAACAGGTATCAAATCCATCAAGTTCATCAAGAAGATCCAAACAAAAATAGTCAACGCCAATGGCGCGATCAATTTTGATGTACCACTGTACGAATCACGAACGTTATTATCAACAAACTCAACGATCATCTCAACCGCTGCCTGAGTTTTGCTTGGTACGCCTGAGGTGACTTTTTTGGAAACCATCCAAAAGATGGTACAAAATAAAATACCTAGACCAACTGACCATAGCATAGAATCAAGATGGATAGCGTTAAAGCCCATTTGCCCTGCTTCTTCAGCATCATAGGCAACTTTCCAACCTTCGCCCGGCAGATAGCCGTACGTCCAATTCGTTAAGTGGTGAGAGATATATTCTGATGATGTTTGCTCGGATGCCATAATGTAAGCTTCTTATTAATCAACGATTTAATCAACTACCAAAAATATGGTTGTCATCTGATGGGGTTTGGTATTTCTATTTGCCTTGCAACTAAGCAAACAAATAAATCATACTAAAAGCACCCATGTAACCAACAACATCCAACCCATAGTTCTATTACTAATGCTATATTTGATAACTTGACATAAATTTTAGCTATCAAAAAAGGGCTTATGATAACTCAGTAATAGCCCTTGCATGTATACGCAAAATTATTATATATGTGCTTGTCTACTGGCCGTTTTTACGACCGGCGCTTAGTGTAGCGCTCATAAACAAAATATTTAGCTGCCTATATTAATGCAGCGTTGTATTCGTGTAAAGTCAATTATGATTTTATTATCCACTGTATGAATAAGTTAGCTGACAATAACGGCTAATAATATAGTTAGTCGTCCATAACTAAACTGTAAAAATTTAATCATCAGTGAGGTTAATAGCTGGACCAGCTCTACCCTATCACTGTGTCGTTGCATACTGCGCCTGACATAGAGGCTCATACTTCGATTTTTATAATCATTGGTGCTGTCGTGGGACAGTTTTGTACTTTGACTTTCTGAACTAGTCATAGAGAAGTTGGACGGCAGGGTGACTTGCCAGTACTATGAATAAATTATCTATGTAGTGATCATTTATTAGCGCTAGCGTATATGCCACAACATCCAACTGTGACTAATTTGCATTACCATAAAACCGATAAACAGCGCAGGCGCAGATAGGGGTTGTACGGTAATAAAAATTAGTGCGAAACCAAACACAGTCAACAGCCATTTAGCCATCTGACCTCGATATAGCTGGCTAACGATATGTTGGCGCGCGCGATATCCAGTGTACCAAAAGATAAAAAAAGCAAAAACGGCTTGAGTCGTAAAACTGAGCAGTGCACCAATGGCGGCGCTCTTTGCTACAGTAAGCTCACTACGTAACCAAATCGTATCTATCATCCAAGCAATAATGATAAGGATAAACAATATCCATGCTTGCCGTTTGATATAGATGCCTATTTTATCTTTTTGCGTGCGTTTGGCAGGCTTGGTCATCGATATTCCTATAGCCTTTCAGCATTGGGATAATATAGCATACTTGCGACACTTTTATCCGTAAATGACTTACTCTACAGGCATTACCTTTAAACCAAAATAAAACGCCACTTATTATAAGGAGACAGCCACTATTAAGCAAGTAAAATATGACTTTTATCAGTCACCTAACGCAACCCACTGCTATTGCTATGTTACGTAGCCGTACCAGATACTTGAAAAACAGCTGTCTCACTCTTTTTAAAACTCTAGCTTCTTAGAACAGCCCTAACGAATGGCTTCCTATTCTAGGATATACATTGGTGGATTTGCTGAGCCATTGCTGTCCATCCTTCTACAAAGTCTTCGCTATCGCTCATGTCTTCGATTTGGACAGTGGTATTAATAGGTTGCAATTTGGCAAGCAATCCTTTGCTAGCGGTGCTTTGATTGACCAAGCACATTTGTTTGGCTGGACGATTGTCATTAAGCCAGCGCAATTGACTTGCTTTTGGGGCAAGGTGATGGTCTGGGCTTAAGCTACCTGCCAGCTTTATTTTTGTGGCATCTTCAATATATTGATAGGCATCGTGATAGGCCCAATAAGGGCGCTGTTTTTGTGTGGATTGCTGTATCTTCGCTACAGCATTGTCCATACGCTGTGCAAACTTTTTGGCGTTTGCTTGGTAGGTGCTTTTATACTCTGGATTGGCATGACTATGAATAACAGCTAAGGCACGAGTAATGGCCTTTGCATTTTCAGGATCAAGCCAGATATGTGGGTCGAATGTGCCCGCAATAGGTTTTCCTTGAATATCACGAAGAGGATGTCGAGTAAAAGCATCAAAAGCAAATAAGTCAATGGCATTAGGTGCCATCTCTAAACTGCCAGTCAGGCTGTTCTCTAATGAGGGACCAAACCAAACCACAAATTTACTGTCTTGAATGGCTTTCTTATCACTTGGACTAATACTGCCATGGTGCCCCACATCGCCAGCTTGTAAAATTTGGTTAGCAGAAGGGGTGCCTTCCGTCACGGCTTGACTGAGTAAAAACATGGGATGATTGCTGACACTGACCGTTGCTGCGTGCGCGCTTAATGTAAAAGAGCCTAAGACTACCAATCCTGTAATCAGTAAGCGCTGTAACGTAATGATTGAGCGTCGTAAATAAGTAAAAACAGAGTTCATGGTAAGCTCTTTAATCAATGAGTAACAAAATTATGAGTCACAGTGTCGTGCCGCATCATGGATAAAAAATGATCAATATATATAAGAGAGGTAAGACAACTGATTCGATTCTATGTTTATTATGTTATACTATAACAATAAAAAACGCTATCATAAAAAACGTCATGCGATTACCATGCTATTTTTGGGAGCCTGTACTATGTCTACTACCTCATCGAATTGCGAACATTTACATGATGTGCAAGATTTGACTCCGCATGACGTTATTGAACGCTTAGCAGCAGCAAAAGAGCACTGTCGTCTGAGTGGGGCACGTTTTACCCCTTTGCGCCAGCAGATATATCAGCTGGTTTTAGAGTCTGATCAACCTGTTGGTGCTTATGACTTAATCACGCAATTGCAGCAGATGCGTCTCTTTGAAATGGATGATAGTGATACGCTAAAAGCATCTGGCTTATCAAAGCAATTTGTAGAAAAACCATCAACTAAAAAGCGAGCACCAAAAAATGTTGCGCCGCCAACGGTTTACCGCAGCTTAGAGTTTTTACTAAGTGAAGGTTTGATTCATCAATTAACGTCTATCAATGCTTATGTTCCTTGCTGCCATCCCAGAGCACAGCACACGGCTGCCTTTTTAATCTGCGATCAGTGTCAGCGAGTTCAGGAATGTAGCAGCTTACCAGTACAAGAAATGATGAGTTTCGCTGAGAAAGATGTCGGTTTTACTGTTGAGCGTAGTGTTATTGAGCTTAGTGGTCGTTGCCAAGTTTGCCAATAAGATTTATTCAGGCTCTTTGGTTGCCTAAAAAGTACGTCACTGTCATTGTTTGTTTATTTGTATTATCCATTTACCTATTCGTTGTCATCCTATGAGCCTGTCTACCTCACCCTCTAAACAGTCGACTACTGCTATTGTGAATAGCAGTCCCACGAATGAAGCTGGCAAACTGCTGAGCTTGAACAACGTTAGTTATCATATCGGGCATCAACGTTTGCTCTCACATATTGATATCGATATTGCAATCAATGAAACCGTCAGTATTATTGGACCTAATGGGGCTGGTAAGTCAACGTTGATCAAGCTTATTTTGGGTCTGATCGAATCCACAAAAGGCAGTATCACAGCCCATCAACAGCTACAGCTTGGCTATGTACCGCAGCGATTTGCTGTGCCGCCCATATTGCCGCTGCGCGTCTGCGATTTGTTGGGACAAGCAGATAAGAAGCGTCTCACTTCTGAGCAGCGACAGTTTATCTTTGATAATTTGTCACTAACGCATTTATTGTCACGACAAATGCTGCACTTATCAGGTGGTGAAACACAGCGAGTACTACTGGCGAGGGCGCTATTAGATAAGCCAAATTTACTTATCTTAGATGAACCAATGCAAGGTCTTGATCCTGACACCGAGGTTTGGTTATATCAATTTATCGATGAGCTACCGGATTTCTTACGCTGTGCGATGCTGGTGGTATCGCATGATCTGCACTGGGTGATGAAAGGCAGTCGCCGAGTCATTTGTCTCAACAAGCACATTTGCTGTGAAGGACAACCAAGCGAGCTTGCTATCAGCACTGAGTTTCAAAAGCTATTTGGTCATCATTATGAGCAGCCGTATGTGCATCAGCCGCATGCTTGTGAGCATCATGCACCAAGCGAGCTATAACGATAATGACCAAAAACAATGATGATCTAAATCGAAAATAGCTAACATCAAATTCGTTAAAGCTAGCGTGACCAAACTGATAGATAGCACAAACTTTTCTTATAAAAATTTTACGGACACTTCTTATGACCGCTTGGTTAGCCATTATTGCACCTGCTTGGATCGCTGGCAGTATTTTAGCCCTACTGTCAGCGCCTTTAGGATGCTTAGTCTTGTGGCGACGCATGGCATTTTTTGCCGATGCTTTAGCACATGGCACCTTGCTTGGAGTCGCACTTGCTGCTTGGTGGCAATTACCCATGGGTATAGGTGTTGCGTTGGTTAGTGCAGCGGTGGTGCTATGCCTGGTACTGATGGATGATGACCGTCTGCCAGCTGATGCTGTGCTCGCGGTGGTAGCCGTCACGCTGTTGTGTCTGGGGCTATTGACTTTGACACAGCTGACCAATCAACAAGCCAATGTCTTGGGGTTTTTGTTTGGCAATTTACTTGAGCTGGACTGGGCAGATTTGCCACTACTCGCTGGTAGCGTACTGGCTGGGTTGGGGCTACTATTGTATATTTGGCCCGCTCAAATAAAACTGGCGACTCATGAAGCACTAGCTCGTATTCAAGGCATTAACCCGACCCGCCAGCGACTATTTTTTATGGGCGTTCTCGCAGGGTTTTGTGCGATTGCGCTACAAGCTGTTGGCAGCTTATTGATCAGTGGTTTATTGGTATTACCTGCACTGACGGCACGCTTATGGTCTTCATCACCAAAGCAAATGGTGATCACAGCATTTATCATTGCGCAGCTCGGCGTGACGCTTGGCGTGTGGGGAAGTATCTGGCTAGATATCCAGACTGGACTCTCTATCGTATTGATATTAGCGATATTATTTTTTATCGCTTTAATTGTTTCCAAGCTAGCCAAAATAAAATTTCGGTCAGCGCGCTAGCGTGCTGATACATAGGCTATAGCAGCACTATACATTCCCTTTAGTCAACTTTATTTCATTAATATTACTAGAGCTTTCATTGGCTTTATGTTATAAACTTCCTTTACCATTATTTATAACGATTCACTATATGACTCGTCATTAATTAGTGTTAATAATAGATTAATATAATTTTGAAAATAGTAGATCATTTATCCATACTCGTTCTCACAATGACCATTGTTTTGATTCGATAAGGGACTGACCCAATGCCGAACTATCCCGTCAATAAAATCAGCACGTCCGATGAACAGATAAATATTTTACAAATCACAGATTTGCATTTATCCACGCCTGTCGCTGCTGATACTGACAGTAGTCATGTCAATGAGGTGGGTGATTGTCAGCGTAATTTTGAAGCTGTACTGCAGCAAGCACTGAATGAAGATATTCGCTGTGATTTGATTATCGTGACTGGCGATCTGGTCAGTAAAGTAAAGCCCGCCACCTATGACCATATCTTTGATGTACTACAGGCAACCCAAATTCCTTTTGTATGTATCGCTGGCAATCACGATGTGACTGATGAGAATGGTGAAGATTTGCCGTTTTTTCAGCGGACACTCATTGCCCAGCCTGCTGACTCACGCTTACTCAGTCGGCACATCATTGAGAGTGATCACTGGCAGCTTCTGTTATTAGACTCGTCTATCACAGGGAAAGTGGCAGGTGAGATAACCACTACAGATATTGATTGGTTATGCAAACGGCTTGAGGCATGTGATAAGCCTGCGCTTATCGCCCTACACCATCACGTCATTCCAGTAGATTCTGACTGGATTGACACCCATATGGCGCAGAACGCTGAAACTTTTTGGGAGTATATGGCGCCTTTTGAGCATTTACAGGTGATTATTAGCGGTCATACTCACCAAGAGCAGATTCGTTATCGCCAAGGTGTGACTGTTTATAGCACGCCATCTACCTGCTATCAATTCAAACCTTATTCGCATGATTTTGCTTACGATGAAGCGTGTTCACCTGGTTACCGCTGGTTGCAATTAGCCAACAATGGAAAGGTTGCAAGCTGGATTGAAAGACTGGATACTTAATGCCCATATTTATTGGTGCATAAAATAGCTATAGCGCTTACACCTCAAGGATTTAGCACCTATTAATTGAAGTGGCGCTAGCGAGTAGATTAAGAAAAAATGAGATCAGTATAAAAAATAACTTCATTATTATTAAAAACAATGATACAACTTGTAAAATGAAGCGAAATGACCTGATATCTCATATTAGTCAGCAATATAGTAGCTAAAATCGTTTTTTACAGTCAGTAATTTACCACATGATTGCAGCCATGCTATCGAACCAAAATGTTGCATCGCAGTATACCTAAGCAATGGTGTGTCGATACCGATAGACCAACATAACGATATTATTTGATCAGCTGTGTTACTTGTGTTACCAAGTGGTAAAACGTTTGATAAAGGGACAAATTATAGCGTTTGTAAAATTGATAACGTCTTGTCTTTTGATACGTCGTTTTATTGAATTAATTTGAAAAAGTAGGATACCCATATGAGCACCGTGACCACAAATCCAAGTGAAGTCAAGTTTACTCCTTATGTGCCAGCCCCAGACGAAGAGTATATGTCTGATGCACAGTTAGAGCATTTTAAGGCGATTTTGTTGGAATGGAAAAACCAACTGATTGGCGAAGCGGATCGTACCAAAAACTACATCCAAGACGAATCAAGCGCCATGCCTGATATCAATGACCGTGCAACTCAAGAAGAAGAGTTTGCGCTAGCTTTGCGCACACGCGACCGTGAACGCAAACTTATTCGCAAAATCGACAAGTCTATGCTAGAAATCGAAAATGACGACTATGGATTTTGTGAAACTTGTGGCGTAGAGATTGGTTTGCGCCGTCTTGAAGCACGTCCAACAGCGACCCAATGTATCGACTGCAAGACTTTGTCTGAGATTAAAGAACGCCAAAACCAAGGTGCTTAAATCAGGTAGAACTAAGATGACTGTAAAACAAAGCGACCCTATGAGTGGTCGCTTTTTGCATTTTAGATGACCGTTTAGACGACCGCCTCTTCACGCAAACGCTCCCCCTACTCTGTATTGAGTATATGACTGATAAAGCATTGGTGAAATGTTGCCCTTGCTCACGAAACAATCTCATTTAATAAATATCTTTTGAACCTAATTTTTATTATTCTATCTATATTATTTTTATCGATAGCCATTTATTGTGAAAACTATTCCTACTGACGCGCCATCTCACACCAAATTATCCCAGCCTATTGGCCGCTTTGCGCCTTCACCAACGGGTGAGTTGCACCTTGGTTCTTTGACCACGGCACTTGCAAGCTTTTGCCATATCAAATCGATCGGTGGACAGTGGCTGCTGCGTATCGAAGACACCGACACCGAGCGCTGTGATAGACAGTTCACTGAACAGATTTTGATGGACTTAGAGATGCTTGGGCTGCACTGGGACGGTGATGTCATTTATCAATCTGAACGTATTGATATTTATAACGAATACTTGTCTTCATCATTACGCCCATTGACTTATGGTTGCCAGTGCTCACGCAAAGACTTAGAACAATATTGGGTGCAAGAGGAAATTAATAGACATCACAGTAATGCGAACTTAACACAACCATGCAACCAAACGCAGCCAAACAGACAACGTTACCCACGACGCTGTGTTGCATCGGGCCTTGATAGGCAACAGCATAAGTTACGTATACAGCTACCAGACTATAAAATTGGCTTTCACGATGGTATCCAAGGGCTGCAATGGGACAATCCGCAGCAGACACTAGGAGATATGGTGGCTCGTCGTCAAGACGGCATGATCAATTATATACTGGCAGCCAGCATTGATGACGGCCTACAACAGGTGACTCATATCATGCGCGGTTTGGACATTTTACCCATGACCACGGCACAGATCAGTATCATGCAGGCGGCACAACTGCCAACCATCGACCATTGGTATCATCTGCCATTAATCAACAATGCGGATGGTCAAAAGCTCTCTAAGCAGAATCTTGCACAGCCAATTGATACCTCAGATCCAAGCCAGCTGATTGCTGATGCCTTAAAACTCCTGCAGCAACCAAAGGTCGATATTGATACACCAGAAAATATGCTCAAGCAAGCAATTGCTCAATGGGACAATACGCCGCTGCAAGGGAAACAGCAGTTGAATTCGCCTTATTGAAGATAACTAAAAAGCAACTCACAAAAAACGGATAGCAAAAAGCGCCACTATTTGCGGCGCTTTTTTTAATGCTTGGTCATAGAGTATATAAACTAACTCAAAGTTTTTAATAGTAGCGGCATTGGCTCTTTTCGATCTCAGGACTTTCTTTATATATTTTCAATAATAAAGCCACCATAACCAAGCTGATCAACATTGAAGAACCGCCATAACTAAAGAATGGCATGGTGAGGCCTTTGGTAGGAATAGCACCCATGTTCATCGCCGCATTAATAATTGTCTGTGCAATAAACACCACACCGATACCGAACGCGGTATAGCTCATGCGCATTTGGCGACGTTTTAGCGCGTTGTAGCTGATACGCATCGCACTACCGATAATCAGTGCTTCGAGTATCAATACCATACTGACACCAACAAAGCCCAACTCTTCACCCGTAATCGCCAATAAAAAGTCAGTATGCGCCTCAGGCAAATGCGACAGTTTTTGCACACTTTCGCCATAGCCAACCCCAGTGAACTGTCCACGGCCAAAAGCAATCAGACTACGTGCCAGCTGATAATCGGTATCTTGCACATCATCAAACGGATCCATGAACGACATCACACGTACCAACCGGTACTCTGCCGTGGTCACCATCAACACTGCGCCACCAACGGCAGCCGCACCTAATGCTAAGAAGTGCTTGTAAGGTGCTCCAGCGATATAAAAAATCGCGAACAGCGTCCCCAAAATAACGACAAAAGAACCAAAATCTGGCTGCGACAATAGCAGTATCGTTATCAATGCCACTACTAACATAATTCGTAAAAAGCCATCTAGGCCATTACGAACCTCAAAAGAGCGGCGCACCACAAAGTCAGAGACAAACACAATCATGACCAGCTTGGCCAATTCTGCTACCTGAAAGTTAAAGCCTCCCAGCGTGAGCCAGCGCTTAGAGCCGTTAATAGGTGTACTAAACAGCGTTGCCACCAGCAATATACCGGTGATACCCAATAGCAGAAACTGAGTTTCAGTCTTATAGAGCGTCCGTAACGACACACCATAATAAGGGATAATGGCGACGATTAACCCAATCGTCATATACAGTAGCTGATTATTGAAAAAATACAGCTCTGTCATACCGCGACTGAGCGCAAAAGGAATAGAAGCAGAAGCCACCATCAGCAGACTAAGTACCATGATACAGCCGACGCTCGATAATAAAATTGCGCGCGCTGATGGCATAGAAAGGACACCGTCTGAGCCAGAGGCTTGCTTGGTTTTGGGCGAAGAACGAAAAAAAGAAGAGAGCGCCATAATTTTATATACACTAACAAACGAAAAAACACGGCGTCTATGAAACGCCACCGTTTAAAAAATCATAAAGTAAATCTTACTAGATAGACGATGATAAAAACCCTCAATCATCAAAAAATGCTTGAGCAATCATTTATCTAGTAATCAGAGCCGTTACGGTTGACAGTAGCAGCAATCTATAAGCAAAACAATCATTTATAAGAGAAATGCTGCTTTGGTTAATAAGTAACTCACGTACTACTACACCATCTATGCTGGCCTATTCGAGCCTATAGCCATCTAAAAATTTTAACTGATAATCGTGCTATTTGATTGTGCCGTATCTAACTGAGCAACCAATCGACTGAAATGCTCACCGCGAGCCGCATAACCACTGTATTGATCAAAACTGGCACAGGCAGGTGACAACAATACCGCTTGCACTTGCGATAGGCTGCTAGCAGTGACTTGCTGAATAGTGACAAAGGCGTTTTCTAATGTTTGGCATTGGTGCAATGCGACATCATCGCTTAATTTGGTTGCGCGTAAATGCTGCTCAATTTGCTTGCCATCCTCACCAATAAACAGCACTTGGCTGACGTATTGATTGATAAAAGGCGTCAACTCACCAAATTGCTGACCTTTACCTTGCCCGCCCAAAATCAATAATAGCTTACCATCTTTGGGTGCATAGACTGCACCTAGCCCTTCAATAGCGGCCATGGTCGAGCCAATATTGGTGCCTTTAGAATCATCAAAATAGTCGATATTAGCAAAGCTCCCAACGTACTGGCAGCGATGTTCAAGACCTGTGAATTGCTGTAACGTCTCGAGCATACTCTCAAGGGGCAAACCTGCAAGCTCACCAAGTGCTAAAGCTGCTTGCGCGTTTAGCAGATTATGACGCCCTTTAATCAACAGTTTGTCTGCGGACAGTAATCTTTCTGTACCGCGTGCAAGATAAGTTTGGCCTTCTGTGTCTGTAATGAGACCATACTGACCTTTATCAGGCGCATGGATACCCGTACTGATTCTTGGTAGGTTGTCTGCGACCAATGGACGGGTGAGCGCATCTTCGCGGTTAATGACCACGGACTTGGCACCTTGAAAGATACGATGCTTGGCTTGATGATAACCAAGCATATCACCGTGGCGATCTAAATGATCAGGTGACATATTGAGGACAGTCGCTACTTTTGCCCCCAAGTTAGTGACAGTTTCTAACTGAAAGCTAGACAACTCCAGCACTGCCAACTCCATGTCCGCATTATCAAGCAAAGTCAGTGCTGGCACGCCAATATTGCCACCAACACCAACATTGACGCCAGCATCTGCCGCCATTTGTCCAACTAAGGTCGTTACGGTACTTTTAGCATTAGAGCCTGTGATCGCCACTATCGGTGCAGTACAGGCTTCGCAAAATAGCTGAATATCGCTAACTACTGGAATATTTGCTTGGCGCGCGGCGGCAATTCCATCATTTTCGAGCGAAATGCCTGGGCTGATAATAATGCGTGCCGCTTGCTGTAACAGCTCTGCGTCAATTGCACCGAACTGACGAACCTCGATCTCAGCGGGCAGTTGCTCTGCCAATTTAGGCACGACTTGTGCATCTGTTACCGCTACTCGATAGCCTTGCTTGGCAAGATAGTGCGCGACCGATAACCCAGACTGTCCCAAACCGACCACGACCTGTAGACCGTTGCCTTTATGGATTAAGGTTTCTGTTGCGGTATTAGCGGTCATGTCTATTCCTTCTATTGAACGAGCAAAATGGCGTCAAGCAAACTGAGCGTACAGCGACTCTAAATGACACCGCCAAGATGACAAGCATCATAACGGTATCGTTCATATTTCGGTACTAATTTTTTATGACTTTGTGCTATTATTCGCCTGTTTTTATATTCAGTGGCTAATGCTATAATAGTTAGCTTGATTGATATGTGACATTGTTATGTGACAAGGCGTTTCGCCTGATTGTTTTAGTTTAGCATGTTGTCACATTTATCGCGCTATTGTCACGTCTCTTTAGCAACGATTCGTGTGTGATAGTGATATGTCAGATAGTAGTCATGATTTGGCAGATTATTTATCACCCTCTACTGCAGCAAGAAATTGCTGATTCTATGTCTTATGATAGATATTTTTTTATAGCCTATTTTAAGCAACCTGATTCAAACCATATTTTTAGGTCATTTTACTGTCCTTATCATCGTATTGATTATTGATGAGCGTATTCGTGATACCAAAAAAAATCAGTAGACATACTTATTATTGACCTTTCACACTCCAACACAGCAACATGATCCAGTACATGTTGACGTAAAAGAAAAATGAATAGCTATTATTAGCGACGCGATCATTTTATAAATGAGTAATGATTACTTTTTTTGCCTCTAACCCTATGTAGTTTACTTATGACATCTTTTATTGATAACTTGCGTGACGAGTGGTTTTCCAATGTTCGCGGTGACGTTTTATCGGGCTTGGTTGTCGCCTTGGCGCTTATTCCAGAAGCCATTGCCTTTTCTATTATCGCAGGTGTTGACCCAAAAGTCGGCCTATATGCCTCATTCTGTATCGCGGTCGTGATCAGTTTTGTCGGTGGTCGTCCAGGTATGATTTCGGCAGCAACGGGTGCTATGGCCTTAGTCATGGTCGATTTGGTTGCCGATCATGGTTTGCGGTATTTACTGGCTGCGACCTTGCTGTGCGGCGTCATTCAGGTCGTCATGGGCATCCTAAAGCTTGGTAATTTGATGCGCTTTGTCTCGCGCTCAGTTGTCATTGGCTTTGTCAATGCATTGGCAATATTGATATTCGCCGCCCAGTTACCAGAGCTGAATCCTATGACCGAGCGTGTCGGTATGACGGTTTATATCATGACCGCTGTAGGCTTGGGGATTATCTACCTGTTTCCACTTATCCCTAAAATCGGTCGCATCATTCCGTCACCATTGATTTGTATCGTTGGGTTGACGGCTGTTGCGATGTATATGAATCTTGATATTCGTAACGTCGGTAGCATGGGTGATTTGCCAGATTCGTTGCCTGTGTTTTTGTTGCCTGATATTCCATTAAACCTGAATACATTGCTGATTATTGCGCCTTATTCTATTGCGCTTGCCATTGTGGGTTTACTAGAGTCTATGATGACTGCAACGATTGTCGATGAGTTGACCGATACGCCAAGTGATAAGAACAAAGAGTGCCGCGGTCAAGGCATAGCCAACGTGGTGTCAGGTTTCTTCGGTGGTATGGCAGGCTGTGCGATGATTGGTCAGTCGATGATTAATGTAAAATCTGGTGGACGCACGCGCCTTTCTACCTTGATCGCAGGTGTGGTACTGCTCATCATGGTGGTATTCTTAAGTGAATGGGTCAGCCAAATCCCAATGGCAGCCCTCGTTGCTGTCATGATTATGGTATCGATTGGCACGTTTAACTGGCAATCTATTCGCGAATTCAAAACGCATCCTATGTCATTCAATATAGTGATGCTAGCGACAGTACTAACCACCGTCTTTACGCATAACTTAGCTTATGGCGTTGGTGTTGGTGTGTTGCTATCTGCCTTGGCATTTGCCAATAAGATTGGTCAGTTCTTAACCATATTCAGTGAGTACGATGACAGTAGCAATACCCGTTATTATTATGTTCAAGGACAGGTGTTCTTTGCCTCTACGACACAGTTTTTGAATAGCTTTGATACCAAAGAAGCGGTAGACAGCATTCAAATTGACGTCAGCCATGCGCATTTTTGGGACATCAGTGCTGTTGATACCTTGGACAAGCTGGTCATGCGCTTGCAACGTGAAGGTATTGATGTCAAAGTGGTAGGACTCAACAATGCGAGTCGAACACTGATTGACCGCTTCTCTGTTCACGATCGCCGAGATATTGGCTTATTAGATTAAGCAAATCTACGTCTGCCTTGTCATTGATGTATGGCAAGGTTTTGTGAATCGATGAATGATTTGTGAATCGATGGATAAATAGACAGCTACATCGGTCAAAAGAGTTAGGTATGTACGTGATGCCTTAACCCTACGCTGAGTGGCTGATTTTTATGATTAGAATGATGTGGCCGTTTTATGAGTAACTTAAAACCAGATAGTGTCATTGCCTGCTTGGACTGTCCTGATCATGTTCAAGCTGTATTAGAGGCCAGCATGTGGGCTTCTATTCGCTTGCGCGCGCCTGTAGGACTACTACATTCAGTCCCAAGCTTACAGCAAAAAGCTGCGGTCAATTATTCTGGTTGTCTCAATATCGATGATGAAAATGCCTTGCTTGAGCAGTTCACAACCAAAGAGCATTTGAGCAACTGTGAGCTAAAAGCACAGGGCAGACTATTACTGTCTCAAGCTACCACGTATTGCGAGCAAAAGCCTCATAAGCTCAAAACTTATACCTTGCATCGTCATGAAAACCTGAACCAGAGTATCGATTACGTCGATGACAAGGCACAATTGATCATCATTGGGCATCATGTCACGTGCAAATCGACATTAGGACAACTGATTAGAGTCAGCCACTGCCCCATTTTGGTGACACATGCACCATTTTTGCCCCCTACTACCGCTTTATTTGCTTTTGACAACAGTCCAACATGCCATAAGTTGCTTAATTGGTTGTGTAAGACCCCGCTCGTGCGTGCCTTGACCATTCATATTGTCATGATCGGTAAAGAAACTTCTGATAACTGTGATGCACTGCGTGAAGCATACGCGAAGCTCAAGCAAGCAGGTATCAAATCTAAAAAAACATTATTAGACTGCCGTGATGTTGCGGCGGCTTTAAATTACTACCAAAACCAGAACGATATCGGCCTACTCATAACAGGTGCGTTTGGCCAATCGCGTTTGCGTGAGTTGCTACAAGGCAGCGATACTAAGAAGTTATTGGGCAGTACCAAAACACCATACCTCCTTTTTCCTAAGGCTTAGATATCGTTTTATCTACACTCACATAGTCCTATCTATTTAAGCGCAGAGCACCAACGACTCTTTTGGTCTCTGCCGCTTACCGCGACCTCTCCTCTATTTAGCTTTAATCAGCTGTCATCAAACGTCCATTTTATTACTAAACTCAAGTTAGCAAATCGTCACATGAAATAGAGGGATAGCCTCCCCAAGCACCTAAAAAGTTGGTTATAATAAAGTTTTCATTAACCAAACGCTAAAGGTTGATTCGCTTTTACTATGTTTATAATGATGGCTCTCATCATTACATCGTCACTCATATGCTCTGTTGCAACCGCGGTTATTTTTGAATAAATAAACCCAATTCTACCTCCCCCTTGAGTAGGTTGGCACAGTTCTTGAATAACTTACCGTAAGCAAAGCAGAGATACGACGATGCACCATAATGCCTCTATCAATCTGCGGCATCACACAAATAAGGAATTTTTTATGAAGCTAATCACTGCGATCTTAAAACCGTTTAAGCTCGACGATGTGCGTGAAGCGCTTTCTGACATCGGTGTTAAAGGTGTTACCGTCACTGAAGTCAAAGGTTTCGGTCGTCAAAAAGGTCACACAGAGCTCTATCGCGGCGCAGAATACGTGGTGGACTTTTTACCTAAGGTAAAAGTCGAAGTCGCTGTGATCGACGAGATGGTCGAACCTGCTATTGAAGCGATCACTCGTATCGCTAGCACTGGCAAGATTGGTGACGGCAAAATCTTCGTCACTGCGCTTGAGCAAGTCATTCGTATCCGTACGGGCGAAACCGGACCTGATGCTATCTAGATTTGAGGCCATATCTATAAACATCGATTTATAGGAAAAGGCTCTTACTGCATTTTTATCTATCGGTCACACCGATATCTATATCGTAAATTCAAGGGGAATTTAAATGGAAAGTCAAATCTTTGAGCTCCAGTATGCGCTCGATACGTTTTACTTTTTGATCTGTGGGGCGTTGGTCATGTGGATGGCAGCCGGCTTCACTATGTTAGAGGCCGGACTGGTCCGATCAAAAAATACGGTCGAGATCTTAACTAAGAATGTCGCGCTATTTGCAACCGCCAGTATCATGTACATGATATGCGGCTACGCTATTATGTATGGTGGCGATTTGTTCTTGAGCGGAATTGCAGGCGGCGACACCTTGGTAGAAGACGCGTTAGCAGCCTCTGCCGAAAATGGCTTTGGTGGTGACTCTGTCTACTCTGCAGCCTCAGATTTTTTCTTCCAAGTAGTCTTTGTAGCGACTTGTATGTCAATCGTTTCAGGTGCTGTTGCTGAGCGTATGAAACTATGGGCTTTCTTATTATTTGCTGTCGTCATGACTGGTGTTATCTATCCATTAGAAGGCAGTTGGACTTGGGGCGGCAACGATGTCTTTGGGTTATTTAACCTAGGTGACATGGGCTTCTCTGACTTTGCAGGCTCTGGTATCGTCCATATGGCGGGTGCTGCTGCTGCTCTAGCAGGTGTATTGCTCTTAGGGTCACGTAAAGGTAAATACGGTCCTAACGGTGAGATACGTGCGATTCCTGGTGCTAACCTACCACTTGCGGCGCTTGGTACGCTAATCCTATGGATGGGTTGGTTCGGCTTCAACGGTGGTTCAGTACTGAAACTCGGCGATATCGCCAGTGCCAACTCTGTCGCCATGGTATTCTTGAACACTAATGCTGCTGCTGCTGGTGGTGCTGTGGGCGCTCTGATAATCGCTCGTATCATCTTTGGTAAAGCGGATCTAACCATGCTCCTAAACGGTGCACTAGCAGGCCTAGTCGCCATTACTGCAGAGCCATCAACCCCTTCTGCGCTACAAGCCACTCTTTTCGGTGTTGTCGCTGGTGTCATCGTCGTGTTATCAATCTTAGCGTTAGATAAAATCAAAATTGATGATCCAGTGGGTGCCATCTCAGTTCATGGCGTGGTCGGTCTGTTTGGTCTACTAATCGTACCAATTACTAACCCAGCATCTACCTTTATCGGCCAGATTGTGGGTGCTGCGACCATCTTTGCTTGGGTATTCATCGCTAGCTTGATCGTTTGGGGAATCCTCAAAGCAGTCATCGGTATCCGTATCTCTGAAGAAGATGAATATGAAGGTGCTGATATTGCAGAATGTGGTATGGAAGCTTATCCAGAATTTATCAGATAAGATTTCTCAATAGTCTAAACCCTATCATTCGATACGCTGATACTACTTACCGTAGTGTCAGCGTTTATTATTTTAGGGCGTGTCCCTGATTCAAACGTTTATCACTAAATAGGGACACGCCTTAGTCATCAAGCACTCCCCCTTTCTTAAAACGATAAAATAAGAAGTATAAAAAATCCCGCAAAACCTTTCGGTAATGCGGGATTTTTATCTATCAGGTTCAGACTTAATAGTTAGATTCTTTATGGATTTATTTCTTTTTCCATACTTGACTACGTGAGAATGGACCGATATAACCTTTTATGTTTAACGAGTTACCGTTTAGAGTTGCAGTCATACGATAATCTTTACCTTTTGCTGGATCAGTAATCGTACCACCACTATATTTACCGTTACCATCAGACTTTAGACCCTTGATGACCGTCGTACCAACATGCTTTTTGCCTTTAGCCGTATTGGCAGCAATAAGTGTACCGGTTAACACGCCGTTTGACTCAGTGATTTTTACCGTGCCTTTTGGCTCACCATCGTCGTATGTCTGCCAAGTAGTATTGGCTAATGGATCAGCGGCAAATGCCATACTAGCAACACTAATACCAGCAACTGCCAAAGTGGTTTTTGTAAATAATTTCATAGATTGACTCCCTTCATACAATGATTGCTCGAAACATTATGTTTCTGATGTCCTATGCTTATCCTTTGCTAGAATCTTTTATTACAAGCTTTACGAATCTCTACTTATAAAGCGTAGGTTATCGATATTGCTCATAACTCTTTGTCAAAGATTTTGAGCGACATAAGCGATGTCTTGACTCATTATAAGCAATTTTCCGACTTTGCCTAGTAATTTTTTTATACTTTATTATTTCTATAAAATAAAACCATATCAAAGACTTACAAGAAGGGATTGTCGATATCTTTGCCCGATTGGTCATCATTTTCTTTTGACTTATCATCATTATTACTATAAAGGTTTTTGCTTTCAAATGCGTTTATGACCCGACTCATTAGCTCATGCAATTGCTGAGCGTGTTCATATCCAGATGCATCCAAAGTCAGGTCAATATCACCATAGATGATGACCTTGTCCTTTTGGTTTTCGATAACAAGATCACCAACCTGCATGCTTTGGTGATTATTGGCGAATGGGTCAATCATGTGATCATCCTTATGGTGTATTTAAAACCCAACAAGTATTCTACGTTTTGCTCTATGCCTTTAGCTGTGCAAGTAACCAATCCAAAATAGCCCAGACAAATAGCATCCAATCCGGCTCCTGAGCGGGCGTATCAGTTGTCTCTGAACTCTCACCTGCCTTCAATGGCAAATCAAACGCTTCTCGCTTGGTTTGAGTGTCCAACATCGGCAAGACATCGATGCCAGTTTCGGCGGTCAGCTCATCGATACTAATAACATCAATGCGCTCCGACTCGTCATTTGGTGCGTAATATACCCCTGCCTGATTGGTCGCGGGTATATACACTGCTTTGAAAAAATGGCTGGGTACAAGCACACGATTGGCGAGCTGCTTGGTTTTTTTATTGGTAAATGCGACACCTGTGATGGTATAAACCTCACCGTATTGCTGCGTCAAATACCGAGTGGCAGACTCGATATTACGCCAAATATAACGATTGTTACGGGGTGACTGCGGCGCGATATTGGCCAGACTGAAGCTATCATACTGTTGGCTGCGCGTTGCCATATCGGCATTTGGTGCTAGGTGTCCGCGATCATAACCAGAGCCTGAATAGTCAGATAATGACGCGCGTGCTGATTCTGGAAGCTTGCTTTCTTCATGGAAGCTATCTTCACGGTCGATCTGTTTGGCTTGCTGCAGACGTGTGCGATCTAAATGCTCTGCTGACCACAGCGGTGTGCGTGATACACCAGAGTACATAACGGCAAAGCCATCCATGCATAATGCTTGTGTCTTATTACTTAGCTTGGTGTTGGTAAATTCAGGATAGATACCGCCATAGAAGGATTGGCTACACTGCGTGAAATCATCAGCATGCGCCTGAGTGATACCTATTGCAACTGTCATGACAGTCATTAGCATGCTGTGTTTAAGCCCATATGTGCGCTCACGGAAACTTATCATTCAACTTTCAACCATTTATACTCATCATTGCGTATCTGCTATCCTAGCAGGCAGTTAGCAATAAAGAAAGATAGCGCGCAAGTCGTGACATTTTAAATGGTATCCGCTATACTTAGGCGTTCAAAAAACGGTGAAGTGGGTGAGTGGCTGAAACCGCACGCCTGGAAAGTGTGTATACGTTCATAGCGTATCGAGGGTTCGAATCCCTCCTTCACCGCCAATCTTATAAAATCTTAGTTTTCCTATCCTGTCCCAAATACCCCTTAATCCCTTTATAAATAACGCGTCTAGCGTTTTTTTTATGCTTGTTATTTACCTATAGATGATATTTCAATTGTAGATGATTCAGCCATGTAGATGATATTGGCTCATGATGAGGAATAGTGCATAAAAAAGCCCCAAACCACTAAAAAGTTGCTTGAGGCAAAAAATCGATATGGGCTATCAATAATTAATCGTTATGATCCACATGATTGCTCAAAACCTTACCTGTCATGCTATCGACCACAATGTCATAGATTTGATTGCCTTTACCAATTTCAATCTTATAAACTGGTTTACCATAATCCATGTCAAACTCGGCTTCCAGCACCGTGCCGTTTAGCGTCTTATTAGCACTTTTTATGGCTTTCGACAGGCTGACTTTGGCCTTCTTTATGGTGTTATATTCGGCCAAGTCCTCTCTATCTAAACGCTCTATCTCATCTTTTATCACTTCACCTGTATTGGCATTGACGATGACTTCTTGCTCGTTGTTATTGTCAATAATTTTAATCTCATAATGGTTATTTTCCATACGGTCTTCTTGATCAAAGCCTGCACTAATAATATTGCCTGCTACCGTCTTATTCGCGAGAACCATCGCTTGCTCTAGGCTGATTTTACTCTGTGATGCTGCCATGATTTCATTCATTGACGTAGTGGCTTGGCTCACTGGAATAGCAGCCGCGCTAAGGGTGGCGACACTCAAGGCTACTGCTAATGATTTTTTTAACGTTAATATTTTTCCATAATAAGGCCTTCAGGTTCTTCAGATACGTTATCGGGATCGTTATTTATTGAATAATGTCGTGAAAGATGGTGACACAGTCCGCCTCATTCTGTCTAAATGATTTATGCTGATAAACGTAACTTATGTTGTGTTTACAAGGTAAAATATTTTGTAACTATGTCAAAGCGTGACCAAATTGTTTACTACTTTTTGACATATAGTGCCTATCAAAACTACCCCCAAAGCTTATTGTCAGAAGCATTAAAGGATGAAAATCCGTCCAATATTTTGAGACTGGTTAACGGTGAAATGACTCGAAATAAAATTTAATATGCGAGATTAACTAAAAAAAGAGACCAATTAATGGTCTCTTTTTTTATTATATATACTATTAAAAAATGACGCCCATTTAAGGCGTCATTTTTGGATTATCGAAGGTTAGTCTTAAGAACGATGTTCGTGAGTATTTTTACCTTGATATTTACCTTTCACCTTATATTTAGCAGCTGCCGCCTTTGATCTATCGTGAGAATCCTTCGCCTTATTTTTGACAACTTTATGCTTACTATCTGCTTTGTTACCATGTTTTTGGTGTTGTACTTGAGACGCATGATGTTGCGAATAATTTGGTGCAGCATTGGCTTGACCAACCATCGACAAACAGGCTGTAGCCGCTAGAATCGAACTTACTATTACCTTTTTCATTGTTTTTTCCTAATTTAATTCATATTAATAGATTATGATTAAAGATACCTTATGAAGTATCACGATAAAGCATCGCTCTATCGACAAAGAAAATGATAACTCGTTCTCGCATTAAGTAGCTTTATGAAACTTGAAGAAAGGTTGCGATTGTTACCACTGCTAAGCGCATTCACACATTAGGCGGTAGAAAGCTACAGAGTTGTACTACTGGCTGGTATTTATTGAAACCACCAACCTCTATATGATGATTTTGCCAACCGTACAACGAATTTATATCGATTAGCATCTGACAACTATACACAGCGCAACTCTTCTATCAGCGCTGATTGGATAACAAATTTATGTGTGGGTTATTACGTGTTTTATTAACCATGCTTGGGGCGATACTCATTATCGACTGCGTTACTTTGATGGCTGTTGATAAGATTAATTTTGGTACAGTGCTGCCTTTTTTGATAGGCGTGGTTTTTGTAGGCCATGGACTGTTTGCGCCCTTAATTACGAAAATACTTTCCAACAATCCTTTATTGCGGCGTATTTGGTACGGATTATGGCTGATGTTTGGGTTATGGCTCGTTAGCTTTTTAATCTTTGTTTATTCATTGCAGCAGCAAATTGCACAGGGTAAACAAGATTTACCACCTGTAGCGGCTATTATTGTACTCGGTTCTGGGACGGTCGATGGCAAGCCGACCCCCACCCTAGCTAGTCGCTTGGATACAGCCGCACAACTGATCGAGCAGCAACCACAGGCGCTCATTATTACAAGTGGCGGTGTGGGCTATGAACGCACGCGCAGTGAGGCGGACATCATGGCGACTTACTTGCAGCAAGTACATGACATTCCACTAGATCGTATTTATCAAGAAGGTAAAAGCACCAGTACTGAGGAGAATTTGGCGTACAGCCAGATCATACTTGAACAGCATGGTATTGACAAAGAGGCACCCGTCGCGATTGTCACTAGCGATTTTCATACTATCCGCGCGGCCGCTATAGCTCGCCATCAAGGTTATACGCAACCAATCACGCTTGCCAGTTCAACACCGCTGTCTATTCGCTACAATGCATGGTTTCGTGAGTATTTTGCCTTTGGTAGCGGTTGGCTACTACAAGAATACTGATTAATGGATACCGTAACAAAAATATTAAAAGGCGCTCAACTGGACGCCTTTTTTCTGCAAAATATAAACCACGAATTTTGCCTCTGTTTTAAATGACACTTTCTCTACTGCTGTCAATAACGCTTGTCTTTTTTCGCTACGTGCGCGATAGGCATACGGGGTCATGGTCATTAAATCAGCCAAATCATCCGCTGATAATGCCATCTCTGTACTAACATGGTCAGTCCCAATCAACGTAAAGTATGGTGCCAACTCGTGTAAAAACTTATCAGAATCATGCTCACGCACGTCATCAAATAAAGCCTCTCGCATCGTCGCTAAATGTCCGGCATCTGGTTTGGCAATGATTAAATACCCATCATCAGCCAATACCTCCGCGAACGATTCAGTCAAAATAGGACTAAAAATACTACTAATACCCATCACACTATGAGAGCGTAACGGTAGATGCGCGGCGCTGGTCACTAGCGGATAAATGGCCGTCGTCTTGGCAGCGTTACTATTCTTGCACTGATACCAAAGATGATGTGCCGCCTTACTGACTTTAGCCAATTCCACCAATGCAGGTTTGCTGATATCCGCTGCTATAAGAGTATCTATGATATCCGAGCCCAGTTGTGCCATTGCTTGCGTGTAGTAGCCTTCACCGCAGCCAATATCAAGCCAATTCACAGACTTGGTATCTTGCTCCTCTGTGGCCTCACTTTTTGACAGTAGCGCTGCCATTTTTTGGACAATCAGACTCTGTAACGGCGCATAGTGACCATGGTTCAAAAATCGCTTGCGGGCATTGATAGATTCTTGACTGTCGCCAGGTGCTTTTGATTTCTTCTGCTGTACAGGCAATAGATTGATGTAGCCTTGGCGAGCCACATCAAACGGATGCGAGGTTTGCTTGGGGTGCAAACTACCATCACAGCGCCAAGTATCTGCGGCTGGCTGTAGTGGTGACTGGCAAAGTGGACAAATAAATAAGGACACAGGTATCTCAAAGTCATAGCAATATGACCCGCATTTTAACAAATTTCGTGTACCTTAAACGATAAAAAGCCACCCCAATACTCATTGAGATGGCTTCTAAGCAGAAAATTTAGGTATATTTGAGGCTTGTCTTTCTAACGCAGCTTCAAGGTCATTAGCCCAAGAATGACGAGAATGATGGCGATAATCCAAAACCGCGTCACCACTTGTGTTTCTTTCCAGCCAATTTCTTCAAAATGATGATGCAGTGGTGCCATACGGAAGACGCGTTTTTTGCGCAATTTATAAGAGCCAACTTGCAGCATCACTGATAGCGCTTCAGCGACAAATAGACCACCCATAATGGCAAAGGCAATCTCTTGTCGTGTCATCACGGCAATCGTACCGAGCATCGCACCCAGTGCTAACGCGCCCACATCGCCCATAAATACTTGTGCAGGATGCGCATTGAACCACAAAAATCCAAGACCTGCCCCGACCATGGCACCACAAACGATAATGACTTCAGAGTTATAGGGAATGTACGGAACATGCAAATAATCAGCAAAGCGTACATCGCCCGATACATAAGCCATCGCACCCAAGCCTGCTGCAACAAGCACTACTGGTAGGATTGCCAAGCCATCCAAGCCGTCGGTTAAGTTAACCGCGTTGGACGCACCATTGATCACAAAGTAGGTAAAGATAATAAAACCAATACCAAAAGGCACTGCCGAAAATGGAATCATCCAATCTTTAAAGATCGGTATCAACAAATCCTGCATCTCGCGAGTGGTGTTGATATCCGGCTGTAGTGTGGCGATGTAGTATAAAGAAACGCCGACGAATAATGCGCCCATCGATAACCAAAAATATTTCTTTCTCGCAATCAGACCTTTGGGGTCTTTGTACTTGATTTTGAGCCAATCATCCGCCCAACCTACAGCACCAAAGATCACCATAACAACGAGCAAAATCCACACATAAGGATTGTTCAAACGTGCCCATAGCAGAGTCGATACCCCAATAGCACTGAGAATCAATACCCCGCCCATGGTTGGCGTACCGGTCTTGACCAAATGCGATTGAGGCCCATCATTGCGAATGGCCTGACCGTATTTGAGTGAACGCAGGTGCTGAATGACACGCCCGCCAAAAAACATACTAAATGCGAGGGCAGTGACCACAGCAAGCAGCGCTCGCAACGTCAACGAAGAAACCGCAGAAAACGGCGTATAATACTGGCCAAGCCAGCCAAACAACCAAACTAACACCGCCTACTCCTCTACTAGCGCATGAATAAGTGTTTCCATTGTCATGGAACGCGAGCCTTTGAACAACACAGTACAAGGCTTAGCTTGTTGCGCTTGCAAATACGGCTGTAAATACTGTAATAAACTGTCTTTGTCTGCGAATGCCTGAGCATTGATATCAGCAATCTCTTTCGCACCAGCAACGGTAGCCTTGGCATATTCGCCAACACAGAGCAGCACATCGATACCTGTGGTCGCGATAGTACGGCCGAGGCTTTGATGCTCACTAACTGCCGCCTCTCCTAGCTCGCCGATATCACCCAATACCATCACTTGCGTACCCGTTTGTGCAGCCAATACTTTGGCAGCGGCACGTACCGAGTGTGGGTTGGCATTGTAGGTATCATCAATCAGGCGGTGCTTACCCAGTATTTGACTGTTCAGACGACCTTTGGCTGGACGCGCATTTTCAAGCCCAATAACAATGTCACTGACGTCGATATTTAACGCATGCGCACAGGCTGCAGCAGCCAAAGCATTATTGACATTGTGTTCGCCTGCTAATGGCAAATTGATATCATGAATCTGATTACCGATATGTAGCTTAAACTCACTACGCTCTGGCTCTACATCTAGATGGCTCGCGCTGACATCGGTATTACCAAAGCCAATCACATGTGACGTGTGCTTTTCAGCAATGCGGCGCAATTGGTTGGTAAAATCATCTTTATCAGGAACAATCGCAAACTGCGCATCCGTTAAGGTGTGATAGATCTCTGCTTTGGTTTGGCAAATACCTTCACGGCTACCGAACTCACCCAGATGAGCCGTACCAATATTTAGGATACAGGCTACATCAGGACGCACAATCTCAGTCGTATAGGCGATCTCACCAATATGGTTGGCACCTAACTCTAAAATGGCATAACGATGATGGTCTGATAACTCAAGCAGCATCATTGGCACACCCAAATCATTATTGAGGTTACCACGGGTAATCAATGTCGGTGCCAATCGACCAAAAATACTGCCTAGCATTTCTTTGCAGGTGGTTTTACCGCTAGAGCCAGTAATCGCAATCACGGTCAGATCTTTATGCTGCTGACGACGATAGCTTGCCAACTGCCCTAACGCCAACCGGGTATCACTGACAACCAGCTGCGGAATCGCATTTGACTCAGATAAGATAGGACGAGACACAATGGCTGCAATGGCACCTTTTGATGCTGCCATATCGATATAGTCATGACCATCGAAATTCTGACCACTTAACGCCAAAAAGATATCACCAGGCTTTATCGTACGAGTGTCGGTCGCAATACGCTTACTAGCTAATGATGCTTGCTCTACATCTGCATAGTCTTGTGGCAACTGCCAGTGACTATCGAGCGATGCTGTCGCTGCGAGCATATTATCCATTTGCCAGACATAAAGCCCTTGCGACTGGATGGTGTTATCGTGGTCGGCTGTCATAATGGTTACCTTATATAATGACTACTTCATTTTTATATTTAATAATTAATTTTTTGATAATAAGCGTATTGATAGTCAATCGACTATATACGGCCCGCTTGCGCTAATGCCTGCTGTAAAATAACACTGTCATCAAAATCGTAACGGACGTTGTTAATCTCTTGATAGGTCTCGTGGCCTTTACCAGCGATGACGACAATATCGTCTATCCCTGCCTGACTCACGGCATATTCAATGGCCTTTTGGCGAGCAGGTTCTATATGCGTACGTTGATATTGCTTAGCGCTCATCCCAGCCTGCATATCCTGTAAGATGGCATTAGGGTCTTCGGTACGTGGATTGTCAGCGGTCAAGACAACTTGATCAGCACCTGTGAGGCCTGCTTGTGCCATCAATGGACGCTTGCCTGCATCACGATCGCCGCCACAACCAAATACTGTCCATAGCTTACCTTTACAGTGAGTTTTCAGGCTCGCCAGCACTTGACTTAAGGCATCTGGCGTATGCGCATAATCAACAATAAAACAGCCGTCATTGGATGGCACGCGCTGCATACGCCCAACCGCACCTTGTAGCTGCGTGACCGCAGTCGCAATGCGCCTAATATCCACATTTGATTCAGTAGCAGACTTAGTACCAGACTCAGTACTATTAACAATACCAGTCGCTACTGCTGCTGCGATAGCGGCAAGCAAATTAGCAACATTAAAGCGACCGAGTAATGGACTGATAACCTCGATAATATCTGTTTTCTCATCACCAACTGTTTTATCATTAAAGTCAGTACGCAGATTGATTTTGACACCCTGTAGACTTGGCTCGATATTAGCAGCGACAAAAGTAGCAGATGTTGCAGGCTCTAGACTATACGTCCATACCGTCAAGTCGCTAGCAGTGGCTGTATCCAACATAATCTGAGCATGTTCATCATCGACGTTGATGATGGCATGGGTCAAATCTGGGAAGTGGGCTTTATCAAACAGCTTGGCTTTGGCAGACGCGTATTCTTCCATATCAGCATGATAGTCTAAATGGTCACGACTCAGATTGGTATAAATCGCAATGCTAACTGGCACGCCTTGTAAACGCTGCTGATCCAGACCATGAGAGCTGGCCTCTAACGCCAATACTTCAGCATTCTCGATGCCCATTTGATACAAAAACTGCTGTACAGCCAAGGCGTCTCCAGTGGTATGGCTGGCTTGTACCAAAGCGCCAAGGCGACCATTACCTGCCGTACCCATCACTGCACTGCTCATGCCTGTTAATTGGGTCAGCTGTGCCACCAATTGACTGATGGTAGTTTTACCATTGGTGCCCGTGACAGCGACTACCTTTGGCAGGGTCACTGGCTGCTGATATTGCAGATATGCTTGGATTAAGCTACCTAAGAAATCACGAATGTTAGGGACGTATAAGATTGGACACGGCAGCGCTGCTAATTGCTGCTGTGCGTTAAACTCACCATTCATCTTCAGCGGAGTATTTGCTTCGCTAATCAAGGCAGCAGGATCCATCTCTGAGAGGACAAAAGCAGCCTTCTCAGCGGCTTGTAGCAGATAGTCATGACTTTTTTGAAAGTTTGGCGTATGGCTTTTTAAAAGGATGAATACGTCATTATTTGATAGTTGACGGCTGTCTAGTTGGAACTGCTGAAAAGGAATATGAGCAACAGATTGAATCTGATCCGCCCCTAACTGACTCGATGCCTGTTGAACCGATGTTGCGATCATCGCGGTTAGCTGTTGCGCCAGCAGCTTATCGCTAGTATCGATAAGCTGCTGTAGAGTGGCCGTCGTAACAGTGGCGCTATTTGACGATAAGGTAGGCATGGTCATGGGCAAATCCTAAACAGTTAATACAAATCAGCCCCTAAAGAGCTGACTACTTAAAATCATTAAACGCCTACTGTGGTTCTGTTTTGAGCGGCTTATCCAAAGGCACATTGTATAATCGTAACGCTTCTTTCATCACGTTGTGGAACACAGGTGCGACCGTTAGGCCCGCATAAATCTGACCGCGCGGATCTTCAATAAGCATGACGCCCACAAGCTTTGGATTAGACGCTGGTGCCATACCAGCAAAGACATTACGATACTGATCAGTATAGTAACCGCCTTCTGGATTGATACGGCGCGAGGTACCAGTCTTGCCTGCCACACGGTATCCGTCAATGGCAGCGGCTTTAGCTGTTCCACCTGCCTCGGTCACACTCTCAAGCATCTGTACAATAGACATCGCCTGCTCGCGCGCCATAATGCGTTTGCTTGGTTGCGGTTTGTCGTTCTTAATCAAAGTCAATGGGTGCATCACGCCACCTGCTGCGAGGGCTGAATAAGCCTGCGCTACCTGCGCTAGTGTCACTTGTAAACCATAACCATAACTGACTGTCGCACGGCGTGAGGTTTCTTTCTCTTTTGGCGTCACAATGAGACCACTGCCCTCACCTGGGAACTGTAAAGGTGTTTTTGAACCAAAGCCAAACTGTCGTTGCATATTAGTAATGGCATCAGGCGGTAGCGACAACGCAATCTTAGTCGAAGCCACGTTACTAGACTTCTGTAGTAGCGTTGCCATATTGATCATGCCCAAGTTATTATGATCGCGGATGGTATAGCCACGCACGCGAATTGAGCCTGGGTTGGTATCAATTAAAGTAGTCGGCGTATATTTACCTGAGTCTAGGGCGGCGGCAACGGTAAAGGGCTTCATCACTGAACCTGGTTCAAACACATCCAATAGCGCACGGTTACGCTGGTTTTCACCAGTCATCTCATTGAGATTGTTTGAGTTGAATGATGGCCATGTGGATAGCGCCAGCACTTCACCAGTCTGTACATCGACAATCATACCCGTCGACCAGCGCGCTTTTTGCAGACGCCCTGCTTTTTCTAGCTCTTTATAGAGCAAATATTGCAACCGCGAATCAATCGTCAGCGCCACATCTTTGCCTGGTATCTCAGGCTCAAGTTGCTTGATCTCTTTTAAGCTGTTTTGTTTGGCATCTTTTAAAACAAGCACCTTACCATCATCACCTGCTAAATCTTTTTCATACTGGCGCTCAATACCAGCACGTCCTTCATAACCACCCTCAGGGTCGTTGGCGTTTTGCCCCATAAATCCTAACAGCTGCGCGTTAGATTGCGGCTGCGGATAATAACGCTGAAAGAAGTTTTTCTCATGGACACCAGGGAAATCAAGCGAGCTAACACTTTGTGCAATCTCAGGTGTGACTTTATTGAGAAGGGGTAAATAATGCGAGCCTGCCCCAGATGGCAGTGCCGCTTTGACTGCTGCTTCATCGGTCACATCAATACTGTCATCGATTGCCGTGGCTTTTTTTAGCTCATCGACAGAGATGTTGGCAGCCGCAGCCAGCGTCGTCAGATCCATATTGTCCAAACGCTTTTGCATACGCGCCTGCAATTGTGGACTGCTAGGGTTGGTCAAGATAATACGTTTGAGCTCGTAGTATTCACTCGCGTAATCATGCGGGCTAAACGACACGGTCGCCAGCGGTGCGCTCACCGCAAGCGGTAAATCATTACGGTCGGTAATCATACCTCGATAAGATTTTTGCGTGCGCTCACTGGTAATAAGCTCATTACCTTTGTCTTGATAGAACTGCGCGTTGGCCACCTGAATATAGTAGGCACGGCCAATCAATAGCACCAATATAACCAGCGCCAAACCCCAAACGGTACGAAAACGGTTTTTGTCTTGCTCAAAGCCGCCACGAGAGGACGCGCCAGAGGCTTTACCTAAAAACCCTCTTTTACTCTTTGGGTTTCTGGCACTAGCCTGCGTCCCTTTCGTGTCACTCTTTTTTATACGATCAAATAGTTTGGCTTTACGACTGCCTGCCGCTTTATCACCCGTTTGTCCAGATTTGGCAGCGCTCGCACGGCGTAATGGTTTGGTCACCTTGCCACTGGCTGGTTTTTTGCTGGTGTTTTTTGCTGGTGTGGATTTAGGTTTTTTATCACTCATTGTCCTGCCTCCGCTACCGGTTCTTCAGGGGAGATATCGGTAGAGGCTCGTGGTCCGACCATATCTAAATCTAACTCATCGTCGTCATCATCAGAGACTACTGGTGCCAAGGCGGTGGCGACACCAGGCTGAATAATCAGCTTATCCTTCAATGTCGGTGAGTACATACCCAATTCCGCCACTGCACGACTGGCAATTTGCGGCGTGGCGCTAAAGGTTTGCTGCTCAATCAACAGACGCTGATGTTCTATTTGCAGCTTACGCTCTTGTTTTTTCATGTCTTGCAAGGTTTTATAATCCTGATGATATTGCTGAACGGCTTCGGCAGTCTTGATGCCGCTCCATACGATTGCGGCTGCCAAGAGCAGTAATACGACCACATAAATGCTCACCACATTAAACCGACGCACGAATAGCTCGCCGATATCGGTGTTATAGGGCGCGGCGGCGCGGCGGTTTGCAGGTTTGTCAGATATTGCCATGACGATCTCAAAAAGTGAACGTAAACGATAAAGTAGATAATGATCTGCAAGCAATGAACGCGTCATTGCTCAGTCATACCATTGATAAAAATAAAACCAAAGATAACCGTCTTATAGCGGCAACAGCCTACCGCTATAGCGATATGTCATATCAAAACCTGCTGTCTTACTAAACCTGCTATCTTGCAAAGTCGAATAGGTCGAATAAATAATCACGTTATTTTAGAGTAAAGAAGGACTGAGTTGCTTGATATCTCAGACACTCTCAACTAATAAATGACGGAAAATTATTTGCTGAGCCTAACAGACAATATTTACAGCTTTTTAACAGTGGCGTAGCGATTAAGACATTTATGCATCATTCAGACAAACAATAGCAATCATATGCGATTTGCTCGGTGTTTTCATCCATGATTTATGGCGCGGCCGTCTGCTGATACTCTGTGTCGGTGCGAGTTGCCATACGCAACCATGCACTGCGCGCGCGCGGGTTTTGACTCGTTTCAGCTTTGCTTGGGCCAACGCGTTTTGGCTTGCTAAAATAGCGCGGACGATTGGGCGGCATCGGTAGATTTTCATCTTCTGGATACTGCCCTTTGCTATGACGCTGCAAAAATTGCTTGATGCGGCGATCTTCTAATGAATGAAAACTAATCACTGCAAGCTGCCCGCCTGACTTTAAGATAGCAATACTTTGCTCTAAAAAGTCGTCGACATCGCCAAGCTCATTATTGATAAAAATACGCATGGCCTGAAAGCTTTGTGTGGCTGGGTGCTTGCCGCGCTGCCAATTGGGATGCGCCACTTTGATCACCTCTGCCAGCTCAAGCGTAGACTCATAGCTGTCCATCTGTTTGATAGCGCGCGCAATACGGCGACTATGACGCTCTTCACCAAACTCATAAAGAACATTGGCTAAGGTTTCGTCGTCAACCTGCTCGAGCCATTCGGCAACTGACTGGCCACGGCTGGTATCCATGCGCATGTCCACTGCCCCGTTGCGCATAAAGCTAAAGCCGCGGCTACCATCGTCAATTTGCGGTGATGAAATACCCAAATCCGCCATCAAGCCATCCACTTGCGTAATACCCATAGCAGCCAGACTGTCAGTCAAGGTCGCAAAGCTATCATGCACCACATGCACACGGCTGTCTTTACTTGCCAATTCCTGCGCCACGCTAATGGCTGTCGGATCTTTGTCAAAGACAATCAGTGTGGCGTCATCGGCAAGCTGACTTAATAGTAACCTGCTATGACCGCCACGACCAAAGGTCGCATCAACGTATATACCGCTTATATTTAAGCCATTTTGCTCGTTATTGCTTTGAGTAGCATTGCCTGTTTGCTTGGGTAGAGATTTTACACCCAGCACTGCTGCGACGGTCTCTGGCAATAGCACCGCATCGTGGATAAAATCCAGCTCATTAGACGGGGCAGAATCTTCTATCGACGATTGCAGGTTTTGAGCTGCATCATTTTCTATCGAAGAGGTGCTGATCGCAGGCTTAGGAGCAACCGCGACTGAAGAATGGTTAGCGTTAGCATTTGACTTAGATTTAGATAGGGACACAAACAACTCAATAGATGACGACCATACTGGCCAGTAATTGGATGAAAATAAACAAGTTATGACTTGCCTAGCGTTATTATCGCAAGGATACACGGGTAGTCAAGCACTAGAAGGGCTTTTCATTAAAAATATCACATGTCTCTGTTATACTAGCGCTATATTTTACGCTATTTCTTCACATCGACTTCATATCTTTCATCGCTATTTATACTAATAGCTTATATCGATAGTAAACTTTGAGACTTTTATCATGCAAACCTCTACTGACAGCAAGCGCCCTGTACGCACGCGTATCGCCCCATCACCAACCGGCTTTCCACACGTAGGCACTGCTTATATCGCCCTATTCAATTTGGCTTTCGCCAAAGCGCACGGCGGCGAATTTATCTTACGTATCGAAGATACCGACCAGACGCGCTCGACTGAGCAATCAGAGCAAATGATTTTGGATGCCTTGCACTGGGTTGGCCTAGACTGGAGCGAAGGTCCAGGTATTGGTGGTCCACATGCGCCTTATCGTCAGAGTGAGCGTAGTGATATCTACAAAAAACACGCTGAGATACTCATAGAGAAAGACCATGCGTTCCGCTGTTTTTGTACCAGCGAAGAGCTAGATGCTATGCGTGCTGAGCAAATGGCCAATGGCGAAACCCCTCGTTACGACGGTCGCTGTGCGCACCTCGCACCAGAAAAAACCGAGCAATTAGTAAGCGAGGGCAAACCACACGTCATTCGTATGCGTGTACCGACCGAAGGCACCTGTCAAGTACAAGACATGCTACGCGGTACGGTTGAGTTCCCTTGGACCCAAGTCGATATGCAAGTACTGCTAAAAACAGACGGCATGCCAACCTATCATTTAGCCAACGTCGTCGATGACCACTTGATGGAAATCACCCATGTCATGCGCGGTGAAGAGTGGCTGAACTCTGCGCCTAAGCATCAACTGCTTTATGATTATTTTGGTTGGGAAATGCCGACCCTTTGCCATATGCCGCTGTTGCGTAACCCTGACAAATCAAAACTGTCTAAGCGCAAAAACCCAACCTCTATCACTTACTATCGTGATGCAGGCGTACTACCTGAAGCGTTGCTCAACTATCTCGGTCGTATGGGTTACTCAATGCCTAATGATGCTGAGCAATTTACCTTAGAAGAAATGATTGCCAGCTTTGATATTCAGCGTGTGTCGCTTGGTGGCCCTATCTTCGATATCGAAAAGCTAAACTGGCTCAATGCAGAATGGCTACGTGCGCTTAGCCCTGAAGAGCTAAAGAATAAAATCCTTGAATGGGCCAGTAACAGTGACAAGCTCACCGCCATCGCTGCGGCAATTCAGCCACGTATCGAGCTATTGTCTGATGCGGTCAATTGGGGTGGCTTTTATTTCCAAAACCTACCTGACATCAACGCTGAGAGCTTCACCCATAAATCGCTTACCCCTGAGCAAATTATCGAGATGCTGCAATTAGCACTTTGGCAGCTTGAGACCTTACCGACTTGGTCAGAAGAAAACATCTACGCCACGCTAAAAGGCCTTGCTGCTCACCTCGACATCAAGATGCGTGACTTTATGGCGCCATTCTTTATTGCTATCGCTGGCAGCACGTCATCGACGCCCGTTATGAACTCCATGGCGATTATCGGTGCTGATATGACCTTGACTCGCCTGCGTCATGCGGTTGATGTGCTCGGCGGCCTTGGTAAAAAGAAACTCAAAAAACTTGAGAAGCAAGCGGCAGAGTTGCCAGATTTTTTGGCAGCTGCTGAGTAGTTTAGAAGCTGAATAACTTCTCTGCTAAATAGTTAATTAGCGAAACTTGTCGAGTGTAAAAGGGTCAGGCCATCTCTGGCCCTTTTTTCGTTATGAATCAGTAAAACCACCCTCGTACTATTAAACGTCTTTTATTAAATATTTTAATTGGAAACAAACATGGCCGCCAAAACCGTCACGATAGAAAGCAAAGATTATGTCTTTAACACATTAAAAGAAGCACAGAAATACTATGATGCCATCGTAAAGGAGCTGTTTGATGCAACTTTGACCCTGACCAAAGGTCAGGATTTTGAAGATTTAAAATGGATATACAGTACTTACTGTGGTTACACCAAGCATAATCTAGATAAATTAGGCGAATATGACATCATTGGCATCAAAGGTATCAGAACGATCAGAGAAAAAGGCGGTCAATATGTACCAACTGAATGCTGTGCGATTATTTTTTCTGATGGTAGCGAAACAGAATTTTATACCGATAAAGCCATCAAAGAGATCGCGCTTAAGCAAAATCCACGCTAATTTGGGTTTGTTGGGCCTTTAAAATAGGCTAAAACGCTTTTTTTTGCATATTTATGAATTATTTTTAAAATAGTGGTTGACAAGACTGCCGCTCTTACATAAAATACGCACACTCTTAGCGAGGGGCTATAGCTCAGTTGGTAGAGCACTTGCATGGCATGCAAGGGGTCAACGGTTCGACTCCGTTTAGCTCCACCATACTTATTTATAGCAACGCTCAGTATTACTGAAACGTAATCATAAATACTCGCTAGTAGGACGATATCAGCACCTAGGCAATGCTTATTTACTAAGCTATCTGATATTGTGAAGTACCGTTGTAATCACTGGTTATAACACTCTATGCGTCCCCATCGTCTAGAGGCCTAGGACACCGCCCTTTCACGGCGGTAACGGGGGTTCGAATCCCCCTGGGGACGCCACTATTCGGCGTCACTTATTAGCACTTTTGCTTAGCATTAGATCAGACTAATAAGCGAACACTAAAAAAGCCCAGTCATCATCCGGTGACTGGGCTTTTTTACATCTGTCATTTCTCCAATATGTCTTAACGCTGCTCTCACTACCTTATAGCTATCCGCGCTATTGCCAACCTATCTAATGCTCGCTACCATCTATCCCATCAGCATTTTATACAATATAAAAACACCCTACGACATATGGATTTTTGGTGCTATTACAGGAAGGGATTAGCTATGTTTGGTATTGAGAATTACATAGGGTTTGTCTTAGCCGCTATTTTGTTAAACCTCACGCCCGGCACGGATAGCATGTATATCATCACCCGCAGTGTCTCTCAAGGACAAGCGGCAGGGGTTTATTCTGTGTAAGGCATCACCACAGGTGCTTTGGTGCATACGTTATTCGCAGCGCTAGGACTGTCAGTACTGCTCGCCAACTCCCCTACGGCATTTATGCTCGTCAAATATATTGGTGCGGCTTACTTGTGTTATTTAGGCTTTAAAATGCTAACGAGCAAAAACTCGAACTCAATCGCAAACAGTTTGTCTAAAGCTCAGAATGTGACTAACCAAAAGGCTGTAGACGGCTGGAAAATCTATCAGCAAGGCGTGTTGACCAATGTATTTAATCCAAAGGTAGCCTTATTCTTCTTGGCGTTCTTCCCTCAGTTTATCGACGCTAGTTATGATTATGGCATGCTGTCATTTTTGATGTTAGGGCTGACTTTTGCCACCACAGGCTTTATATGGTGCTTATGTTTGGCGCTATTGGCTGCGCGGTTTAGTACACGCTTGCGGGAAAATCCCTTTATTGAAACAATGTTAAATAGAATCAGCGGTATGGTGTTTATTGGGCTGGGAATTAAGTTATTGACTGAAAAGGCTTAAAGAGTAAAGTAACAAGAAGAAAAAAGTCTTCCATAAAAAAGCCCAATCACCTACTTTGACGGAGATTGGGCTTTTTGTCATATAAAGCTTAACTAACTACTAGCCAGCTTCTTTACTCTCAGCAGCCAATTGACGTAGTACATAGTGCAACACACCGCCATGACGTACGTATTCGCGCTCTTTTGGCGTTTGTAGACCGACATTGACCTCAAAGGTTTCTGCCGAACCATCAGCACGCGTAGCTGTAACCGTGGCGACTTTGCTCTCGCCATTGTCAAGGCCTGTGATGCTCAGCACTTCAGAACCATCAAGGTTGTAAGTCTCCGCATCTTCATCGCCTTTAAAGGTCAATGGTAAGACGCCCATACCCACAAGGTTGGAGCGGTGAATACGCTCAAACGAGTTGGTCAACACCGCTTTCACACCCAGCAAAATCGTGCCTTTGGCTGCCCAGTCACGGCTTGAGCCTGAGCCATATTGCGCGCCGCCAAGTACCACGAGTGGACGCTTATCTTCTTTATACTTCATCGCCGCATTATAGATAGGCATTTCTTCGCCATCTTGTAGCGTAGCGCTATCACCTTTGAAGTAATAGGTATAGCCGCCCTCTTTGCCACCCATCATGGTGTTTTTGATACGAATATTGGCAAAGGTACCACGGGTCATGACTGCATCATTACCACGGCGTGAGCCATAGCTGTTGAAATCTGCTTCCATCACACCGCGCTCTTGCAAGTACTTGCCGGCTGGTGAGTCTGGATCAATGTTACCTGCTGGTGAGATATGATCGGTGGTGATTGAGTCACCAAATAGACCCAAAATACGTGCGCCTTCGATGTCAGGGATACCTTCTGGCTCCATAGTCATACCATCAAAGAACGGCGGGTTTTTGATATACGTCGATCCTTCATCCCATGGATATAATTGGCTATCCGCTGAACTAATTGCGTTCCATGCGGCACTACCGTCGAACACTTCGCCGTAGTTTTTGCGGAACATATCAGCGTCGATATTATTGGCAATTAGCTCGTTAATTTCTTCTGAAGTTGGCCAGATATCTTTTAAGAATACATCATTACCGTCTTGGTCTTGGCCTAGTGGATGGGTCGTCAGATCGATATCGACTGTACCTGCGAGCGCGTAGGCAACAACTAGCGGTGGTGATGCCAAGTAACTGGCCTTCACGTGCGAGTGAATACGACCCTCAAAGTTACGGTTACCAGATAGCACCGCTGCCGCTACCAAATCGTTCTCTTCAATGCCTTTTTCGATCTCCTCTGATAATGGGCCTGAGTTACCGATACACGTGGTACAACCATAACCGACGAGGTAAAAGCCTGTTTTTTCTAGCTCATCCATCAGATGGGTTTTTTCTAAATAGTCAGTAACGACTTTAGAACCCGGTGCGAGTGACGTTTTGACCCATGGCTTAGCTTTTAAGCCTTTAGCAGCGGCTTTTTTGGCAACCAGACCAGCACCAATCATAACGGCTGGATTTGAGGTGTTGGTACAAGACGTAATAGCAGCGATCACTACTGAACCATCACGCAATTTATGCTCTTTGTCGTCAATATTAACGCTTGAGAACACGTTATTAGCTGGCTGATAGCCTTTGCTATCGTCAGTTTCGGTATCAACATCGATGTTGGGTTCGGCTGCCAAGTGTTCTGCCTGCTCTTGCTCGCCGCCTTCTTGGTCAAAGCGTACTTTGCCTTCGACTTCTGACTTGCGATCTTTGGTCATTTTTTCTAACGTTTCGCCAAACTTCTCATGCATATCAGACAAATTGATACGCTGCTGTGGCAAGTTCGGCCCTGCTAATGCTGGCTGTACTGACGACAGATCGAGCTCTAGCTTGCTCGAATAAGTCGCCGCTGGCGTATCGGCATCGTGCCATAGACCTTGCGCTTTGGCATATTTTTCGACCAGTTCAATCTGCGCTTCTTCGCGACCTGATAGACGTAAGTAATCAATCGCCATTTGGTCAATCGGGAAAATACCACAAGTCGCGCCATATTCTGGTGACATATTGGCAATGGTGGCACGATCTGCAAGCGGCATACTGTGTAAGCCTTCGCCATAAAACTCGACGAACTTGCCAACCACACCATGCGCACGTAGCATTTCAACGACACGTAATACCAAATCAGTTGCAGTAACACCTTCGGTTAGCTTGCCTTTTAGCTCAAAACCGACTACTTGCGGAATCAGCATCGAGGACGGTTGACCGAGCATCGCCGCTTCGGCTTCGATACCGCCCACACCCCAACCAAGTACGCCAATACCATTAATCATGGTGGTATGGCTATCTGTACCAAATACCGTATCTGGATATGCCATCAGCTCGCCGTCAACATCCGCTGCCATTACGACGCGCGCTAGATACTCAAGGTTGACCTGATGCACAATACCCGTCGCTGGTGGCACGACCACGAAGTTTTCGAAGGCTTGCTTGCCCCAATGTAAAAACTCATAGCGCTCGTTGTTGCGTTTAAACTCAATCTTTTCGTTCAAATCGAGCGCGTCTTCTCGGCCATAGGCATCGACCTGTACAGAGTGATCGACGACCAGCTCACTAGGGATAAATGGGTTAATCTGTTCCGCTTTGCCGCCAAGCTCGACCACTGCATCACGCATCGCAGCCAAATCAACGACTGAAGGCACACCAGTGAAATCCTGCAATACCACGCGCGCTGGCATAAAGGCGATTTCTTTTGACGCCTCAGCACCTGCATCCCAATTGGCAACGGCTTCGATATGGTTTTTGCCGACTGATTGACCACCGTCTTCGTTACGTAATAGGTTCTCTAACACCACCTTCATACAAAAGGGTAGCGTTTTGATATGCTCGTAGGTTTCGGTCAGTTTGGGCAGGCTGTAGTAGGCATGTTCCTTGCCAGCAACTGAAAGGGTGTCTTTTACATTAAAAATATCACTCATGATAGCTTCCTTATCGTTGTTATAGATCCTAGACATAAATTATTATAAGTTTATGTATAACTGGTGGCTCAATAGATGGTCGATATATCTTTAATCAGCAGAGCAGTTTAATAAAACTGTCTAATGTGACTGTGTGTTAACAAAAGAGATAACCATCTCTTTCCTGTTTAACAGAAACGTCCTTTTACCATAACAAACATATGAGGCTTTGTTAACGTCTGGACGTTGTCAAATCGTGGCACAATCGTAAACGTAACAAAGGTTTGGCTAACCAATCTTGAGTGACTCATTCCTATTTATTTTTTATTTTTCTGACGGCGTCCACTGCGAAATACATAACTGTCTTCATAAAAGTCAGTATCGGTATTTTCTACCCAGAAATGCGGCACGCCTAAAATAGGAAGCGGCGCAAGTTGGCGCGGTGTCACGTCATCTTTTGATAATAATGTGTCCATGTATTCGGCAACTTTGTCATCCAAAAAACGTATACGCTCAGCTAATGGTAGGGTAAAGAAACTTTGCGTCACATGGATGACAATGCTGTGAGCGCATAACGATTTACGCGGACATAGCAACTGCTCTAGTAAGGCATGCCCGAAGATATAGACTGCGGCCTGAGCACTGCTATTAGATTGTATTGGGCTATCCCATTTAGCACGGGGCGTCACCAAACTTGCCTGCCAGTCGAAATCAACCAATGCCTCACCGATATTAGGGTCTGCCGTGACCAGCACCGCCCCATTTTCATCAAACACCGTAATAGTGTCGCGCACACGCCCTCGGCGCTCACTAATGCCTTGTTTGTCGATTTCCAGCATATGGTAATAATTCAGCACCGCTTTTGTTTTTGGAAAGGTCAGCCAAATACTACCGTTAAATAAGTCATGCAAGTTATCACGCGTCGGAATGTTGCCAGTTGTACCGATGAAATGCTCATAAGCCTCCCCGTCGGGCAAAGCGTTTTGAGAGACAAATTGTAGCGTTTGAGGCGTTCGGTTATGGGTAGGTTTGGTCTGGGGTAATGACTGCTCTAAATGACTGGCCTGCTGCGTCATCGCCGTTTTTAAGACGTTGGCAATTGTGTCAGGCGTATTGATATCAGAAGCATTTACATACTGCTCATCTAAACTATCCGATTCACTTAAGCTATTCTGCTGACTTGGCCTACTGAGATGCTCAATGCTGTTGCTGAGGTAATTTAGTTGAACAATGTGTGACAACCATGGTGCTTGCCAATCAATCTCAGCAAAACTGTTATCAAGCTTGCCTTCTATGACAGGCGAATGGTCAGTATAGGTATCAGAATCAAGTTTGGCAGGTAAATCGTTGGCAGGCATAGAAGCTCTCTCTTACGGGCTATCTCTATTAGACGTATGGACGGTCTATGGTATCATGGTGCGCTTTTTTACGGCTAGATACACCGCTCGAAAGGTCTTTTTGAGCGCTATGGATGAATGAGTTTTATGGCAAATTTTAATACCCACTTAAATGTCGCTTTTATGGTGAGCGGCACCCTGAGTTTGACGGTTTATAAAGCAGGATTGATTGATGATTCAGGGTTTTTAGTATGCGTGGCGCTTGGTACCATCGGTGGATTGCTGCCAGATTTGGATTCGGATAACTCAACGCCGATTAAGCTGGGTTTTAATATTACCTCGTTTGTCTTTGCCTTTGGCTTGGTCATGCACTGGCGCAGTGATTTGAGCTTGCTGGCATTGATCGCATTATGGCTGGCGGGTTATGGTTTTATGCGTTATGTGATCTTTCATATTTTTACCACTATGACCGTACATCGCGGCGTTATCCACTCTGTGCCGTATATGGCGATACTTGGACTGGGGTTGACCTGTTTAAGCTACTATGGCCTACATCTACCGCTGACGACCAGCTGGTTTTATGGTCTGTTTTTATTCGGTGGCGCGATGGTGCATTTGTCATTGGACGAGCTGTATAGCGTCAATTTGTCCAATATGAAAATGAAACGTTCATCGGGCACGGCAATGAAGTTTTATCAGCCAAAAGACAAATGGTGGTATCTGCTCTTATATACTATCCTTGCACTACTGGTATATGTCGCCCCGCCCTTCGAGATGTTTTGGTCACGACTGAGCGACCCTTCTGCATGGGCGCAGCTCAAAGTCGGTATCTTGCCAGAGTTAATAAAAAGTATGCTGCAATAAAGTTATCATAAGACCATTAAGCATAAACGAATAAACCCAGACGAATATTAGAGTCAAATATGCAACCTTCCCTACATACTTGCCCTTGCCAAATCAATCCATCAGCAGAGACGGTAAACACGGCTCTATCCTACCAAGACTGCTGCCAGCCGTACCACGAATCGCTTACCGCTCCTGATGCTGAGCGGTTAATGCGGTCGCGCTATAGTGCCTTTGTATTGATTAAGCCAGAGTATCTCGTCAAGACCACAGTGCCTGCGCAGCAAGGCTTACTTGACGTTCAGGCAATTAAGAGCTGGGCAAAAGAGACAGATTGGGCAGGACTAGAAATCGTAGAGCACACGCCAAAGCTTGGTAAACGTCATGCACAGGTTGAGTTTAAGGCATATTTTAATACCAAAGATAATGCAGGTAATTTAGCAGGAAAAATACAGGCGCATCATGAGTTGTCTATTTTCGTGAATGTAAAAGACAAAAATAGTGACGATGCGCATTGGTATTTTTTAGATCCAACGGTTGCGATGACGGTGACGCAAAAGCAACCGTGCATTTGCGGATCTGGAGAAAAGTTTAAGCGGTGTTGTGGGGCTTATATTTAAACAACATTAGATATCTATTAACCGCTAAACACTCGCCCCAACTTCCCTTGCAATCGCAATGCCTTCGTCCACTGTTAAAAACTTGCGCTGACTTGGGCTGTCTTTATAAATGACATCACCATCTTGAAAAATTAAGCATTCATTGACGGCCAACTGTTGCCATTTTTCATTTTCAGTCAATGGCACAGTGACTAGAATAGTAACTTTATCTGTGTCTGTGGTCACATCACCAAAGTTAATCGCCATATCATCATCAGCGAGTTTCGCTTCACCAAATGGCGCTTTACGTGTGAGATAAAATAGCAAGCTACCTGCATAAGCCAGTTGCCACCTGCCGTTGGATATTAAGCAATTAAATAGACCATTGGCAGATAGATAACGACATTGCGTAGTCAAAAAATTAAACAGCGTCTTGTCATCAGGACGCGATTTAAAGCTACTCTTTAGACGATTGACCAAATAACAAAACGCCATTTCAGAGTCAGTATTGCCTACTGGCTGGCAATGCGCGGCATTGCCATTGTCTTGCAGGCGCTGACAGCGTTTGATAAATTCGCTATTCATCTGTCCATTGTGCGCAAATACCCACTGCTCACCCCATACTTCGCGGACAAACGGATGGGTGTTTGCCAAACAGTTCTGCCCTTGCGTCGCTTTACGAATATGCGCAATGACGTTCATGGCTTTGATTGGATAGTTATTGACCAAATCGGCGACTGGTGACAGATGGCTTGGACGATTGTCATGAAACAGACGCAAGCCCGTTGAGTCATTTGCCGTCTCATCGTTCGTTTTGTCACTATTGCTGCATTCGCTGCGCTCAAAAAAGGCAATGCCAAAGCCATCTTCATGACTGTCCGTCATCCCGCCGCGCTTGCGAAATCCTGCAAAGCTAAAGCCAATATCCGTTGGGGTATTACAGTTCATTCCTAAGAGTTGACACATTTATAAAGTACCGCCGTTATTGTCGTCTATTATTGCATTGCCTTGAGTAGCATTGCTTTGATTGGCAGATAGCGCATCAAAATCAGCGTCACTCATCTCATCAAGCAAAGCGGCACCATCAGTTAGGATGGTATCCAAAATGCGCTGAGCTTCTGCCAAGTCGGTGTCTTCTACCCAGAGAACGATACCAGAGTTCATACCAGGGATCGCACTGAGCGGCTGCAAGGACACGGTTATGCCGTTATTACGTAAAAGGTTGGCATGCAGCTCGCCTTGCATATTGGTATCAAAGCGCGCCAGTTTGTGCCAGTTATCAACTTGATCGGTCATGGGGTCGCCTCTAAGGTTTCGGTACTAAAATTAGTACTAGCATTGGTACTAGAATAAATGAATAAGCAATGCTTACGATAATTGATCGAGCGTATACTCTTTGATTGCAAACCCACTACTATTTAATGTTTCCTGCGCTTGCTCAGCTTGGGTGATACTGCTAAACACGCCGACTATTTGATTGTCTGGTTTGTTTAATAGTACAAATACGGTATTTTTCGACTTTTCAACATGCGCCCAATGGTAAGCGGCCAGACGTTTCATCAAGTCAGGGTTTTTGACCATGATGTTATCACCCGTACGGCCTTCGGTACGGTTGTAGTGAATCACGTTTAGGCGTAATAACCAGAAAATCACCGCTGCCTTTGCCAGCATAACAGGTAGTGCACGGTTTTCGTCGTTATTTAACGGGCGGATCGATTCATAACCTTGTAAGAATGCTGCCATTTTACTGCGGTCAAAGTTAACGGATTCGCCTTGCTCTGCAACGCCCCACGTGGTACAAAAATCATTGATAGTAATGGCTATATCCATCACGTAATGCTCGACACTGACTTCGGTAAAGTCCAACAGGCCTGTCAGACGCGCTTCGCCTTTTTGTAGATTCCATAAGGTATTGTCGGCAAACATATCTAAATGGCATAGACCTTTTGGTAAGGTTGCCAGTGGCAATTCTGAATAAGAGCGCCAGATATCGCTCATCAGCTTGGCTTCGTCACCTGGCATGAACTGCATTTCACGGTCACGCACGTCGCTCCATGGATACAAAGGCACGCCGTACTGCTCGCTGGGTTGCAGTGCTTGGAGTGTCTCATGCAGCATCGCTAATGCCGCGCCAATATCATGACACATTGCTTGCGTGGTTTGCTCGGGATGTGAGCCTGCTAGGCATGGCACTAGCGTAATCGCTTTGTCTTCATAATGGATGACATAGCGTTTATCATCGATGTCGCCATCCGCCTGAGCACTATTTGATTCAATAACGGCTAGCGGCGCGGCGACTGGTAGCTTGCCATTTAATTGATTGAGGATAACGGCCATTTTTTCGATATCAGCGGGCGGACGCTCTTCAAATAACGTAAACACGTAAGAGTAGGTACCATCTACATCGTCAGTCGTTTGAATAAACCAGTTTGAGTTTTTAATACCCTGAGTGATCGGAATCGCGCGGGCAAACGACACGCCAAAGCTTTGGCAAAAGGCGGCAAACTGATCATCGGTTAACTGGGTATAGACGGACATGACATCTCACTTATAGCAATTGAATAAGAAGTTAAATAGGATAAATTTCTGCGGTAATGACAGTAATTGTACCGCGCATGATAAAACGATGGTAAAAAGCGTAATAATCTTGCGAAAACCTGCCTGAAATAGCAGTGATTTTGCTAGACTAGCGCCTATGAATTGATTATAAGGTGAAAGACCCTATGTTAGCAAAGCGTATCATTCCTTGCTTGGACGTTGACAATGGCCGCGTGGTCAAAGGCGTGCAGTTTGTCGATATCAAAGATGCAGGCGATCCTGTCGAAGTCGCCCGCCGCTACAATGAACAAGGCGCTGATGAGATTACTTTTTTAGATATTACTGCGACCAATGACGAGCGCGATACCACTTATCATACGGTTGAGCGCATGGCTGAGACGGTATTCGTTCCGCTGACTGTTGGCGGCGGCGTGCGTAAAATCGCTGATATCCGCAATTTACTCAATGCGGGCGCGGATAAAGTGGCGATTAACTCAGCAGCCGTATTTACGCCGGAGTTCGTTGGTGAAGCCGCGCAGAAATTTGGTAATCAATGCATCGTCGTTGCCATCGATGCCAAACGTGTCGCTGATATCAACGTCGATGGTATCGTCGTGCCACGTTGGGAGATTTTCACTCACGGTGGCCGTAAGCCAACGGGTATCGATGCCGTTGCTTGGGCGAGCAAAATGGCTGAACTGGGCGCTGGTGAATTACTAGTCACTTCGATGGACGGTGATGGCACCAAAAAAGGCTATGATTTGGCGCTGATGAAGCAAATTACGAGCCGCGTCAATGTACCCGTTATCGCCTCAGGCGGCGTTGGTAATTTGCAACATTTAGCCGAAGGTGTATTAGAAGGCGGCGTCGATGCCGTACTTGCCGCCAGTATTTTTCACTTTGGTGAGTATACGGTACAAGAGGCCAAAGAATATATGGCAGCGCAGGGAATACAGATGCGTCTTTAGTACGCTCGTAATATACAAATAAAACCCAAAAAAATGCTATCATAGCGCTAACCATTTATTTTCGTTCAATTAACTCGGGCAACGCCAAAATAATAGGCGACCAAGTCAATTGAACGCATCAGATTATTTAGCTATTTATTGACGCCTATATTTCAATTGAACGCTTACTAAGCAAAGGATTTTTTATGTCGAATTTACAACAGCAGCGCAACGACGTGACTCATATCGATGGTAACTTGCATCAGAACGCTGACGCTCGCATTGGTATCGTTGTTGGTCGTTTTAATGGTTTTGTCGTTGAGTCATTGGTCGATGGTGCCATCGATGCCCTACTCCGTCACGGCGTATTGGGTAGCAACATTACTGTTATCCGCGTTCCTGGTGCATTCGAGCTACCACTTGTCGCTCAACGCGCTGCTGAGTCAGATCGTTTTGACGCGATTGTGGCATTGGGTGCAATCATCCGTGGCAGCACCCCGCACTTTGATATTGTAGCCAGCGAGTCGGCCAAAGGTTTGAGTGCTGTGGCAATGGATTATAATATTCCTGTTGCTAACGGTATCATTACTACTGACAGCATCGAGCAAGCTATCGAGCGCTCTGGTACAAAAGCAGGTAATAAAGGCTCTGAAGCTGCGATGGTTGTGCTAGAGATGATCGCTGTTTTGTCACAGCTAGACATCGACGACGATATCGATGAAGCATAAGCTTTAAAGCTCAAATTTATTAGTTTAACTGGTGCTGCTATTGAGCAATAGCAGCACTCCATAGCCCAAGCCAGCTATCAAAATAATTGGCTATTTTTTGAATTTTCGCCGTATTTCTATACCCTTTAAAATTTTGAATAAACAAAGCTAAAAAGTTACTTTGTTAATTTATATTTTGACTGGGTATCATCTCAAAAATTTAGGTACAGACCCCCTATGACTGACCAACTCAAGCGCGCTATCAGCGCTGCGAAAACCGCACAAGCCAATCAAGCTGAAGCTACCCGTATAGCGAGCAGTAGTGCAGGTGATCAAACCTTCGATATGAGTGAGTCTTCTTATAAGACCAGTCACACTGCTATCCGTAAGGCGCGCCGCTTTGCCATGCAAGGTCTATACGAGTGGCTCGTCACCGACCGCCGCTTTGATGTAGATGGCAAGCTTGGCTGGAAAGACAATGCTCCGCACGATATTGCTGCTCGCACGCGTGCAACCAATGCCATGCATACCGTCCATATCGGTTATTATCATGAAATGATGCGCGACATCCCAGAGCAGATTGAAGCACTCGATGCGCTTATCAGTCAGCATCTCGATCGTGAAGTTGATAAATTAGATACGGTTGAACATGCTATTTTGCTGATTGGTGCCTATGAGCTACAAAACCGTATGGAGATTCCATATAAGGTTGTGCTTGATGAAGCGATGAAGCTAAATAATCACTTTGGCGCGACTGACGCTCACAAACTGATCAATGCGGTACTGGATAAAATGGCTGGTGAGCTGCGTGCTTTAGAGGTACAAGCAGACACCAATGCCAATCTACGTACGTCACAAAAAGCGGCGGCTAAACAATCTGAAGCGAATTCGGCTGAAGTCACGGTAGCTGACAATATCGAAACGGCTACTGAAACAGAAAGCGCGATCGATAATGCGCCGACTGCATCAAACAAGCCACGTATCAGCGCCAACAAAGCTAACGTTAAACGCAGTAGTGCCAGTAAAGCCAGTGCCAATATCAGTGATTTCAAGGCGAGCAAGAAAAACGCTAACGATACCAAAGACTAAGACTAGTTATGAACGAGTTTGAGCTGATTGAGCGTATATTCTCACAGATGCAGGCCAAACATGCGCCATTAGCTGGTATCGAAAAAGGTATCGGTGATGACGCGGCTGTGATGGCATTGCCAGTAGGATCACGCTTGGTTAGCTGCATTGATACACTGGTTCAAGGGCGTCACTTTCATGCTGACTTTGCACAAGTAGATAAGCTTGCGTTTGAAATTGGTTATAAAGCTGTCGTGGTTAATGTTTCAGACATTGCAGCGATGGGCGCGACCCCACATAGTATTTTGCTAGCGTTGGCATTGCCTGAGCGTCTAGCGAATCATGAATGGCTCACGACATTTGCCAAAGGATTGTTTCATGCCTGCCAGTTGTTTGGCGTCACGCTGATTGGTGGTGATACGACGCGCAGTGAGCGCCTAGTGCTGAGTGTCAGCGCACAAGGGTTACTTGCCGCAGATACGCCAGCCGTCTATCGTTCGGGCGCGCGGGTGGGCGATAAAGTCTATGTCTCAGGTACATTGGGTGGTGCCGCCTATGCGCTACAGCATCCTGACAGTGCACAAGGCATAGAACTGGCGCATCGCTTGCACATGCCGACGCCGCGCATCGCTTTGGGTGCAGCATTAGCAGGAGCTGGTGCCACATCGATGATCGATATCTCTGACGGTCTTTATCAAGATCTTGGACATATCTGTCAGCAAAGCTCAGTTAGTCTGCGTATTCATTTAGATCAGTTACCGAGTAGCGAGTCACTAGCCACAGTAGAGTTATCTGAGCGTTTGTTATGTCAATTAGCGGGCGGCGATGACTACGAATTGGCGTTTACCTTGCCTGCACATATTGAACCACCTGTTACCAATACGCCTGTCACTTGTATTGGAGAAGTCGTTGCGCTCGCAGATTTTATTGCGACAGATGCCAAATCGCCTAATCACCCACATCTTGAACTGTTTTATCAAAATCAGCCAGTCACACCGACTCAATCTGCACCCTTCTCTACGTGGCCCAATCTCACCGGTTATCAACATTTCACAGGCTAATCCATGACTGATCAACACCTATCTAAGCCTGATATCCGACAAGCAAATGACTGCCCACCGCTACCAGTCGGTGCCAGTATGCTTGACCGCATGGTTTATTGGCTCGGACTAGGTTTGGGCAGCGGTCTACCTCGACGCGCGCCCGGTACGTGGGGCACGGTTGGTGGTCTGATTGTGGGTGTGCCGCTCATGAGCTTGGGTTTTATCCCTTTTTTAGTGCTAACGATTTTATCGTGTTTGGTTGGTGTTTGGATTTGCGGGCGTACGTCTGAGTTGATGCAGGTACACGATGATCCGCATATTGTGTGGGATGAATGGGCTGGCATGTGGATTACCCTATTGCCATTATCTTACATTCTGTCCTATGTATTTCCTACTTCTGAAAGCACCTTGTCGATAATGATGATGCCGATGTTTTGGGGCTGGCTACCGACTGCTTTTATCCTGTTTCGCGTATTTGATATTTTAAAGCCGCCACCGATTGGCTGGGCAGACAAAAAGGTTGCGGGCGGCCTTGGGGTAATGTTGGATGACATTATTGCAGGGATTATGGCAGCAGTGATTTGGCTGATTATTTACATCATTGTGATGATGTTTATGTCTTTTTGATATTGCTCCGCAAAAATAATTACTTCGATTTAGCCTTCTTGCTCATTTGATTTTGCTTGCTTAGGTTTTGGTTATTCAAGTTACAAAGCTTGCACGTCATAATTTTTTTTGTGCAAGTTTTTACGCTATAATTCAACATTATATTTTGTTACATTTGTAGGCTTATTATGACATCTCCTCTTTCTGTGATTATTTTAGCTGCTGGTAAAGGCACACGTATGCAGTCGGCAAAGCCAAAGGTTTTGCAGACCCTAGCTGGTAAGTCATTATTGGCTCACGTATTAGATACTTGTCATCAGCTCACTGTTGATGAAACCATCATTGTCCATGGTTTTGGCGGTGATCAGGTAAAATCAGAAATTACCAATCAATATACACAGTCGTCGTTTACTTGGGTTGCTCAAACTGAGCAGTTAGGAACGGGTCATGCGGTCAAAGTGACACTGTCTGATTTACCCAAGTCAGGACAAAGTCTCATTCTGTATGGTGATGTGCCATTGGTCAGCTGCCAGACATTAGCTGCTTTAAAAGCTGCCAATACTGATGGTATGTCGATGCTGACGCTGACTGTCGATAATCCGTTCGGGTTGGGTCGTATCAAACGTGACCAAAACGGTAACATTGAAGCCATCGTTGAGCAAAAAGATGCTAATGCTGACGAGCAAAATATTAGAGAAATCAACAGTGGCATCTACTGCGTAGACAACGCCCTACTGCATAAGTATTTGCCAGAGCTCTCTAACAATAACGCGCAACAAGAATACTACCTCACTGACATCGTCAAAATGGCCGTCGCTGATGGTATTACGATTGCGGCGATTGAGCCTGAACATACGTTTGAGATTGAAGGGGTTAATAACCGCCAACAACTCGCAAGCCTAGAGCGCACATGGCAACGCAAGATAGTCGCCGACTTACAAGAAGCGGGCGTTCAATTTGCCGATCCCACGCGCGTGGACATTCGCGGGTCGTTGAGTGCCGGACAAGATGTATTTATTGACGTCAACGTGGTCTTTGAAGGCGACTGCACTTTAGGCGACAATGTCTATATTGAAGCAGGCTGCGTCATCAAAAATGCCCAGATAGGCAATGCTTGTTATATTAAGCCTTACTGTGTGGTTGATCGCGCTGATATCGGAGCTGGTGTCGACATAGGACCTTTTGCACACCTGCGTCCTGATACGGTATTGTCTGACAACAGCAAAGTCGGTAACTTTGTCGAAATTAAAAAATCAACAATCGGTCAAGGCAGTAAAGTAAATCACCTAAGCTACATCGGTGATGCAACTGTCGGCACAAGCGTCAATGTCGGTGCAGGTGTCATTACTTGTAATTACGATGGTGTCAACAAGTCGCAGACTATCATTGGAGACAATGCCTTTATTGGTTCCAATGCAAGCCTAGTCGCGCCAGTAACCATCGGAGATACGGCTACCATCGCTGCAGGTTCTGTCATTACCAAAGACGTTGATAGTAGTGCTTTAGCATTTGGCCGAGCTCGTCAGGTACAGAAAAATGACTTTCAACGACCGACTAAAAAATAACTGATTTATCGAAAGTTTGATCAATCGCCGTCATTCTTGAGTAAACCTAAGCAGTACGGCAATCGTGGTAGTACTGCTTCATCATACTTTTGAGCTAATAACTGAGCATTGGTAGCTAACGAAATTTACTAGTCTTGTACCATCATATATTGAATTATTAAAAAACAAATTTAAGGAAAAGTCATGTGTGGAATCGTTGGCGCAGTTGCTGAACGCAATATTGCGAATATATTGCTTGAAGGTCTTAAGCGTCTAGAATACCGAGGTTATGACTCAGCGGGTCTTAGCATCATTCACAATGGTGAGCTACATCGTGAGCGTCAAGTGGGCAAGGTTCAAGCCTTGGTCAATGCGGTTGAAGCCAGCACTGATTTTTTTGATGGGCATATTGGTATCGCTCATACTCGCTGGGCCACGCATGGCGAACCTGCACAGCGCAATGCACATCCGCACGTATCTGGTAAGATTGCCGTTGTTCACAATGGTATCGTCGAAAACTACGCTGAACTCAAAAAAGAGCTCATCGCTAAAGGCTACGAGTTTACCTCACAAACCGACACCGAAGTGGTGGCGCATCTGATTCATGACATTTATGAGCAAACCAATGATTTGCTAGAAGCGGTACGCGCAGTGATTCCTAAGCTGCATGGTGCATTTGCTTTAGGCATCATTCACGTGGACACACCAGACGAGCTGGTCACGGTACGCTTAGGCTCGCCTTTGGTCATCGGTGTCGGTATTGGTGAAAACTTTATCGCCTCAGATCAGCTGGCACTACTGCCAGTCACCAACCGCTTTATGTACCTAGAAGAAGGCGATGTTGCCAAATTGACCCGTGACAGTATTAAAGTCTATGTCGATGGCGAGGAAGTCAGCCGCGAAGTGCATGAAATCGATGCCAAGCAGCATAATGCTGACAAAGGCGAGTTTAAGCACTATATGCTCAAAGAAATCTATGAGCAGCCAGATGCAGTCGCTCGTACGCTTGAAATGGCCATTGATAATCGCCAAGCGTCAACCTTACGTGATGACTTTTTAGCACGCAATGAAGCGCAGTTATCAGGCGTACAGCATGTACAAATCATCGCTTGTGGCACCAGTTATCATGCAGGGATGGTTGCTAAATATTGGTTTGAGAGCTTGATGCGCCTATCCTGCTCTGTTGAGGTGGCCAGTGAATTCCGCTATCGCAATCCTGTGGTACTCGACAACTCGCTGGTGATTTGTATCTCTCAGTCTGGTGAAACAGCCGATACCTTATCAGCCCTACGCGATATCAAAAAGCAAAACCCAGCAGGCTTGGTGAGTCTAGCGCTATGTAATGTGCCTACCTCATCATTGGTACGCGAGACAGACATATTCTTGCCGACCCTTGCAGGCCCTGAGATTGGTGTAGCATCGACCAAAGCCTTTACCACCCAGCTGGTCGCACTCATGCTATTGATCTTAAAAACAGGCGCAGTACAGCAGCGCATCGACAGCGCAAACCTAAGTACTTTACTTGGCGAGCTACAAAAGCTGCCCGGTCAACTCTATGCCAGCTTGCACCTTGATGCTCCGATCAAAGCGATGGCGGAGCACTTCGAAGATAAGAAAAGCTGCTTATTTTTAGGGCGCGGTCTACAGTTCCCTATTGCTCTAGAAGGCGCATTGAAGCTCAAAGAAATCTCTTATATCCACGCTGAAGGCTACGCCGCAGGTGAGCTCAAACACGGTCCGCTAGCGCTTGTTGACAAGGACATGCCAATCGTAGTGCTGGCACCCAAAGACAGCATGCTCGATAAGCTCAAAGCCAACATGCAAGAAGTACATGCCCGTCACGGCGAGCTGTTCGTCTTTGCTAGTGAAGATAGCCAAATCGTTGCTGAAGACCGCCTACATGTAGTATATGTTAAAGCAGTTTGCGAGACGCTTGCCCCTATCGTCTACAGCGTACCCGTACAGCTACTGTCTTACCATGTGGCCGTGATGCGCGGTACCGATGTCGATCAGCCGCGTAACCTTGCCAAGTCGGTGACGGTGGAATAATATAAGTTATTGATTTTATTGTAATTGTACGCGAGTAATAAAGTGTCATACTGAGTAATAAAGATTCATACTGAGTAATAAAGTATCATACTGTTGACTCCGCTATTACCCCCTGCTAAAGTTTATATAACTTTAGCAGGGGTTTTTTATGCTTTCAAAAAAACAAGAAAAGTGGCTTAAAGAAGGTAGAGGTCAGGGGGAGTTTGCCGATTACAAACCTTGGATAAAAATATCTGATATATCGTCGTCAGGTCGATCCCATAGGGTTTTCGGTCACAAAACAAGACGTACTCACCATTTAATGTCTGATTTAGAGCTAGCAACATTTCTATTTCTTGAATGGAGTCAAGAAATAATAGATATTCGAGAGCAATTTCCTCTTAAATTTGATGAAACCCTTCGGATTGCAGAGAATATGCAAGTAAAGCATCCTGCTATTAGAGGCAATACTCATGTTATGACATCAGACTTTTATGTTGTGAGCTCTGATAAAGAGCTTAGCCAATTTGTTTTGCAGGCAAAATATTCAAAAGATCTAATGAAGCCCAGAACTCTAGAGAAACTAGAGATAGAGCGTCGATACTGGCACTCTAAAGGAATTTCGTGGCAGATAATCACTGAAAAAGACATACCTATAGCCGTTCAAAATAACATTAAATGGCTATATCCAGAAACTACTCTAAATAGGTCAGTTGATACTCAAGACAGTCTGTATTTTTACGCTAAGGAATTTACCAAATATCCTGAAAAAAGCATTATCGCTGTGTGCAAAGATATTGATACTGCATATTTCAGTGAGGTAGGCAGTTCGCTTAATGAGTTGAGAACGCTATTAGGGCTGAGGTTCTTCACATTCGACCTTCGCATAGACTTCAGAAAGCTAAAGTGTAGCGACATTCAAATAAGTAACTCTCATTATTGGGACTTGATGACTGAGGAGCTTGGATATGTTGCGAATCAATGATGTCTATAGTAATCAAGGTTCAACGTATAGAATACTAAGCCTTTTACCAGAGCAAGTTGTTTGGATTGAGATTGATCGTACATCCTCATTGCCTGAACTTGTACTTATTAAGGATTTAGTAAGTCTGATTGAAGAGGGTGTGTGTTATATCACTGACGACCCTCATCAGAGTTTACTGTTACAAACTCCAAAAGATGGCAGTAAAGCTCAGTTAAAAAGAGATGAGAATTATGAGCTTATTAAGCCTATCGTAAGTCACCCTTTATATTACCTTCCAGAGGAACGTGCAAATTTCATTAATGAGATTGTTGACTCTAAAAGAAGTACAAAGCAAACGCTATATCGATTACTTCGTAGGTATTGGCAAAAAGGCCAAGTACCTAATGCTCTACTTCCGAACTATAAGAATTCTGGAGCGAAAGGAAAAAAGCGTATTGCTAAAGATAAAGAGCTAGGTAGGCCTAGGCTCTATAAGGAAGGGGTTACTGCCGTTATTAATGAAGATGTAGAAAGGCTCTTCTCAATTACTATAAATAAGTACTTATTAAACGATAGCAAGCATACAGTCGTCTATGCTTACCGAAAATTTAAAACAATGTATCGCTCTTTAAATCCAGATGTTAAAGAAGAGGACTTTCCTAGTATCTGGCAGTTTAAATACTTTTATGACAAGAACTTTACTTCCGTTCAAAAACTCAAAGCTAGATATAATAAAATCAGTTATAACAAAGATGTGAGACAGTTAAGCTCGACTGTTAACACTCAAGTTCTTGGTCCTGGTTCACGCTATGAGATCGACGCTACTATTGCAGATATTTATCTAGTATCTGATTCAGATAGGCAGAGTATTGTAGGTCGTCCAGTTATTTACTTCGTTACAGATGTGTTTAGCCGCATGGTAGCAGGTTTTTATATTGGATTTGAAAACCCTTCCTATGCCACGAGTATTCAAGCCTTAGAGATGGCAGTAGCGGATAAACAAAGTTACTGTAAAAATAATGGTATTAATATCACAGCTGACGATTGGCCATGTATAGGCTTGCCAGATGCAATTCTCGCAGATCGTGGAGAGTTACTAGGTCATCAAATTGAGACCTTGGAAAAAAGCTTTTCAGTTCGAGTAGAGAATACCCCTCCTTATCGTGGCGACTTAAAACCTATTGTGGAGCGTTACTTTAAAACCATGCAGGCAAAGTTCAAACCATTTGCGCCAGGAGTAGTCACAGGGGTTAAAGAGAAGAAAAAAGGTGGCAACGACTACCGATTAGATGCTGCTTTGACAATTTCAGATTTAAAAAAAATTCTTATTAATTCAATTTTGATGCATAACAATGCTCATCAATTAAGTCACTATGATAGAGATAGTGATATGCCATCTGACTTACCTCTAGTTCCTATTGAATTATGGAAGTGGGGGTTACAACATCGAACAGGTAGGCTTCGTGCTGTCTCAGCGGATGCTTTATACATAGCGCTATTACCTCAAAAAAAAGCCAGCATTTCAGATTTAGGTATCAAGCTCTTTGGTAATTACTATATTTGTGCTGAAATAAGAGAAAAAGGCTGGCTTCATCGGAAAAACACAATCAATAGACCTAAATCGATTAAAGTTGCTTACGATCCTTTAGATGCAAATACAATTTTTATCTTTTATGAACAAGGTAGCCTCAATTATTGGAAAGCCCATTTATCCGATAGATCAAGAGAGTTTAAGGGCTGTAGTTTTTGGGAGGTGTGGCAAATACAAGAAGAGCAGAAAAAAACAGCTGCCAATCAAGAGCTTAAAAGTAGTTTCGCATTAGAAACCCTTGAACGAGAAAATGAAAAAATCATAAAAGAAGCTATGAAGGCTAAACCAACGGCATTTAAAAGCAAGTCAGCTCAGTTAGCTAATATCAATGATAACAAAAGGTTAGCTAAAGATGAGGAGCGACAGAACAGGCAGAAAAGCAAGTTTAAAAAAGGTGAGTTAATTCAACTGCCTACGACCAAAAAAAGCACGAGAAGTCAAAGTGAACTGGATGATGAAGAGCTAGCGCTTAAGTTCCCAGTTTATCATGATATTTTATCTGAAGATGACTGATTACAGAATGTTGGAGACAGTAATGATTAATGCAGTTTATAAAGAAAGCTTTGGTTCTTACAAAGGGAACCCCTTTATTGAGGCACTGCCTGACATTCTAGAACCAGAACAAGTGGTCAAAAAACTTAAAGGTAGTATAAAGCTCAATCATTCTGACTGTCAGGCTTCCTCTTCTATTAGAGCACATTTGATATCTCAAATGATGGGTCTGTTTTTTCAGCCTATCAACCGTCATATTGATCTTGAGAAGAAGTTATCAATAATGATTCGTGAAGGGTATGTTGGACGCAATCCTAAAGACGGCTCTTTAAATACTCATCTTCAAAATGGCTATGAGCGTTTAATGTCTGGTGAGGACGATGTGATTAGGTTTCCTACAGCGACTTCTACAGCTCGTAGCTTGGCATTTATAGGCTGCTCAGGTAGTGGTAAAACGACTACCCTTAATAAAATCCTATCGACCTACCCTCAAGTCATTTATCATTCAGACTTGAACTTTACTCAAATTGTCTACCTAAGAGTAGATTGTCCACATGATGGTTCACTTAAAAGCCTATGTCTTCATTTTTTTAGAGCAATCGACCAAGCTTTAGACTCTAATTATGAAAAAAAGTATGCGCTAAAACGACATAGTATTGAAACTTTATTGAATTTGATGCGTCAGATTTCTAATCACCATGCTATCGGACTGTTAGTAATAGACGAAATACAACATCTCAGTGTTAATAAGTCTGGCGGTGCTGAGAAAATGTTGAATTTTTTTGTGACGCTAGTAAATACGGTAGGTCTTCCTGTCGTTATGGTTGGAACACCAAAAGCTAGATTTATATTTGAAGGAGACTTAAGATCAGCTCGACGTGGAGCAGGTTTTGGCTCAGTTTTTTGGGAGCAGATGGCACAAGAACCAAATATAGTTTTAGCAGATGGCAAAATATATAAATCTGAATGGAACAGGTTTACGGATAATTTGTGGAAGTATCAATGGTTGAGAAAAGCAGATATTATCTTATCTGACGATGTAAGAAGTCGTTGGTATGATCTGTCACAAGGCATTTTAGATATCGTAGTTAAGCTTTTTGTACTAGCTCAGCTCAGAGCTATAGATTCAGGGATAGAGCGTATTACGGTTAAACTACTGCAGACCACTTACGATGAAGATCTAAGACCTATACATCCTATGATAGAAGCCTTGCAATCTGGTAGATCAGATAAAATTGCCGAGTTTTCAGATCTAGTAATACCCGACATCGATAAAAAGTTACTGCAGCTCCAAAGTAAGCTACATCAAAAGAAGTCTGAGTTCGATGAGGTATCAGAATATCAGGGGTGCGAACTAAGCATTAGATTACATCGTATGTTAGTCGATATGGGGAAAGACTCCCCTGTACTAGTTCCTACAGTTAAAAAGGCAGTTTCTGAGCTACCTGAAGCCTCTATGCCCGAGTTGATGTCTATTATTTTAGAATGGTCGAAAGAGGTTAAAGTTGGAAACAGCAATTTAAAAGATGACTCTCAAACGATTATTCGTACAAAGAAATCGAATTATATCAAACCAAAGGATTGGCATACGCTTGACTCTGAAGATTTACGCTATCAGTTCACTCAAAAGGAAAGGGATGATTCATTTTATGAACACTTAAAAGATTCTACATCGCTAATATTTGATATCAATGATTGGCTACCTAAGGTAAGTTGATGTGATAAACCTCCCTATCCCGTATGCCGAAGAGCTAATTTACAGCACAGTTGCTAGGTACAAAATTAGAGCTGGATTGATTAGTCCAAAGCAGTTATTAGATGATGTTTTTGAAGATAGAGGAGTAGTTGCAACTGTTGATTTGCCATGCCATTTATCTAAAATAGCGAATCACTATCCTCATAACCGTTTTAATCTGAATTATATTGCATACCAGCATACGCTTTTTCCTTTGTATGCTCCTTTTATCCCTGAGTCTAGGCGACAAGAATGTTTGAGATGGATGGCTAATCATTCGCAAGGCGCTATTCACTTAGCAATAGGGAGTAATGCATCAAGACTGCCCTCAGTAAAATATATCCGTTACTGCCCACAATGTTTTAATGAGCAGTTTAAAGATTATGGTGAATGGTATTGGTCACGTATGTGGCAAATTCCAGGCATAACTTGTTGTAGCAAGCATGGATCATTAGCGGATTCTTCAGTTGAATATCGTCCTAACTCCCGTCATGATTTTATTGCCCCTACTCCACATAACTGTAATATAAATCCACAAGGAAGTGTCAATGAAGATAATAGGTTCCTCATTTCTAAAATATCTGAGCTTTTATCCTTAGCTGAACAATCTTCTCCGACTTTTGAGCAGTGGACTGCTTTTTACCACGGTTTAGCTCGATCTAGTAACTGTATAAGAGGGTCTAAACATATCGATCATCTTCGTATACTAGAAAAGGTGGAAAATAGATGGTCATTAGAGTTTTTAGAAACGAACAATCTTCATAGACTTAACAGTGAAACAGGTTGGCTTCGCGGTATTTTTCGTAAACATCGTAAATCGTTCAGTTATCTTGAACATATTATCGCTATTAGTTCAATATTGGAGCAAGAATGGACTTTTGAAGAAATAATAATGCAGGTGAAAAGCCAGAAAACCACCCTATCTGGTAAAATTACAAAAGCGAAAAATACCATAAAGCCTGACAGTGAATTGGTAAAGTCAAATCGAAACCTATGGTTAGACTTGATTAAAGAACACCAATCGATTAAAGAAGCTAGAAAAGTCAATAAAGCTCTTTATGCATGGCTATATCGTAACGATAAGACATGGTTTATTAATACAAACAAAAACTACCATCAACGTCACATACCTAAAGGATTCACTGTAGATTGGCAAAAGCGAGATAGCGAGTTTGTGAGGTCTTTGATCAAAATAAACGATCACACATGTTTCGACTTAACATTACCTCGTAAATCAAAAAAGTGGTGGATGAATCAAACTGATTCAGTCTCAATGATTGAGAAGAATCAAGATAAGCTACCTTTAGTCTCAGCATTTTTGGACAGATATAGTGAAGAAGTTAGTAACTATCAAATAAGACGGTTAAGCCAGGTATTAATTGATAGTATATCGAACAATCAAACTTTACAGCGCTGGGAGATATTACGACTGGCTAAATTGAGTGATGAGCGAATTACTCCTGAGTCTAGTAGGTTTCTAGAGCATGCATACAGTATTACAAATATGCGAATAAACAAGGTGAGTATATGATCGCTAAAGGTTTTCCTGAAGACTCGAAAATAATGTACGTTGCTAATATTTTCAAGTTTAAACACTTGAAGACATGGAATCTTGAGCTATACGTAACAAGCACTAGGCAAAATCAAATATTACATACTAGACTATCAAATCTACCAGCTCTCGCGAAAAGAAGAGTCATAAACCCTTCAGATGGGCAGTCTCGTAAAGGTGGCTACCCATTTTTTTTGAGTAATGTCTCTACTGCTAATTGGCAAGTAGGCATTGATTCAGAAAGCGGCGGTAATACCTTTGTGTTTGACTATATCAGACCAGATGAGTCAACAGTAACGGTCCATATACCTCAGATTGAGTTTGCACGAGTGTTATTTTTTCATAATGCCTATCTTGCTCGAAACTGTATTGATCACGGATTACTCAATAGAGAGTTTTGGATTCAAGACATGCCAGATGATTCAGTATTGGTAAATGTTTTGCCTATAAGCTCTCTACCTTTAAAAACTTTTGATCACGAAGGACAGAGACGCTTACTGGCTTGGATACTAATAGATGGAAATGCGCGTTCTTCCTATGAAAGTATTGCCAAAAATTTTATTGAAGAAGTTCAGGAAACTGAAGACAAGAAAACATGGTGCTTTAAATTTAGTCCGCCACGGCTTGATAACCTCTCACTAGACACTAGAGGTTGGATGCACAAGGATACTGGCAATTACTATGTTCATGAAATTATAGGGATCAGTAATATTCTCTCCTCTTTGCCCAAAAAAGTGCCATTTTATAGTGAGAAATTCAAAGCTGGTACGAGAGGCGGCGGTACAAGTAACGTAGCTAAGCCAAATGGTTCAGTAAGTAGTGATACTATTGATGATCAGCAAGAAGCAGATATTGACACTAAACCGAAAACGATAGAGGTGCCAACAACCTCCTTTAGCTTTGCAACTCCAATAGAAACTCGAAAAGTTGTCAAAAAAAGAGTTTCAGGCGCACAAGGAGCAGAGACTGAAGATTATGAAGAGTTAGTAGAACTAGATCTTGGTACAGATGAGGCCACGATTGACGGCACAGCATGCCAAGCGGACTTCTCTGGGCTTGATGATGACAGCGATGTTTTAGAACTGTATATGCAACGATTTGAAGCCTTTAAGCTACTAATCAAGAGGCTATCAGAACGACCTAAGACTGACTGTACTGAAAAACTACATTTTTTACCTGCTGTTGGGCGCTCTAGGCTACATAGAACGATGGACGGCAATAGACGGTCTTTACTTGAAGTAAGAGTCAAAACTGACACTTCTCAGTTCGTCATTTTAGAGATAGATACTACTGACAACTTTAAGCCAATATCGACCTTAATAATAAAAATCAATGATTTAGATTACTGGGACGATCATATGGATGAGTTTCTGAGCTTAGTTGTTAAGAGATCACTGCGTTGGCCTAAGAGCAGTTATTTAAAAAAATTTGACGATGTGTACACCTTGAACCATCCTAAAAGTATGTTCGAACTTACTGAAAGTAGTGACGATTTTATACGATGGCAAAAGCGATTGGATACAGTTCTAGGTTTGGCTGAATGATTGCGGATGCTTAGTATAAAAAACGAGCATAATTATATAATTTTCATTGAATGAGTATTTTTGTCACTCTTAAAAAAATCTCATCAGTTTCATCACTTGCTATAGAAGCAACAGCCGTCATACCCCAAAATAATTCACCAAATAGCTCAATAGCTATCAGTAGGTGTTCAGCTGATAAATTAATGCTTATGAATTTAGAGGGTATATGCAAACCTTCATTAGTTCGACTAAAATACAACGACTTTTCTCTAAGAGCTGAGTATTTCCCTGTTTCATAGTTCATTATTATCTCTTCAACTCTCTCTTTACCAATACTGTTATATAAGCGTTCAGAAGATAAAAATAAAGGGTCGATAGAGATCCTATGCTTTTTGCCATGATTAAAGAGAGGGTCTTTCGATCGCTTTACTCTTTGCTTCGTTTCTAGCCCTCCTCTTGAGCGCATGTGCCCAGCGTGAACTTTAGCAATTTCTTCGAATACAGTAATAGATAAAAATAGCGAAGGTGCTGCACTGTCAGTCATTAATAAGGTATATGAAGCTTTTATCAAATCAAAGATATGCATAATAGCAGCGTTATACTCATCTCTACTCTGTAATCCTGTATAACCATCAGAAATTGATAGAGATGCTTCGTATGCTATATGGTGACCTGTACTTTTCACTACGTGACTCTCCGTTAATGAGTATCAATGACAACTGAGAAGACTTCAATAGCCTTCGGTATTCAGCTGTAGCAAACTGTTTAAGCTACCCGTGCCAGAAAATGGATCTAGACGGCTTATTTTTGATGTGAATGACTTACCCTAAAGACTTTATAAACTTGTTACTATCTAGATCATAGCCTGCTTCACTCAGCTCTTTCGATAGTATATGTTTCCAAGCGCCAGCATTATCTAACTGGTTCCAAATAACACCGCTAAAATCTGTTGGAATTTCTAAATCACCTGATTTAAATGCACATACCTTGTTCCGACCGAGTTTGCCCATGAAATAACCCAACTCTAAAATCACATTTTGACGGGCCCGAGGGTGGTAATTATCTGCATTTTTCGATTTACCTACATCATCTGGAGTCAGTAATATAATTGCAAACCCTACATCAGAATAATGCTCAATTTTTTCAATAATCGTCTTATTACCACTTGCCTGTTCATGAAGAACAATAGCTTCAAAATCATTTTTTTCTAGAAAACGTGCCATCATTTCTTTTGCATGATCGTCATGCCCATGAACGACAAATACTTTTCTATTAGATTGAGCTACAGCGTTAGCATCATATGTCTTAAGCTCAGGCTCAATTTTGCTATTTGAAGCAACATATTCTTTGTAGTCGCGCACAAATGGAATGATTAATCCTCTAACTAAATTATGAATACAAGAGATTATTTTATTATCGCGGCTACTAAAAAACTCGTATGCAAAATTTGACGCATAACTTGTATCATTACCTAGTTTTTGAACTAATGCATACTTTAGTCCCAGGTCTTGTTCATCACTACCAGTCCACTGTAGTTTGCTAGTGCCAAACATCCCTTGCTGAGTGGCATAGCTCGCCTCTAGAAATTGTTCTAAATCAATATTTTGAGTAAGTGTTTCATTGAAAGGCTGTAAGTCTTCATGGCTTAACAACTGAGCTAGATTTTCAAGCAACCCTTCATAGGTTTGGCTTTGTGAGGCTTGGAGATCTAACACGGTATTATCAATTTTTTTGAATAGATCAACGGCCATTTTCATTCCCCTCACTATCAGCCTGTATTCTTGCTTCACTTGCTTTATCTACAATCATCTGCCTATAGGCTGCCTTTATACCGTTAGCCATGTCGATAGCCACAGGATTTGAAGCGTAATTTTCGAACTTTTTATCAATCATATTTTCCATTTCAACGATAGCTAACTCAATGCTTTCAGCACTTTCAGCATCGAACTGTATGGTTCCTAATTCACCTTCAAGCTCATCGGTCACTTTGCCCAACTCACTTAATGTCTTGTTCAGTTGATCCAGCCCTTTTATCTCAAACATCTTATCTACTCCTATTTCATGACTATCGAATTTTATAAAGTTATAATAGCAGGTTAGCTGATTAACAATTCACATTAGCCGAGCATATGCGACAATATGTGTCGTTTGAAATATTTGGCTCATTGTTTGGATAGAATGACTTTGTCATAATGCCAAAGCAGTTTTATAAGTGCTCCTTTTACCTTACACCTTAGGAAGTATCATGACCAACCTGTCTACCGAAACCCTCTTTGATGAAACTGAAACGGCAAATAGCAAACAAATTGCTATTTTGAAAAAGCATTTTCCTCAATGTTTTGACAAGGATGGTCACTTTCAGCCTGAAAAGATGATGGAGGTCGTAAAAGCCAACGAAGTAGATATGGTCAAGGAATCATATAGCTTAAATTGGCTTGGTAAAGCCTATGCTAGGCTGTTAACCAACTTACCGCCACAAAAGCTACTAAAGCCTGATACAGCCCATAACGAGAGCTCAGAGAACAGTGATAGCGGTAATGTACTGATTAAAGGCGATAATCTTGAAGTATTGAAGCATTTGGTCAATGGCTACCGTGAAAAAATTAAAATGATATATATTGATCCTCCTTACAATACGGGATCAGATGGGTTTGTGTACCAAGATAGCTTTAAATTTTCAGTGGATGATTTAAGTCGCTTAGCTGGTATTGATAAGGCTGAGGCGGAGCGTATTTTAAGCTTTAATGCTAAGGGTTCGAATAGTCACAGTGCTTGGTTAACCTTTATGTATCCTAGGTTGTATATTGCTAGAGAACTTCTTCAAGAAGATGGTGTGATTGCTATATCAATAGATGAAAACGAGTTTTTCACTCTTAGAACAGTGATGAATGAAATTTTTGGTGAGAGCAATTATTGCGGAGAGATCGTCTGGAAGAACACATCAAAGAATGATCAAAAATATATATCTTTCCAGCACGAGTACATTCTTATTTTTACAAAAAGTAAAGGCACAAATGAAGGAGACTGGACTGAAAAAAAAGGTGGTTTAGATGAAATTTATAAAGCCTTTGATAAATTCCATAAACAATATGGCGATAATTGGAACCAGATTCATAAAGAAGCGTTAGCTTGGTATAAAGGATTTCCACAGTCCAGCCCAGTTTTTTCGAGTAAACACTATAACTGGATGGACAATAGAGGAGTTTACTTTGCCTCTGATATATCTGGTCCTAATGATGGTCAATACGTATATGATGTAATGCACCCTACTACTCAACAACCTTGCAAGCAGCCATCAAGAGGTTGGTTTTGTCCTGAATCAAAAATGCTAGAGCTTATAGAGCAAGACAGAATCCATTTTGGGGAAGATCACACGAAAGTACCGAACAATAAGACTTACCTGAAAGAAACAGAAAATCAAAGTTTAACTAGCTTGAGATTTACAGATAGTCGTGCTTCTTCGAAGAGGCTAAGTAGATTGATGGGCGGGAAAGTATTTACTAACCCTAAAGATGAGCTACTTCTAGCTGAATTAATGAAAGCTTTTGGAGTTACGAATGAAGATATAGTTTTAGATTTCTTTGCTGGTTCAGGGACAACTGCTCACTCAATTTGGCACTTGAATGCGAAAGAGTCATCTAACTTAAAGTTTATTCTTGTTCAAATAGATGAAAAATCAAAGCAAAAATCAGAAGCATACAAAGCTGGATATCTAAGTATCTTTGATATAACTAAAGAACGGTTAAGTAGAACTGCTAAGATCTTTAAAGAAGAAATATCTAACAATTTTTTGGATTTAGGCTTCAAAATATTTGAAACCACTAATGATTTCCGTCCCAAGATAGATGATGACTTTGAAGTTAGTAATGAGAGCCTATTTGACGACATGGTGCTCAGTGATGAACAGTACCAAGCACTGCTGACGACATGGATGTTATATGACAATAACCATCTAACACAGCAAATTGAAGATATAGACTTGCAGGGCTATAACGCTGAGCTGGTGAATAAGAACCTATATCTAATCGCCTCTGACTTTGGCACTCAAAACTTGAAGTGCTTGTTAGACAAGTTAGATGAAGATAAAGATTTTGCGCCAGATAGAATCATAGTTAACGGCTACAACTTCGATACCGCCATGCAAATGGAGTTAAACGAAGCCATCAGAAGCTATCAAAACAAAAAGAAAATCACTATCAATATTATTGTTAGATACTAAATTTTTGATAGCTATTTTCTTTTTCAACTTCATAGACGAGAGTGACCATGGCAGGCTTTAACTTTGAACCAAATCTACCTCACCAAGAAAAGGCGATTACTGCGTTAATAAAGTCATTTTTGAACGTAGAATTTCATCCTTCCAGTGACTATATCATCAGCCAGTATATCAATCCTAAGATTAGCTTTAACGCTAGCGTACTAGCTAGTGATATCAAGCAAACTCAACAAGAGAACGGTATATTTGGCACAGACAAGCACAGTGATGACCTTGTGTTTGATATCTCAATGGAGACAGGGACAGGTAAGACTTATACCTATACCAAAACCATGTATGAGCTTAACAAAATCTATGAGCTGTTTAAGTTTATCGTCGTCGTGCCTACTCTTTCTATTAAAGCTGGTACGGTAAACTTCCTAAAGAGTGATGCTTTGCGTGAGCACTTTCGTCATGATTTTCAAGGTGAATATCATGATAAGCAAATTGTCACTTACGTGGTTGAAAGCAAAAAAAGTAAGAAAGGCAAAAGATCCTATATGCCAGAGTCTGTGACTCAGTTTGTGAATGCCAGTCACGGTGATAAGAGCAAAATTCACGTTTTGGTGATTAATCAAGGCATGATTAATTCGCCTACTATTCAAGAAGAAAGGTTTGATCGAGCACTGCTTGGAGAGAAGTATGATAGAGCAATCGATGCTTTAGCAGGTATTAACCCTGTCGTTATCATAGACGAACCACATAAATTTCCACAGACGGGTAAAACGTGGAAAAGCATATCAAACTTAGAAGCACAGTTCACGCTACGCTATGGTGCAACTTTCAATAATGAATATAAAAACCTCATTTACCATCTAACTGCTGTTGATGCCTTTAACCAAGACCTAGTCAAAGGAGTTACCGCCTATGTTGAAACCTTATCAGGTAATGACAACGCTAAACTCACTTTAAAGTCATTAGATGGTAAAGAAGCTGAGTTTGAGCTTAGCGAGAATGGTACCAAGACTCGCCATATACTTGGCAATAATGACTCACTTTCAAGTATCCATTCAGCGATACATAGTTTAAATATCGAAAAACTAAACAAAACTACTTTGGTTCTTAGTAACGGTATTGAGCTTAAAAAGGACGAGAGTATTAATCCTTACTCTTATCATGAGTCGCTTCAAGACAGTATGATTCAAAAGGCTATCAAAGAGCACTTTAAACTGGAGCGGGAGCTGCTTACTCGTAGTCCTCGTATTAAACCATTAACTTTGTTCTTTATTGATGATATTGAGGGTTATAGAGACGGTAATGAGCTCGCTGGCAGTTTAAAAACACAATTTGAGACTTGGGTACTGGCAATAGCTAAGTCCTCTCTTACCAAAGAAACAGATCCATTTTATAAACAGTATTTACAGCGTACTATTGAAGACATCAGTCTAACCCATGGAGGCTATTTTTCAAAAGATAACACGGGTAACGACGAGAAAATTGAAGCTGAGATTAACGAAATTTTGCATGACAAAGAAAGTTTATTGTCACTGGATAATCCAAGACGCTTTATTTTCTCTAAATGGACACTACGCGAAGGGTGGGATAATCCAAACGTCTTTCAAATTTGTAAGCTCCGTTCAAGTGGTAGTACGACCTCTAAATTACAGGAAGTTGGTCGAGGGCTACGTCTCCCTGTCAATGAACACATGGCGAGAGAGAAGACTGATGATTTTCGCTTAAACTATTATGTCGACTTTACGGAAAAGGATTTTGTAGAGGAGCTGACCCGAGAGATTAATCAGACCTCTGCTTCAGAAGTAGTGCCAGAGGAGCTAAGCAATGAGTTAGTTGAGCAAATCAAAAATCATTATGAAGTGAGTAAAAGAGAGCTCAGTAATCAACTTTATGACCAAAATTTAATTGATGATGATGAGAAATTCTTGGAGGGTGGTTATCAAGCCCTTAAAGACCTCTATCCTGATGCCTTTGGTAAAGCACTTAAAAAAGGCAAAATTGAGAATAAGTCTAAAGAGGACACTAAATCTAAAACCAAAGTTAGACTCGGTAAGTATGAAGAACTTAAGGAGCTATGGGAGCTGATTAACCAGCGCGCTATTTTAGAATATCAGTTTGAAGATGAGGGTAATTTTTATGAAAAGCTACTTATGGACTATCTCAAGCAAGAAATTACCGCTAATAACTTCAGTAAGACTGGACTCGTAACAAAGGTATCGAAGCTTCATATCTACAATAACCAAGCTGGTTATCAGAGTATATATGACGATGAGGAAGACTTCGCAAAAATCAGCACAATGAGTTACGGCAGTTTCTTACGTCAGTTATCTGAAAAGACGTATATAAAACTGCCCACCTTACATAAAGCGTTCGTTACTCTCAGACATCTAAAAGACAAAGGTGAACAGGGTCTAGATATTAATGACTACTTGAACATCCAAACTATCCGTAAGTTTACTGACGGGATAAAACTCTATTTGTTCCAAAATGCTATGCAGAAGTTTGAAATAGGCTATAACATCATATCTAATCAAGTTCATCCTACCAGCTATACAGATTCAACTGGCTCACCTTTACTCGAGTTAAAATCAGGTCAGCTAGGTATTCATTATGATAATGGTAAGCCCGATGATGCTTATCTTTTCGAAGATGTCTTCTATGATTCGCCTTTAGAAAAGCAGAATATAAAAGAGGAAATAAAGCATGTGACGGTATTTAGTAAGATTCCCCGAAATTCAATCAGAATACCAATAGCTGGGGGCGGCACTTACTCACCTGACTTTGCTTATGTTGTTGAGACTGATAAAGGTCAAACGCTAAATTTAATTATTGAGACTAAAGATACCAGCTCATCTGATAATCTGAGAGCAGAGGAAAGCCGTAAGATAAAGCATGCTGAGAAGTTGTTTAATCAGATGGAAGCAGACGGGCTTAGTGTGAGTTTTAGTACCCAGTTTCAAGATGACCTGGTAAAAGATATTGTTAATAAGGCGTTAGAGAATGATAGGTCTTCATAGCATAACAATAGCATTTAAGGATATTGTAGCTTGAATCGCTCTTTATGGATAATGGCATTAGATATTATGTGATTTCATATCTTCAGTGTTACCAATTTAAGCAAAAAGGATTTTTATGTCTAATTACCCAAATATAATTAAAGTAAGAGATGATCATGAACCTACGTTTTTTGGAGTAACTAGTATTACGGAAGATGATCCCGATATTAAAAATAATAAAGAAATGAAGTTCACGTCTGACCCAAATTCAAACCCTGCTTGGTTAAACGGCTCTGAAAGCTTTAGTCATCGAGACCTAAGATCTCGTATAGAACCTTGGCTTACTGCTTTATTTCAATCTGAACATCTTTCATTGCTTGCAGGTGCAGGTATTACTCATGCTATTCACTATATTGCAGCTGATGAACCTGCGGCAGGAATGGTTAAATTAGATTTAAATACGCATGGTAAAGAAATTGATGAAACGGCTAGTGAGTCATCTAAAGCTGCTGGGCGTAGAGAAGGTAATATTGAAGACCAGTTACGTGTGGCTAATGAGTTACTTAGAGGTTTAGAAATACTTAACAAACCCGAAGCTTCATTGTTAAGAAGTGAGCTTGAGTCTGGGTTAAAAGAATTTGCTGAAGCAATATTAACCAGCGAACGAAATATAGCCAAGTCTAGTGAAAAAAATCGGGAATTAGCATTTAATACTCTTGTCACTTTCTTAATGAGTTTTGCGAGTAGAACTGGGGTTCGCGACCGTTTAAATATATTTACCACTAATTATGACCGATTGATTGAGACTGGAGCAGAAATTGCTGGTATTCATTTAATCGATCGTTTTATTGGCAATATATCTCCTATATTTAGATCATCTAGATTAGATATAGATTTACATTATAATCCGCCTGGAATACGTGGTGAACCGAGATATTTAGAAGGAGTAGTGAGATTTTCAAAGCTACATGGTTCTATTGACTGGCTACAATATGGTGATGATATCAGAAGAGTGGGGCTTCCGTTTGGAGCCTCGTCTTTAACGCCGTATCTTGATGTAGCTGGGTATCCCGATACAACAGCGCATAAAATGATGGTCTTTCCTAATGCAGCAAAAGATCAGGAAACTGCAAATTATCCATATATTGAACTATTTCGTGATTTAGCATCAGCCGTTTGTCGTCCGAATAGCACATTAGTGACATATGGTTATAGCTTTGGGGACGAACATATAAATCGTGTAATGAGAGATATGTTAACTATACCATCCACTCATCTCGTTATTATTTCATTTAATGATCCTTTAGGCCGAATCATGAAGCTATATGATGAATGGGGTCGTCACTCACAAATTAGTTTGCTAATAGGTCCCGAACTAGCTGATATAACAAATTTAACTCAGTATTATCTACCAAAAGCAGCCATTGATAAAACTACTTCTCGCATGACAGAACTTCTTAAACAACGGTTGCCAAATGTAAAAGAAGAAAAGCCTTCAGACATTGAGTTAGATTCAATTGGACCAGTTATAGGGATTTCGTAATGTCAATATCTCCAGTTGCTTACGCAGAGTCATTAAGGGTTGGTACTGTTGATTTTGTATCTCCAGATCAAATCAAGGTACTTATTGATATTGACGCTCCAGATGGAACAGCTTTGAATACTGGTACGCCTCGCCCATTTCCAAGAGTTAACGGGTATCTGCTTATTCCAAGTGATTCAGGCTATCTTGTAGGTCAAGTAGAATGGATAACAATTGAACGCTCACAATACCCCAAGAGACGGGGGCTGCAGGATTTTGGTCTTATAGACTTACCTTATCCTCTAAGAAAAATGAGTTTAAACCCTTTAGGATGTTTGATTTTTGACGAAACAGATAGTTGTGGTAATGAACATTATAAATTCGTACGTGGTGTAAAAGGTTATCCAAGTGTTGGTGTGCCTGTACTGCTGCCTACCAAAAGCCAGCTCAGAGACATCATTGAATCAGGAGCAAATAGACGAGTTTTGATAGGTACAAGCCCTCTAGCTAATGATGCGAAAGTAATGATTGATCCTGATAGATTGTTTGGTAGACATTTAGCGGTGTTAGGTAATACAGGCAGTGGTAAGTCTTGTTCTGTAGCTGGTTTAATTCGCTGGTCACTTGATGCTGCTAAAAAGGCTAGGACTGACGGTGGTGAACCTAATGCAAGGTTTATTGTATTAGATCCTAATGGTGAGTATGCAAAAACCTTCGAGGACTTGACCACAGCTAAGATTTTTAAAGTTGACGCTTCTATATCAGACTCTACTGAAAGCAGCATAGAAGAAAATACGTCAGAGGCTTTAGAAGTACCATTGTGGTTCTGGAATAGTGCCGAATGGTGTGCATTTACTCAAGCGAGTGCAAAGACACAGCGTCCAACTTTAATACAATCCCTACGAAATGTCCGAGAGGGTGTTTTCCAAGAAGGTTTAACTACTAGTCAGGAAATGCGTAGACATTTAAAGATTTTGTTAAATATCACACATATAGAGATGCACTCTAGTGGACCTTATACAAAGTTTCCATATCCAAAGAATTTTCTTGAGATGATCAAGAAATGGAGGGACGGCTTAAGCCCTCTTAATGAATTTAGTGAAGAGCAAAGTGAGTCTTTAAATGAAGTAATTATTAAAATTAATAGTTTTGAGCAATCTAGAAGTGGAAATTATCCAATATGGCAGTTTACTAGACCCGAAATAATTGAGTTTTATGGGTTTCTAAAAAAAGCACATTCAAGCTTTGGAGGACAAGATACTGACGTTTTACCAATAGATGCGGATATCCCTAGAAAGTTTGAGGGTAATCAGCTTATCAAAAGTCTTGAGGCAAATGCTGAGCTTTTGAAAGTAACAGATCATGTTGAGACTCTACTAATGAGAGTACGTTCAATTCTTTCGGATACTCGAATGAAGTCTATTTCGAGCGATTCGAATATAGAACTGCATGAATGGCTAGAGAAATACATCGGAGATAACAAAGCCTCAAACGGTTCAGTGACGGTTATAGACTTATCCTTAGTGCCTGCTGATATTATTCATGTTTTAACGGCTGTTATTGCTCGGATAACGTTAGAGTCTTTACAGAGATATCGCAAACTAAATGACGGAAAAACACTACCGACAGTGTTAGTCATGGAAGAGGCGCATACATTCGTCAAACGTTACAAAGATGATAATGAGTATCATGGCTCTGCGGAAGTATGTTGCAAGGTGTTTGAAAAGATCGCTCGTGAGGGACGAAAGTTTGGGCTAGGCATGGTTTTGTCATCACAGAGACCAAGCGAACTATCCCCTACTGTATTATCTCAATGTAATAGTTTTCTCTTACACCGAATAAGTAATGAAAGAGATCAAGAATTGGTACACAAGCTTGTTCCTGATAACTTAAGAGGTTTGTTGCGAGATTTACCAGGGTTGCCTTCAAGAAATGCGTTTTTGCTAGGATGGGCTTCTGAGCTACCAGTTTTAGTTGAAATGAATCATTTACCAGAAGGTCATCGCCCAAAATCAAATGATCCAGATTATTGGGACGTATGGACAGGTAAAAATTCTAAAGGTGAAGACATACAAAGAGATGTTGATTGGAAGCAAATTACCGATGATTGGCAGCAGTTAGTAAATAATGTTGAAAATGACGATAACTAGGATGATCTCGGACTATTAAACTAGATCATTTATGTCAACTCCTAAAGCCTCACAGATCTCATAGACCTTTTTGAGCGTGATGTTCTTCTCACCACGCTCAATATTTCCCATATAGCTTCTATCGATTCCTGCTAGTTCAGCCAGTTTTTCCTGAGATATTCCTTTATTTCTTCGTACCTCACGAACACGCTTTCCAAAAGCTATCATGCGCTCATCTGTCGTCATCTCATTAACCACTGCTAAAAATAGCAATACTCACAGTGGTCAGCTATAATATCCACGGGATATAGTCGGTATTGAGAGATAAGTATGAAAACTAAATTAGAGTATCAGTCAGATATTACAGAAACTAATAAGCTTATCTGTGAGAGGTACTGGCTAAGAGAAGGCGGTAAAAGAAGTGGTTTTATATATACCTGTAGAGAGATAGGTCAAGAGTTTGGCTCTAAGCATCAAGATATACCTAATATCGTTAAGGCAAATGCTCACCTAATCGTACTAGATTGCCAGTGTGTAGACTGCGGTAAACCTAAGGTTTGCCATACTCGTTCACAGCTGGTTCACTTAAAACCTGATAGTTGGCAATGTGACGAGTGTTGGAACGTTTTTCTAGAAAGAAGAGAGCAAGAACATCTAAAGTACTGTCTTGAGCAAGAGCGTTTAAAAGAAGAGCAAAGACAAGCAACTCTCGAACATATTAATAACTATAGAGGCATTCAATTAGCTGAGGTCCCGTCAGTAACTGATCTTAATGAAGTAGATAGGCTTTTACTTGCTGCCACTATAGACAGCCTAGGAACAGAAAATCTAAAAACAACGATCTCTCTACGTAATAATCTATCATTAGCTTTGTCACCATTCTTTGGGTTGGATGAACATATACTCCATCATCTTTTCAAATTGAACCTACTCCTATTAGCTCCTGAAGAGAGCTATGACTACGTTAATGTTAATAGTAAACGAGCACTAGAAATTGATTATCATCAGGTAAATTTTGAGTTTGCTTATGGTAATGACGATCTCACTAAAGCAATGTTGGATGCTAAATCTAAGAAGAATATCAGTTCCTTAGTAGCTAATCCTCAGTTTGAAAGTTGGTGCCAGCAAATACAGCTAGGAGAATGTTTGAGCTACTTAATTACTAGGTCAAAGATAAATGACTTGGCACCGTCTATTGGTGACAAGCTCGTAAGCTTACTTAGAGTTTGTTTAGCTGAATGTTCTGTATCTGTTATGCACTATATAATCTATAAAGCGGTTGAAAGTGCTGCTGCCTTCGTGCAAAAACCGAATATTACTAGAAAGCATGCATCAAACTCTATTTCAGGTAATATCGAACGGGTTTTCAGTAAGATATCTAGTGGTAGTTGGTATCCTAACAAGTCTTATCGTGACGCTAGTCACCCCCAGTCTGCTATGGCAAAGGTATTTTTTGATTACGTGTTTGGGATAGAGGATTGCGGTTTTCATTACACTCTCGATGAGCTGTTTAACCCTTACAAACCGCAGCAGGCTATTGAACAAGTGGGTTATGCCACTCTAGGAAGCGCTCAAAGTACTAACTACTCAATCACAATCAATGATTTGAAGTAGTGTAAAACACAAAGAACCAAATCTAGTATGAGGAACTTATACTAAGGCCAAATACTAAGTGTATTTGGCTTTTTTAATAACTCTAATAATAAACTAGAAAGTAAGGCGACAACAGTTGTCGTATATTGTTGAGTTATTAATAAGAGCTGATGCCTAAAGCACTTAATAATACGATAATATTGATATGATTATGGTCACTCATAATAAAAGTGAAATGAAGTAGACTGAAATAACTCAAGAATTTAAAACTTGGTTTTATATATCATAGAAAGGATTAAAGATGCTGAAAACGGATGAAGCCTTAGGCATAGCAAACGAAGACAATACGAAACCAGTTATAAAAGATATCAATAAGCTTCTACGTGTCGCATTAATCAACAGTTACCCTAAAGGTCAAAGCCACCTCATTGAAGTTGGTGATAACACAATCATTACGGGGCGCAATAGCGCAGGCAAAACCACCCTGATGGGAGCAGTCATTCCTTTTTTTGGCACTAGATTGAGTGAGGTTTCTAAAAAGAATGAAGCGGTTAAAAGCTTTATTGACTTTTATATTCCTTATGATGACAGCTACTTGGTTTATGAATACAGAAGACAGGGCGAAAAAAAATGCGTGATCCTCAGGCGGAGCAGTGAGGGGCAACAAATTTTCAACTTTATCAATGCTGGATACAATGAAACCTGGTTTGTCACAAAAGATGCTACCAATCAGCGAAGGTTTAGGCAGTTTGAAGAAGTTAAAAGCACAATCGAATCTCAAGGTTTTAACGTCTCAAATAATATCAAGCAACTGGCTTACGAGGCCATCATATCTAATTGTCCTAATAGGCGCTTAAAAGCCTCTATTCGTTCATCCAAGGCTCTACAAACCATCAATGAGCTTCGTCCTGATTACTCACTGGCTGTCGGTAGAGGTAGTTTCTACGGGTTTTCCTTAATCGCTAGCAATATTCTAAAAAGTAAAATTGAGTTTGATCAAATATGTGAGTTTTTGGTTGAAGCAATGAAGACAGAAAATAAAGTTCAGAATAATGAGATTTCTATAGACTCACAAGGGGTTGATACCAATAAGTGGCTTTCAGATCGTAACTCATGGAATGAGGTTGAGCAACTTAGAAGTAAGTTTAACGAACTAGGCCAATATGTTGAGCAAAATGCTTCTAATCAAAATACCCTATCGATAACAGTTAAGACGCTCAGAGGCTTAGTCAAAGCCTTTGATATAAAGATTGTAGAAAATAAAACCATTGAAGATGATCTCAAATTAAAAGTTGAAGCTATAGAGCAAGCAATTACCCAGATTAAAATTGCTTGGGATAAAGAAAAAGGCCAATTGCAGAATGAAGTAGATGATCTGAGCTCTAAGATAATAAAGCTTAAAAGAGCGAAACGAGATTTTGAAGAGGGTGTACCTGGGCATCATCAACCATTGGCCATATTACAAAATATGATTAGAGAGATCCCGTCACTTGAAGAGCAAATAAAGCACGAGAATGAGCGACTCAAAACTCTACGCAAAGACGAGATGGATGCTACTAAAATCATCGAAAACATCAAAGAGCAACTTGCTAAAGACTTAAAGCAAATAGAGTCTAAAAAAAATGGTTTAGTTTCTCAACAAGCGTTAATGCTACAGCAGATTAAAACGGGTTACTACGAGTCTCTTTCAAACCTAGGTGATGATAAGGTTGCTAAGCTTAGCCTTATTAAAAAAGAGTACGAAATCAAGTCTAGTGCCATCAAGGAAAAACATACCCAGCTTATTATCGATAAGAATAACCTGGAATCAGAGTTAAAAAATATTAAATGTAGCCTCGAGCTTGCCAAGGAAATGGAGAGCTTAAAGCTCAATTTAGACAATGCTAAAACTCAACTTAATCAGGACATAAAAAATCAAAGAACAGCTGAAAAATATCTAGATGAGACCAGTAAGGAGTATGAAAAACTACAAAGAGAGCATGAACGCTTATTAAACGATATCGCTGATAAGACCTCTGATATTGATGACCTATATGCTTTGCTCAAAGATGACACATTACTCAGTTTCCTATTGAGAAATGAAGCCGATGAAGTACTTTCGCCTTTGATAAATCAGATACGAAAAAGTATCGACCCATCCCTATTCAACCGCTCTGACCTATCACCACAGTGGCTTGCACCTAAAGAATTAGACAACGAGACTCTGTATGGGCTGTATCTTGATACATCAAAAATAGACACTACTAATAATCCTAAAAAACTACTTACCCTTGAAAGTATTACTGAGCACAGACTTGTGTTAGAGGATGAGATATTAGAACGTAGAACTAATATCTCATCACTCGAAAAAACAATTCATCAAGCCAAGATTACTAAGAAAAAAGCCAATGAGGATGTCTATAAGGCAAATACCAATGTGGTTAACACTGAAAAAGATATCGAAAATAAACAAGCGACGCAAAAACAGCTAGAAATAAGAGCTGAAAACGAAATTGAAGAAGCTAAGAGTAAGATTGAGAACCAATTAAACGAAATTAATAACCAAATTAATAACCAAATATCAGCTTCCGAAACTGTTGATACCCAGATGAACATCTCTGAGCAGGAGATAGTAAGCCGTCACAAATTGGCTATTGAACAACTAGAAGAAGATAAGAAAAAAAGAGAACAGGTGGTAGAGCAACAATACGTTGAAGAAATTGAAGGCTTGAAGCTTGAAGCTGATCAGTCTCAAGAGCGTCATGATAGGGCTATTGATGAAAATGGCTACGATGATAACGTTATAGCCCAAACTATAGCCAAAGTGCAGCACCTATCCACAAAGTTAGATGTTGCTGAAAAAGCCAAAATACGCGTTAAGCACTATTACGAGTTTATTGATGAAGAATATCGAGATTTACCTATGCTGTTTGAAAAACGCAATGGTCTATCAATTGAGCTAGTAGATAAACAAGCGGCTTTTGATAAAGCTCTGATATCTAAGCAGGAAGATGTCAAATCCCTTGATGAGAGAGCCAAGGATATTAATGGTCGAATTGATAGAGCACAAATCGACCTAATAAGCATTAAAGAAAGTCTAGGCAATGCCAATAACGCTTTTGATAAAGCTTTGGTTGTGGATCATACCTTGCAGCCTAAATATACGGGACATTCTTTGCAAGACTTGCATAATGCAAGCTTAGCAGTCTTGAACGATGCCAAATCTTTGGTTCGCGACACTAAAAAGAATATGGAAAAAGGTATTTATGCACTAAAGGCCATAAGAAAGCCCTTTACCGCCAATGGGTCTATGTTTGAGAGCTTAATGTCTGACAGTATCTTACTCAGTATACCTGATCAGGAAAACTGGTACATACAAGCTAAAAAGTTTAGCGACTACCTACACAATGAGCATGAAATTAAAAAAGATACACTCATTGGCCAGTATCGAGTCACCGCTCACCAAGTTAGAGAATTTAAATCAAAGCTAGATGATGCTCATAATAGCTTGAGTAATTTTTCGAAGCGTATTAATACTAAATGCAAAGAGGTTTGTGAAAAACTAGAAGCTTTAGCCATTGAGGAGCTTCATATAGCTATAAGTTCGGGAATCAAAGAAAATAGATGGTATTCCACCTTGGCTGACTTCACTGATGCACATCAAAGATGGGCTAATGAGGACATCCATGACACAACGCGTATGCCTAATCAGGAACTGCTGTCCAAATTACAACTCGTGCAAGACTATATTGGTCAAAACCAGATGAACATCAAACTGTCAGAGCAGTTTAGTTTCAGTCTAAGAATCAAACAGGTCGGCGGTGAAATCAAGGAAACCAAAAGAGCAAAGGTATTTAAAGATATGGGGTCAAACGGCACCATGCGTATTGCTCAGCTAATCATTTATATCTCTTTGCTCTCAGTTATATCAACCACATCGAGCGATGAGGTCGAGCTGAAATTCTTTATTGATGAAATTGGCGTGTTAGATCCGCAAAATACTCGTGAGTTATTAAACTTGCTACAAAAACTTGGTATATCAGCAATGTGCGCTGCTCCTGAGAATCCAGATGACGAGGTTGTCCCATTATTCGCTAATAATATTGCCTGCCATCACAATAAAACCAGAAATATGTACTCAATCTCTCAAACGGATGATATGTATATGTTGACTCAGGATTCAGAACTTGAGGAATTTGGAGTGTTTTCCTAATGAAAGAGCATGAAATACTCAGATTGTTAATGAACAATAAATTTATATGCTCTGTGAGTTATCCAGAGGCGTATAGGCATCTAAGAGATAATAAAGTAGCCTATGATCGTATGGTGTCTCAGCTACAACCATTTGGGGTCAGTCTAGTCACCTTCAGTGATGGAGAGGTTTATGCTGGTTTAAATAATATACCTAGTGACTCTGACAGAAGAGCCGTGGTTAAACAGTTTAATGAAATTTATCATGACATAGCGCCTATAGTAGAAATGATTGCTTGCCTATCAACAGCCGATGAGGGCAATGTATTAACTGTTGGTGAAAATCTAAACCAAACAGAGCTGGTTTTAGAAGCAAATAATAACAAGCATTTTGCAAGTATGCTAAACGAGGTTTCTGAGATCACAGGCGCTTCTAAAAAGCCCAATGACGAAAAGGTAGCCGCTCTTTTAGAAAGACTCCAGAAGCACGAAATACTGAAGTTGGTTGAGCCCAATAAAAAGATTTATCGAGCAACAGGAAAAATCGGCTATATATATGATGTATTTGATTATATTGCTGACAATATATTAGATGAGCCCACTGAAGAGATTTTTGCTGAGCAGCAAGGGCTTAAGTTATGAGTAAAGTCAGCCTCAGGTTATCGGAAGAAATAATCAGAACACTTGGTAGGGCTATAACTGATAAAGCTGATTTGATTTATCAAGCCTACTCCCCTAATGGCTGCTATGAGTTGGTCAACGATAAACATAAACAGTATCAGATACTACAAGACAGTGGTGTTATCAGTATCAATCCTAATAACATTACCCTAGGCTCAAACTTTACAGCAATCTTAAAGAATCTGGATAGAAAGTCTCGTAATGCAAATATTGCTCCTGATATTGAACTGTCTAAACATCAGATCAGTAATGAGGTTGCCTTAGCACAAATACAGTCAGATTCGTTTGAAGATGAAAGTGAAGAAATGCTGCATTTGGCTAATATACGAGATATCTGCATCTCCATCGCTGAATATCTTGGGCGTGAGATGGCTGATATTGAGTATGTCATCAACTCTGATCTAAACAACACATCAAACGTTAAGGTAAAGAGACAGATTCTCGAGGGTTTAAATAAAAAGATCAAACTTCAACTCGAAAAAATAGAGATATTAAGTCGCGATGAACTCCGCAAACTACACGGCGAGTATACGCCAGCGGCAGCTATACTTAATGAGTATTTAGCAGACTCTATTTCTAGATTCAATATTGAAATGGGCGTTCACTTACAAAAAATACTGATATTAATTGATAAGTTAAAAAAAGAGCAAGATAAGAAAGGCAGGAGGCTTTGGCTATTACGCAAGGCTTTAAGAAACAATCAACTTGTTCCTGAAAAGATAGATATTGAGTATAACGATATTGTGGATAAAGGCTTAGCTTTTGGTGGTATGACTTTGGCTGGTACTTTGCACAATATTGAAACTTTAGATGACAGCGAATTTCTTTTCTCTGTGGTAAGTAAAATTAGCGCTAGAAAGCCCAAACGCAAGAGTGATAATTTATACAAGGGTGAGTATGAGGAGTTTGACCGAGAACATAAGAAACCACTACCCTCCCCTGAAAAATTGCTTGTTATGCAGTATATGGCAGATAATTGCGACATGCCTTTTACTAAGGCCTTATCTGTCAGGGAGTACTGGGATTTGGCAGGTTTGAAGCGCAAGATACGTTACAAAGCCTTTTTAGCCTTGTTCTTAAAAGTAGCAAAGAGTGATTTTATCAACGACAAGATTATCAAATCTAAAGGTCAATTTAACTATAAAGTTTATTTAAAATCACTAAACCTTTCTTATACTTGTGACACACGCTATGTCATCGATGCTAAATATATAAAGTTTAATAGAAACGAAGAATCGCCATCAAAGGACCAGATATGGAAGTAGACCTAGAAAAATCCTTGAATAAAGCGGGTAAACTTGATTACTTGAAGGAGAAGATGATACTGGGGGTGAAATTCGCTACCTATCGAAGCCCTGATAATATCCTTGTATTATTGGTATCTTTTGACCCCAGTATTGGCTACACAGAAAATGGAAAAGTGATCATTAATATGGGTGGCTGGGGCCGTATTAGAGAGATCGTAAAAGCTCAAACAGGGATAGACCTACTCAGACACAATTTAAATGAGCTAAAAAGTAAAGACCGTGTAGATAACACAGCCATCACAACTAACGATAAATTATTAAGTAAAGCACCTACCAAAGGCTTTCTTGAGTGTCGTCTACTAGGTAGTGAAGAACATATTATTAATGTATCAAACAACTACACGCATAAGCAAACTCAAGAGAATGCCTATTTAGGTGTGGAAATTAACGACCTCATTGATTGGAATATCGATAACATTATAATCATAGAGAATTTTAACGCATTTTGTAGATTTAATGAGCAGCATGCCAAGCTAGTAAAAGGGTTGACTGGCGCAGTAACTGTGCTTGCCTATCGAGGTCATAACAATAAAAATATAACTTCTATATTGAAAGCTTTAGCTCAAAAAGACTGTAAACGCTATATCTTCGCTGACTATGACTTGGCTGGTCTGAAAATAGCTGAATCGATGTCAAAAACCCTCAAAGCTCACGGATATATACTACCTAACAAACCTTGGATGCAGACTGAAAAATATATCGAGATGAGCGTTAAAGAGAATCGTAAGAAACAGTCGTCTATTCAAACAAGTTTACCCAGCTTGACACCCTACTTTGAGCATATTCGTGATAAATATTTAGCTGTACCTCAAGAGACGCTTATGGCAAGAAAAATTCCATTGAAGATTATCGACATTTAAGCTAATTCATATGAATATGTAGAAATGATTTTCTACTGAGGTCTAAGTTAGTCCTAGTATAATTCTTAATTTTTCCATTCAACTAATAATATATAAGGTAGAGATAATGCTAGAAGTTGATTTTTTTGAGCAAAGTGGTGTTTACTTCCGAATAATTGGTAACTACTTCCTACTAGGCGATGGGTCAAGTGGTCATATTAGATATCTAAAAGAATCAGTAGAAGAGCTTTGCGAAGTAGTTCATCTTAAAACTGAAATAGATTGGGTGCCTATAGATAAATACTTGGAAGATAACAAAGAAAGTTACGGAGAGTTTGAAAACTGGAACAAAATAGCATCTGAGCTACCTGAGGACGTCTGGAGTGCTGTGCATTGGGCATTAGTATTAATTGAACAGCGAAAAGGGACGGTTGAGTTGTCTAAATCCTCAAAAGCTGAAGTTCGGCGAATGGTAGCTCATGCGGGTTATCGATTAAGTTATCTCGCTAATGATAAAGATGATAGTGTGCGTAGAGAAGTTGCTGAACAAGGGTATAATTTATCAGGCTTTATAAAAGACAGCTCTTGTTATGTGAGAGAAGCTGTTGCTGAACAGGGTCATGGTCTAGATGTATTATATAAAGACAAAATAACTGCTGTTAGAGTAGCTGTAGCAAGGCAAGGTTATAGGCCAGATGTAATGATCGATGACAAGTCGCCTTATGTTAGAGCGGAAGTAGCTAAGCAGGGATATAGAATTGATAAGTTATCGAATGATAATAGTAAAATTGTTCAACGAGCGATTAAAGAATATGAGATGAATTAAGATAGAACCCATATAGACATAGGTGATATAAAACCCCAAAAAGTGCTTAAAACATTAGTTATTCAGCTAAGATAAATGATTTGAATATAGTATATATTAGTACTTTCTCAGTATGATACTTTATTACTCCAAAATGCAACTTAAAGTTCTGATTATTATCATCCAGTATGATACTTTATTATTTTTAGTGTTAATTTATAAGTAGCAAAATCAATACTTTACGAAAATATCAGTATGATACTTTATTACTCGCTGACAGTAATTTTCATTAATAAATTACCCATCAAACTATTGTTTGACGATTCATCCTTTGCTATCTTGTATCAACGAGATGGCAAAGGATTTTTTTTGAATAATGAAATAAGAAACTATCCATCATTTATATGGTTATAGTCTCTACAGTATAGGCACTGAACACATGGATATTGAAAACGACACCGCGAACCAAATAGACATCATCTATGAAGATGAACATCTGGTAGCGATTAATAAAGAAGCTGGTCTATTGGTACATCGCAGTTGGCTTGATAAAGGCGAGACGCGCTTTGCCATGCAGCTCACCCGTGATGCGATCGGTTGTCATGTGTTTCCCGTGCATCGGTTAGACAAGCCGACATCGGGTGTGTTGTTGTTTGCCAAAAGCTCAGGCGTGGCTCGCACCTTGACCGAGGCATTTACTGGACGTAAGGTTACCAAGCAGTATTTGGCCGTGGTGCGCGGCTTTATGCCAGAGCAAGGGACGGTTGATTATGCGCTTAGCTTTAAGCCCGACGCCATCGCTGATAAGTTTGCCAACTTGGACAAACCCGCTCAAGAGGCGGTGACTCACTGGCAAAGTTTGGCTCAGATTGAGCTGCCATTTGCAGTGTCAAAAAAGCACGCCACTAGCCGTTATAGCCTTGTACGTTTGACACCTGAGACGGGACGCAAGCATCAGCTGCGTCGGCACATGAGACATGTATTCCATCATATCATCGGTGATACCAGCCACGGTGATATACGGCACACGCGATTTTTTCGCACTCATTATGATTGTACGCGCATGCTCTTACATGCTCAGACGTTGGCGCTCAGCCATCCGGTCACTGGTGAGCCATTATTGCTAAAAGCAGGATTGGACGATCAATGGATGCACATCTTAGAGGAGTTTGCTTGGGTCAGTAATGCTGAAGCTTAAACTTGTCTAAAATAATCAGTAAAAAAAGCCAAAATACCGCTATTAACAGTTCGGTAACCTAGTGAGGACTTGAACACAGAACCTAAGTTATTGATATTAAATTTTTTATATATTGATGATCGCTGTCAATGTACTTGTGAGTATAATTATTGTGATTAACTCGAAGGTTTTTTGACTTGATTCATTCTTTTATTATCCTTAAAGCTACTTACTAGACAGAATGTAAAATCACTAGATAGCCTTGATAAAGAACATATAGCCCAACACCAAGAACTAAAAATAGCACAGCTATCAAGGACAATAGAACTATCTTGCTACTTTTTTTCATTTTCATCTCTCAAAACCTAGCTAAAGCCTTTTATGTCTGTTTTGACGTTCAATATCATGGCGAGGGTTTGCCGTTCTTAACGTTTAACTTTGGGTAGTGGATAGATTCGCTCAATCTTGCGCTTATCTCATAAGATCGTGTTTGATGCGCTATACAGGAATCGAACTACTAATATTAAATAATCAGTGTCCGTCTTAATAGAAAATGTTCTATCATTTACCGAAGTGTTAAAAAATACTACTACAAGAAAATAATATGAAAACAGATGATCAAGTTATTTATCAAAGACTAGGTGAATTGTTATGGTCAGTAATGCCTCCAGAAGATAGCAATATTATTTTTAGAGGTCAGGTATATCCTGATTATCAATACTCTCAGCTATTGAGTGATACAAACCAGATTCCTAGATATATAGAAATACCAACTAATCTTTTTTTCGATTTACGTGAGTTAATGGAGCATTTGAAGAAATGTTCAGTTTCTAGTAAAGATACTTGGACCCATTTTAAAGTTTTTCTAAATGAAGAGGGCAGTTTCAAAATTGAGTTTGCTTATATTCCTGAAGAGAATAGTTGGGTCGGTTTATATATGAAGTCAGTTAGCGACTTAGATCAAAGTGAGCTTGATGAATATAATGTTCCGTTGCAGGAATGGAAAAGGTGCGTGAGCGCTAACGCTAAAGAATAAAAAGGCAGCCCAAGCTCTCTATAACTACAATCTCGTTTCATAAAGTATACCCCAGTAAAACCAGTTGTTTCAGCCGTCACACTTATTAATAAACCACCCAAAATAGACCAGATCAATAAAACCACTTATACCAGACTACTAAACTAGGCGTGATTTTCAATATTAAGCAATATCATATGGTTCTTAGTCTTCATGTTTCAGACACAGTAATCCAAATTTTCAAAACAACCCTTTATACAAAAAGAAGCAGCTCACCGTCATGAGTAGCACCGCGAAGCATTTTTTTAATAATGTTGGTGATAATTGGTGCGCGACTTTTGCACCCACTTTTGCGGTAAAAAAGCTCATGGCACCGATACCCACAAAAGCATAAATATGTACAAAGCCAATCGCGTTGGGAATATTGACGTGCTCCTGCATCCCAAACACCATAAAGCCAAGCGCGCCAGCAATCGCAATCGGCAGACCGCAAGCCGCGGACGTGCCCACGGCCTTTTGCATCACTACATTGTAGCGGGTGAGATATGGCACCGTTAAACTGCCGCCACCAATACCAAAAATCGCTGAAGCAACACCAATACCCGCGCCTGCTGCCAGTTGCTTAGACCTTGACGGTAGTACACCATTAGTAGTACTCATATGAGTAGTGCCGCTACCAGCCTCTTTGCCTACTACCCGTTTTTTGCCACCCGTAAACATGTTAAAAGCGACCCACAGCAAAAAGGTACCCACGATGATTTGTAGATGACCGCCTGAGATCGCGCCTGCAATTCCTGCCCCAAAAAAACAGCCGATCGCCATACCTGGTATGAGATTTTTAAAAACAGGCCACATGACCGCGCCTTTTTTATTGTGCGCCATGAGCGAGCTGATGGAGGTGACGATGATGGTGGCAAGCGAGGTGCCTAGCGCCAGATGCATAACGTTATCGGGACTATAATCCATCTGAGTAAAAACGATAAATAATAGCGGTACGATGATAGTGCCACCGCCCACCCCAAACAGACCGGCTGCAAACCCTGCCAGCGCTCCAATGATTAAAAAAATGATAAGTTCCACAGAATCGTTACTTTTGGTTGGATGATGGAAGGATGAGGTTAAGCCATATCAATTTGACAGACTTGACCAACCGAATGATAGCGACGATTAAAATAGACCAAACTCTCGTCTGGCTCACCCGCTCGCTCAGAATGCTTGATGGCAACCACACGGCACATGAATACACTATGCGTACCCACGGCTTGCACTTGCTCAATCTCACAATCGAAGCTGACGAGTGCATCGTCTAGCACAGGCGCTCCCGTTGCCAAGGTATGCCACGCGCCATGGGTAAAGCGCTCATCTGACTCAAGCTTTGAGGCAAAGACATTAGATAGGTGCTCATGGTGTGCGCCAAGTACGTTGACGGTCAAGACTTTATTGTCCACAAAAGGCGTGTGCGAGCGCGAGGCTTGATTCATACACACCAGCAAGGTCGGTGGATTGTCGCTGACACTGCACACCGCCGAGGCAGTGAACCCGTGTATGCCCGCATCGCCTGCAGTCGTGACCACATTGACCGCCGTCGTCAGTAATGACATGGCGTCTCTAAAACTGCTTGCTTCACTCATCACTCACACCTCAAATTTGGATTACTACTAATCGTCCGCTTAACCTGCCAGCTCTTGACGAACGATATCTGCGCCTGCACTCAGTGCTTGCAATTTACCTTTTGCCACTTGGCGCGACAACGGTGCCATGCCACAGTTGGTCGAGGGATATAGTTTGTCGGCATCGACGAACTGCAATGCTTTACGCAACGTATCAGCAACTGCTTCAGGCGTCTCAATGTCATTGGTCGCCACATCAATCGCACCGACCATCACTTTTTTACCACGAATCAGTTCAATCAAGTCCATCGGTACGCGCGAGTTCTGACACTCAAGCGACACAATATCAACTTTTGACTGCTGTAGTTTAGGGAAGGCTTTTTCATACTGACGCCATTCTGAACCCAGCGTCTTTTTCCAATCGTTATTGGCTTTGATGCCATAGCCGTAGCAAATATGTACCGCCGTTTCGCACTTTAATCCCTCGATCGCGCGCTCTAACGTAGCGATACCCCAGTCGTTGACATCATCGAAGAACACATTGAATGCAGGTTCATCGAACTGAATAATATCCACACCCGCTGCTTCCAATTCTTTGGCTTCTTGGTTAAGAATGGTGGCAAACTCCCACGCCAGCTTTTCGCGGCTCTTATAATGATCGTCATACAGCGTATCAATCATAGTCATCGGCCCAGGCAGTGCCCACTTGATTGGCTTGTCGGTGTGCTGACGTAAAAACTTAGCATCTTCGACGAACACAGGCTTTTGGCGACTCACGGCACCGACTACGGATGGTACGCTGGCATCGTAGCGGTTGCGGATACGCACGGTTTCGCGCTGGTTAAAATCCACGCCGTCCAAATGCTCAATAAAGGTAGTGACAAAGTGCTGACGGGTTTGCTCGCCATCACTGACAATATCCACGCCTGCTCGCACTTGCTCTTGTAGCGATACCAGCAGCGCATCTTGTTTTGCCTGAAGCAATTCTTCACCATCGAGCTGCCACGGCGACCAAATTTTCTCAGGTTCTGCCAGCCAAGAGGGTTTTGGTAAGCTGCCAGCGGTCGATGTTGGTAATAATAAAGTCATGTCGTATTGTCTTCTCTATTTCAGGTGTTCTCTATTTTAGGTGTTGTAGCGTGCGCTTTTATATTTGGATTTTTTAAGCGACGTTCTTGTTTACAGCGTAATTGGCCGCCCATGCATCAAGAATATCTTGGTAAGGCTTGATAAAATGCGTTTCGGTAAATTTACCTTGCTTGACCGCCATTTGGCTGCGCTCGACACGATCATAGACCACTTGCGTCAATGAATAGTCTTGGTAGTTCAAGCTGGGCTGATAAACCTGACCCGCGCTTGAGTTGGCGTTGTAAATCTCAGGACGGTAGATTTTTTGAAAGGTCTCCATGGTGCTGATTGCACTGATGAGCTCAAGATCGGTATAGTCACTGGTCAAATCACCCGCAAAATAAAACGCTAGAGGCGCGGCGCTACCCTCAGGCTTAAAGTAGCGTACGGTTAAGCCCATTTTGTGAAAATAGTCGTCGGTTAACGAGTACTCGTCTTGCTGGTACTCAATACCCAATACCGGATGCTGATTGGTAGTACGGTAATAGGTCTTGCTGGTTGAGACACTCAAGCAGATGACTGGTTTTTTATCAAAATTGGCTTTATAAGCTTCTGAATTCAGTAAGTATTGAAACAGTTTGCCATGTAGCTCGCCAAAATTTGCGGGCGTGAGCGAGTCTGACTGCTGGTCGCGGTGCTCAGGAAGTACGACACTAAAATCATAATCACGCACGTAAGATGAGAAGCTATTGCCAATCATGCCATCGATGCGTTTGTTTTCTTTGTGATCGATGATCGTCGTTTTTAGCGTTTCGATAACAGGGAAAGCATCGCCATTGCCCGCAATATCCATGTCTACAGAGATGATGTCGACTTCGACAGAATAACGGTCGGCATTTGGATTGTCCCAATGCGCCAGCGCGTTGAAGCGATTGTTGATCATCGTCAATGTTTTGCGTAGATTATCCTCACGCTGCTCGCCGCGTGCCAGATTGGCAAAGTTCGTCGTCAGACGCGTGCTGTCAGCAGGCTGATAGTTTTCATCGAAACGAATGCTCTTAATGGAACAGCTAAATTCTTTAGTCATGGCGATTCACTACCTTAATATCAAATAGAACAAAATGTCGGTATGGATGAATCATACTCAAATGATAACGTGAATAAAAACGATACTATTTTAATATAAGATGAATGAAATTCATCATATTGACAGTTTGAAAGGCAAAGTAGCTGAGTAGCCACAGTTCTGACTACTGGACGAAAGAGGATTTGAGTATATAAAGGAGTAAGAAATAAGTAGTGAGAAATGAGGGCTTTGGTCATTAAATAGGACAGATAATTGACGTATAACTAGACTTTGTAGACGAGTGATAAAGTATTGTCCTAGTTATTAAAATACATAACCCCTACTACACTGAATTGAGTAGCAGGGGTTTTGGGCTTTCAAATCTTTATGCTTCTAAGAGCGTGTAAAACGAACTTAACTGATCACTTTAGGCTTAGGCTTATTACTCGAATAAATAAAGTACAGCGCAATCGCCAAGCACACCAACGCACTGATGCGACTGCCCGACAGGCTTATCGCTTCATTACCGAGCCAACCAAAGTTATCAATGAGCACACTCATGCTCAGCTGACCAAAGATAACCGCCACCGTAGCCACAGCTGTACCAATACGCTGTACCGCAACTACCATGATGACGATATAAGGCACGCCACACAATGCGCCAAGCAGCTGCCATTTTGGTACATCCATCAACGTAACCGCGTGATTTGGCTCGAAGAAGAAAATAAGCAACGCTGTCACCACAGCACCAACAGAGAACGTCAAAAACGCACTTTTGAACACGCCAACATTGCTACCCAACCGACCATTCAATGCCGCTTGTACGCTCAAGGTCGCACCACCAATTATCGCTAGTACAATCATTAAAATAAGCATCATGTGGTCTACCCCTTTGCCATAAAAATAAGTGCTGCAATGATGAAACCTAACGCAATTACTCTTTTAATATCTATTTTGCGCTCCTCGGTTTCAAACAGCCCATAGTGGTCAATGATCAAGCTCTGAAAGACCTGACCTGCAAGTATGCCAATCATCGTCAGTGCAATACCAATAACTGGTGTGACCACCGTTAACACTACCACATAGACAGGTCCCAAAACGCCACCAATCAGTAGCAACGGAGGCTGTGAGAAAAATGACGGGCTCTCTCGCGGACTAAAAAACAGCATCAAAAAAAACGTCAAGGCCGCCCCAACGCCAAAAATACTGAGCGTCGCCCATAACTCACCCACTTGACTGCCCAGCGGCCCAAGCAGTCCGGCCTCGACCGACAAACCCATACCGCCTAAAACCACCACCAGTATTAATAAAATCTGCATAAAACAATCCTCAATGAGCAATGCCGCGTAGTTTACCGCAGCCTATACCCACGAAAAACGCTATAATGTAGAAATGACTTTTGCATAAGTTGCACAGATGAATAACGTCGACAACATCAGCATAAAAACCCTACTGTTTTTTATCAGCGTCTTTAATGCCCAGAGTTTCTCTGTCGTGGCACGAAAAGAAGGAGTGTCTGCCTCAAAAGTGTCTCGTATTATCAAGCAGCTAGAGGACTCGCTAGGGCAGCAGCTTTTTTATCGTAATACACGCGCCGTTATTCCTACTGAGGCGGGACGCGTGTTTATGAGCTACGCGCATGCGATGACCGAGAGCATGAATGCGGCGCAGAAGGAGTTGCAAGACAGGACATTAGAACCGGGTGGGTTATTAAGAATTAACGCCCCAGTGTTTTTTGGTCAACGGCACATCGCACCTTGGATACCAGCATTCAGTAATCGCTATCCCAAATTACAAATAGACTTAACGCTCACCGATGATTTTGTGGATCCTCATCATTATGCAACTGACGTTATTTTTCGGATTGGCACATTGAATGATTCGTCCTTTCATGCGCGTATTTTCGGTGAGCAAACCTATCACCTTGCGGCCGCTCCAGAATATATAAATAAGCACGTCACCCTACAAGCGCCATCCGACTTGGCTCATCATAAATGCTTGGTTTATAAGGGCTCTTCAGGACCCAATCGCTGGTTTTTCAAGAAAAATGATGAAAACTGGACACCATTTGCCGCCCCTGCATTGCTTATGTCAAACAATGCAGAGTCGTTGCTCGTATCAGCGCTCAAAGGAATGGGAATTGTGCTGTTTCCTGATTGGTTAATCGGTGATCATTTAAAGAGTGGTAAATTGATGAAGCTGCTGCCTGACTACGAGGCCGCTATCAAGACGACGCCTCAGCATATCGCGGCTATCTATCCGAATACGCGTCACATCTCGTTGAATGTGAGAGCCTTGATTGATTATTTCGCTGAGGTTTATGGCGAGCCGCTATATTGGCAGGTCAACTAAGAAACGATGAATGAAACGCCATAACCTGCCGCAAGCTTTATAAAAAATTAAGATAGAACAAGAAAAATAGCCTCAAAAATTTATATCAGACAAAAAAATAGTAGCGATACGCCATCTATAAAATGACCTGTCGCTACTATAATAAAAACTAGCTACCTTTGGAGGTTAGTAGCTTTTAGCAATTTTTATTCTCTTTCTAACACCACTCTATAGCGAGCATTGCCGCTTTCTAAGCGCTCAAACGCTTCGTTAATCTCAGACATTTTATAGGTTTCAGTTACTGGCTGGATATTATGTCGCGCCGCAAAATCTAACATTTTTCGCAGCGTAGACGGTGAGCCAACGGGTGAGCCTGATAGACTTTTTTGCGCCATAATCATGGGTGCGGCCGATATCTCTAGCGGTGCTTCTAGTATACCAACAAAGTGTAGTTTGCCCTTTGGCTTCAACGTCTGGACGACCAGATCCCAATTCATATCGACGTTCACGGTTGAGATGATTAAATCAAAAGAACCTGCGGCTTTTTCGATTTCGCTGTCTTCTCTTGAATTCAGCGAATGATGAGCACCCATCTTTTTTGCTTCTTCCAATTTCGACTCACTAGTAAACGCTGTCACTTCACAGCCCCATGCATTGGCAAACTGTAACGCAAGATGACCTAAGCCGCCGATACCAATCACGGCTACTCTAGAGGTTGGTGTGATATCGTATTGTATCAGTGGGTTAAACACCGTGACGCCGCCACACAGCAGTGGTCCTACCGCATTAAAATCTAGGCCTTCAGGGACTTTTATAACACTGGTGTCTTTTGCACGTACTTTATCTGCAAAGCCGCCGTGGTTGCCAATGATGGTTCCTTCTTGCTCAGGACACAGATTATGATCGCCATCGATACATAAATCGCAAACGTTGCAATACCCTTTATGCCAACCAAGTCCAACTTTATCGCCTAGCTCCAGATGCTTGACGTGTTTGCCCTTTGCTAGGACTTTGCCAGCAACTTCATGACCACCCACAAACGGATACTCGGTCATACCCCATTCGTTTTGCCACATTGACAGATCACTGTGGCAGATACCGCAGCTATGCACTTCGATTTCTACTTCGTGATCGCCTAATGTGCCTGGATCGTACTCATAAGGTTCAAACTTGCCACCTTTCTCTTTTGCTGCATATGCATTAATCATAGTCATTCCTTATTTTTGCTATATTGGGTGTGGTCTATATCTGAATCATTATTGAGTTATTGATATAGTGAGTTCATTCAATTGATAGAAATTTTCTTTGTTGTATTCAACTAAAGCGACTATAGCAAAGAGTCGTTTGAGCGCACCACCCTATGTAACAAATTAGGACTAGGCTAATACAAAGACCCATACTTAATCGCTGATGTATCCTCAGTGTCAACGCTTATCAAGCCCAATCTGCCTATTTAGCTAATAGGTAGCCTGTGATTGTCTGGATATACTTTTTGCTTTGGCACTTTAATGACTTGCAATGACAGACAGATCACCATCAGTCCCATCCCGAGCCAACCGATGGGAGAGAATGTCTCGCCGATGATAAGGATGGCGAGTATGGTCGCCACGATAGGCTCTAGTAATGTAATAAGTGTCGCTCGGCTCGCTTCAATCACTTTTAATGCTTGACCAAAAAGTAGATAACCCAAAAACATGGGGGCAATGGCCATATATAGCGCAACACTGATGTGTTTAACGTCTAAAAATAAGTTGTCACCCGTCAATAGTAATGATGGCAACAATAGTATGGCTGACAAACCAAACATGCTTGCCATGGCTGATTTGGCATTGACGCCATTTTCTATCATTTGGCGCGCTGACCACGAGTAGGTAGCGTAGGTCAGACCAGCAACCAACCCAAGCAATACGCCCAGTACCCGATTGCTCGACGCTACAGTTATGTCCACATATTGCGTTTTGCCCAAGGTTAGCAAGATGACGCCAATCACTCCAAAGGCAAAGCTGACCTGCCAGCGTTTAGTGATATGTTTATTGCTAATCAGACGCTCCATCATGACCGTAAAGAATGGTGCACTCGCAATGGAAATAACAGTGCCGATAGCAACACCCGCGAGCCGCATGGAGGAATAAAAAGCCAGAGGATAGATGGCAACACAGAGACTGCCGATGAGTAAAACTTTAGGCTGAGACAGTAGTTTTGCTTTATCGCTGAGCAGGTGTTTTTTGGCATTTAACACGAGTAAAATACCGCCTACGCCCATTGCGAACGCCCCGATACCTAACGGACTCACATCAGGTATAAAAGCAGAAGCAGTCCCTGTCGTTCCCCAAAGGATACTGGCGACTACCACACATAATACTGCGCTCAAACCAGATTGAATCTGCAACATAACGGTCATCTCAAAAGTTATCGTGAATGATACTATTATAGAGCGCTGGTTATGATAGACTTTGCAGATTGGACGGTTTTGTTGACTGGTTAGACGTGTTTTAGTGTGGAGGGTGCAACCCCGAAATACTGTGAGAACCGGCGGCTAAACGCACTGACATCGGTATAACCGACCAGCTCAGCGACGATAGCGATGGGAGAATCTGTATGTAGTAGTAGGGCCTGCGCCTTTTGCATTCTGAGTTTGGTGATGTACTCGGTCAAGGTCTGCTCGGTTTGCGCCTTAAAATTCTTTTTGAGCTGCGTAGGACTCAAGCAAGCGATATTGGCTAACACATCTATGGTGAGCGTTTTTGAGAGGTTATGAGTGATATAAAACACGACCTCTCTGATTCTGTGATCGTATTGAAAAAACAGCTTTTGTTCTGCTAACAGTTTATAGAAGGTAGCAAACATCAACGCTTCAATCTCAGGATTTATCTGGTGCTTTAATTGACTCTCCGAAAACGCCAAAAATGATAACAATGGCGCGCTTATCGAAAAAACAATGTGTTCTGAATGCAAAATATGAGATGGCAAACTGTCTGTGTCCACAACGATAAACTTGGCATTCTCTTCGGCATTAAAATAGTGTGTTTCATTGGCTTTGACGATGACACATTCGCTTGGCGTTACTTTACCGCGATAGCTTGCCACTTCAATATTTATCACGCCTCGTAGTGGCAAAACAATCTGATGAAAGTCATGAGAATGGCCGCGGGTTTGGCGAGTATACGACCTAATAGAGAGTGTATTGATCATTGATCGTATCCCGCATACATTGCCCTTTATATTGATACTGCTATTTGACTCTCTACTTTGTATCACGCTGTTTACCATGTGGGACTAGCCATTTGGCAAACCATCCTGACACATCATCCATCAGTGTATAAACCACTGGGATGACCACCAGACTAAGTAGCGTTGAGGTGACCAAACCACCCAATACGGCGGACGCCATAGGACGCCTAAACGTAGGATCAGCATCTCCCCAGCCAAAGACCAGTGGCAACATCCCTGCACCCATCGCAATGGTGGTCATGATGATAGGCCGCGCACGCTTGCGACAGGCATCCATAATGGCCTCAAAACGCGCCAGCCCTCGGCGCTGAGCAATCAGCGCGTAATCGACGAGTAGGATTGAGTTTTTGGTTGCGATACCCATGAGCATAATAAAGCCAATCATCGACGGCATCGACAGACTGCTATTGGTAATCACCAAACCCACAAACGCACCGCCTATCGACAACGGCAATGCCATCAAAATAGTAAATGGCTGCAATAAACGACCGAATAGTAAGATCAGCACGCCTAAGATACAGACCACACCCACCGACATCGCAATGATAAACCCACTAAACAGATCCGCCATATTCTCGGCTTGACCTTGATCAATGATGGTAATCGCAGGCGGTAATTGCTGCATCGTTGGCACGGATTTGACCGCTTGCACCAAATCACCTAGCTCACCATCCGCTGGTTGCACTGTGATGCTAATCGCACGCTCTCGATCTAGCCTGCTGATCTGCGCAGGCCCTGTACCAAAATCAAGCGCTGCCACTTCGCCCACACGCACTCCTTGCCCTGCAGGCATAGTACTCGGCACGTACAGTCCTTCTAACTGACTGACGTTTTGCTTGGCAACATCTGGTAGACGCACTACGATAGGAATCTGCCGCGTATCAAGATTGAGCTTAGACAAGCGCTGCTCATAGTCGCCAACGGTCGCCACACGTAACGTGGTCGCAATGTCTTGAGTCGTCACCCCTTTGTCAGCCATTGCTAGTCTATCAGGCGTCACGGTGAGCTCTTGACGTGGCAGACTGCGATCACTGGTCACCGCGCCTGCACTAGGCAAACCTCGTATCTCAGTCATGATTTTTTGCGCAGTCTGTTCGAGCAATTGAGGATTGGTACTGGTCAATGAAAAGTTATAACCACTCTCTCCGCCGCTCGATAGTCCAACCGTAAAGCGAGCACCTGGCACTTCGGTCATGAGCTGGCTAATTTTGCGTTCGATCTCTTGCTTAGTGCCTCGTTCTGCACGTGGGGCTAGTACAATATCCAAGCCCGCAATATTTTCAGCTTTACCGCCACCACCGTCCGACGCACCCATCGACGCCTGTGCCTCTCCCACTGAGGTAAAGATATTCGTCACCTCAGGCATGGCCAAAATACGCTCACTGGCAAGCGCAGCCACCCGCTCTGTATCTGCTAATGCCACATCGGGCGTCAGCTCAATCGCCACTCGCGTTTGATCGATATCGTTATCAGGGATAAAGGCGGTTGGCAGCAGCTTGACCAGACCAAGCGATGCCACAAACAATACCAGCGTTGCACCCATGGTGAGCCAGCGGTGACGCAATGTCCACGAGACTATTTTGAGATAATACCCCATCATCGCGCTTTGTTTTTCGACATGGTTTTTTTCAGGTCGAAGAACGTATGCCGCCATCATCGGTGTGATCAAACGCGCCACCATGAGTGAGGCAAAAATGGATAATGCTGCCGTCCAACCAAACTGTCGGAAAAACTGTCCAACGATACCGCCCATAAAGGCTGTCGGCAAAAACACCGCAATCAAAGTAAAGGTCGTGGCTACCACCGCCAGACCAATCTCATCAGCCGCTTCCATCGCCGCTTCATAAGGGGTCTTGCCCATACGCAAATGTCGTATGATGTTTTCGACCTCAACGATCGCATCATCGACTAGTACACCAATGACCAGTGACAGTGCCAATAGCGAGATGATATTGAGGCTAAAGCCAAAGAGATACATGCCCAAAAAGGTAGGAATCACGGATAAAGGTAAAGCGACAGCGGCAACGATCGTCGCTCGAATATTGCGCAAGAATAAAAATACGACGACGACCGCTAAAATGCCACCTTCGATTAACATCCGTAGAGAGGCTTCATAATCCTCAGCAATGGGTGTCGCTCGATCATAGACTTTTTCGATACTGATATTGCCAGTATCAGCGGTCAGCTTGGCAAGCTCATCATCAACCAGCGCCATGACATCGACTTCACTGGCACCGCGCGAGCGAGTGATGTTAAATGCCACTACTGTTTTACCGTCAAGCTTAGCAATAGAGCTTGGGTCGGCAGCGCCATCGGTGATCTTTGCCATCCGTCCGAGCGCTTGCGTCCCGCCATTAGGCACCGCCACCTGCAAATTATTCAGCTCATTGGCCCGCTCCACCGCGCCAAGCACACGGATCGTCTGAGTCGTATTTCCGACTTCTGCCTCACCGCCAGAGCTGTCTTGCTGGATGCCTGCGATTTGTTGCGAGAGCTGAGAGATAGAGAGCTTAAGACCACTTAACGCAATCGGATCAGCGGCAACGGTAATCTCACGCTGAAGCCCGCCAACACGGCTGACGGTACTAACGCCGGGGATGTCAGAGAGCCGTTTTGTGATGGTGTCATCTACAAACCATGACAGATCCTCCACGCTCATATTGTCAGAGGCCACAGAGTACGTGACCACTGGGAATCCCGCCGTAGATACTTTGGTAATAATAGGATCGTTAGCAGCAGCCGGCAGGTCGCCGCGTACTTCACCCACCGCCGAGCGTACATCGTCGACGGCTTCTTGAATGTCTTTTTCTAACACAAACTCGGTCGCCATTGTCGCCGCACCAGTCTGCAACGTGGTGCGAATATGACTTACGCCTTCGATACTGGTCAGTTTGTTTTCAATTTTCTTGGCGATATCGTTTTCAAGCTGCGAGGGCGCAGCACCCGGTAGCGTCACCGTCACCACTACAGCGGGCAAATCGATATCCGGAAACTGCTGTACCTTCATTTTCATAAAGCCATAGATGCCGCCCAATGTCAGGAGCACAAATAGCAAAATTGCGACGAGCGGGTTTTTGATCGAGTAAGCGGAGACGTTTAGACTCATGACTGTGCCTGCGCTGCTGTATTGACAGCGGTACTGGTTTGGCTCACACCATTAACGATACGCACCAAATCTCCATCATTTAAGAAACTACCGCCTTGCTTCACAATATGGCTGTCACTTGGCAATGGTTCTAGTACGGCGACGTTTTCGCCAAGTCGCTCACCCAATGTCACTCGTTGTTGCTTGATACGTCCCATCGACTTAGCGTCTGTCGTGGTCAGATCAGTCACTAGCATCACATAGTCATAGCCATCGTTACTGACGATAGCGCTATTAGGTATCGTTTGGGTGCTGGCACTGCCGAGCAGGAACTCACCAGTCTGATACATGCCAGCGCGGATTTTTGAATTAGTAGCGAGGCTCGCATAAATCGTGATTTGGCGATTATTATCTGCCGTCGGTGCGATACGGCTCACTTGCCCCATCACATTATCATCACCCGGCAGGCTTACTCGTACGGGTGTGCCAATATTGATATCGCCAATCAGCTTCGGATCTAACTCTGCTCGCCATTCCAATATGCCACCTTTGATAATCGTAAATAATGGATCACCACCTGCGACCTGCCCAACTTCGATCATTTTTTCACTGATGATGCCACTGACAGGCGCGACTACTGTGGCATTGTCGAGCGTCAAGCGCTGATTGCTTAAACGGGCTTTGGACGCTTGCAATGCTGCGCGGGCACGCACCTCAGAAGTACGGTAGCGATCGGCTTCTTGTTTACTGATGGCATCGATATCGATGAGTGGTAATACGCGGGCCGCATCAGCACTGGCGTTGGCAAGTGTGGCTTCTGCCTCTGCCACATCTGCCTCAGCTTGCAGCACTTGCTGCTCCATCGCATCAGTATCAAACATGGCGAGCACCTGCCCCGCTCTCACGCGGTCGCCCTCTTCGACCAATACACGCTCGATGGCCACACCACTGACTTTTGCACTGACATTAGCGATATCTTTGGCGTTGATGGTGCCATCAGCGCTGAGTGTGCGACCGATATCATCTTGGCTTGGGCTAACGGTTTCTACTGACAAGACAGACTGCTCCGTACTCGCAGCGCTATCAGCTTCATTGCCACCTGCCACACCACTAGAGGCTACCGACTCCTCTTGTAACTCGTCTGTACTACTGCCCCAATACTTACCCAGCACAACTCCAATCACAAGCACCGCAACCAATGCTGGCAACAACCATAGTGGCATTTTTGCGAGAGAATTTTTAGATGAGGCATCAGATTGACGATACGGTGGTAGCTCAGCGTGTTGAGGTGTCTCAATATTGGTTTGCTGTCCGCTAGTCGGTTCTTGCTTATTATCAGGGTCTTTAAAGTCACTCATAGTCGGTCTCTATAAATACGGATAATAATAAAAGCAGCGCTTAAACGTTCACTTAAACCATTACTCAAAAACAATCACTGGACAGCCACTAGTCAGAACAGCCTATGAATTAGTGGTTAGTGCGCTATCCTTTTGTAGCAAGCTCATTGCGAGATTTTTTGCAAACGATTTAAGCTGTTGTTGTAACTCTGGTTGTTCATAAACCGACCCGCCAAGCGTGGCTTGTTGTAGTGACGAGTCAGTAAACATACCGATGGTAAAATAAAGCAAGGTGAACAGACGCAATGGCTTAGTGTGATCGTCAGTGGGACCAAGAAATGTGGACAGATAGCCTTGAAACCTTGCCAATACTTGAATGTCATGTTCAAACAAAGTCACCATTTCTGGGTTATTTTGTACTGAGATATTCTGTGACGCTAGCTTAGCAATCGCTGGATTCTCAATCAGTAAATCCAAAGTTTTATCGATCCACTGCTCTAGCGCTTGGGCGGGCTCAAGTGTGCTATCTGCAATCGCGGCTTCCGTTTGAGATACAAAAGCCAACAGCTGACGAGCATGCATTCTACATACCGCTTCATACAGCGACCGTTTGCTTTGCCAGTGAAAGTGAATGGTGGAGATATTCTTGCCAGATGCTTTTGCGATATCTCGAGTAGTAACCGCTTTAAAGCCTTTAGCCGAAAATAGCGCTTCGGCGCATCGTAAAATGGAGGCGGCGCTACTATTAGGTTCAGATTCGACTCGATCAAGCGAGGTTTCAAAGTCAATTTCAGATAATTTTGTCATGGCTCATTATTAATCAATCAATTGATTGAGTCAAACGTTTTAGATATCCAAACGGTATATAATAATAGCCCTTTTAAGCATTGGTATAACGACTCGCCTCAGGCATCCAGCGGTGAATCAGTTGGCTGACATCTGCTTTTCTCGCAGGATCTGCAATCAAATGCTTCGCCAAACGCTGCGCAATGGCAAATAACTGCTCATCACGGATAAGATCGGCCAAATAGTAGCCAATATTACCTGTCTGGCGTTTACCGAGCAGTTCACCCGGCCCACGCAGCTCTAAGTCTTTTTGAGCGATGACAAAACCATCGGTGCTATCACGCAGGACATTGAGACGCTCTGTCCCCGTCTCTGATAATGGCTTTTGGTACAACAGTACACAGTAACTTTTGGTGGAGCCGCGACCCACGCGACCGCGCAATTGATGCAACTGCGACAGACCTAGACGCTCCGCATTTTCGATGACCATGAGCGACGCATTGGGCACATCAACCCCCACCTCGATAACGGTTGTGGCAATCAGTAAATCTAAATCACCCGCCTTGAATGCTTGCATGATGGCTTGTTTTTCCGCAGATTTCATTTTGCCATGTACCAAGCCAATACGAATGTCTAAGCGCTCATTCAAATCCTCATACGTGGCTTCAGCCGCTTGTGCATCGAGTACGCTAGATGCCTCGACTAACGAGCACACCCAGTATGCTTGCCTGCCTGCTTCGCAATTCACGGCAATGCGTTCGATTACCTCATCGCGTCGATTACGATCAATGGTCACCGTAGTAATGGGAGTACGTCCAGGTGGCAACTCGTCAATGATAGAGGTATCCATATCACCATAGACACTCATGGCAAGTGTCCTTGGAATTGGCGTTGCCGTCATAATCAGCTGATGCGGTGTACTATTGGCCACGCCTTTATTGGTCAGTGCCATGCGCTGCTCGACGCCAAATCGATGCTGCTCATCAATGATCACGAGGCCTAATTTGGCAAACTGCACTTGCTCTTGAAACAATGCATGCGTACCGACCACGATTTGGACCGTGTTTTCCGCAACCGCGTGCAATGCTTCGCGGCGCTGTTTGGCAGTTTGCTTACCCGCGAGCCAACCAACACCGATACCTAGCGGCTCAAACCATTGTTTAAAGTTCACGAGGTGCTGCTCTGCCAAAATCTCAGTCGGTGCCATGACTGCTACCTGCCAACCACTATCGAGCGCATAACCCGCCGCTCCTGCTGCAACCAAAGTCTTGCCAGCGCCCACATCGCCTTGTACCAGTCGCAGCATCGGAATAGAGGTTGCCATATCAGTCGTGATATCTTTCATCACTCGTTTTTGTGCACCTGTTAGATCAAACGGCAAGGCACCAAATAGCTTATCAGCCAGCGAACTGTGGGTCGTACATTTAGGCGCTTTATGCTGATGCAGCTGCTGACGACGGTACAGTAAGCTAAGCTGATGGGCGGTCAACTCTTCGATAATCAAGCGCTGACAGGCAGCATGAGTACGCGCAGTCAGTTGGGTCAACAGTTTATATTGCTGGCTTGCGTTGGTGTAGGTGGGCGGTGTATGTAGCAGTACTAGCGCTTCAAATATCGTTAAGTTGTAGACATTGCTATAAGCGATGCGAGCAGCCGCGCTATGAACATCATTATTGACGCTGTAAACGGACGCAGTAGGCCTATTCACACTATTACCAATCACATGATCAGGCACACTTCGCGCCAATGTCGAAAAAATATCTTCTGGAAATTCTGTCTCTAGCAGTACAGATTTGGCTGGCTCAAAAGGTACTAATGGTAAGTCAGCCACGACTGCGAAGTCTTCAGTCGTAAACAGCGTCATCGGTAGACCCTGACTACGAACCGTTTGCAATGCCAATTTTATCAAAGTGCGTAGCTTATTTTGGTGCAAGCCTTTCACACTAGGATAAATGGGCTGTAGACCCGTATCAGTCGTGGCTATATGATCTGTGATAATTTGATATTCAGGATGGTGTATTTGTTTGCCGTAACGACTGACTTTGACTTCACCAAACAGCTGTAATCGCGTCCCCAAATTCATGGTCTGCGCAAGACCACGATAGACTTTAAAAAACCGCAAAGCTATGGTGCCTGTATCATCGTCCACAGTGACGGTCATGCCGCTGCGTTTAGTATCGACATGGACCACGCGTCCGGTAATCATAGCCGACTGTCCGTGCGCCACTTCTGCGATTGATACCAGTCGACTGCGATCTTCATAATCACGCGGCAAATGCAATAGCAAATCAAATATCCGTTTGATATTCAATTGTGCCAACTGCTCAGCTACCTTTGTCCCAACACCTGCCAGCGCCGTCACTGGCATATCTAACGCCGAGAGTGGCAAGTCAGGCCTTATATGGTCTACTGAATTGGCTGAAGAAACATTCACCGATACTGGCATCAAAGATCCTAACAAGGTTATTTATTATTTTTATCTATGTCATCAACTGTTTTAAATATAACTCACCTAAGGAAGATTGTCATAAAATTACCCGTAAAAACAGCAAAATATAAACATCGATTCATCTCATTATAGCTGAACAGTCAATGACTTATGCTAAGCTATTCCGTCATGACTGCAAAACCCCTCAAGACAACTTGTTTACATCTATCATATGAATAGTAGCTGTCTTATTTTCTACAACATGGTTTTTCTGCATCATGGTTTTTATAAATTACGGTCATTTTATAAGGTGTTTTTTATGTCAGACTCTGCTCTGTATCGACCGTCTTATCAAGGTTTAAGTATATTACGTCTTAGTATGCTTGCCATAGTTGGGTTATGCGTCAGTGCTTGCAGTACCCTAACACCCACTGCTCAAATACCCCAAACGCCAGAGCCTATCGTGGAGTTACCCAGTGTCGCCTTGGTATTGGGTGGCGGCGGTGCCAAAGGGTTTGCTCACGTGGGTGTGATAAAGGCACTGGAAGAGAATGGCATCAAACCAACACTGATCGTCGGCACGAGTGTCGGCAGCTTAATCGGTAGCCTGTATGCTAGTGGGTACACGCCGGTACAGCTTGAGCAATTGGCATTGACCACCACCGATAGCCAGTTGACAGACTTTACGTTGTCCAATCAAGGCTTTGTCGAAGGCATCAAACTCAAAAACTTTATAAATGAAAAAGTTCGCGGACAAGTTATAGAAGACTTTCCAATTGCCTTTGCCGCTATTGCAGCAGAAAAAAACACCTTAAAAAAAGCCGTGCTGACCACTGGCGATGCTGGGCTTGCTGTCCAAGCATCCTGTAGCGTGCCTAATATTTTTATTGCGCCACGTATTCCAGAAAAAGTGGGTAAAAAATATATTGACGGTGGCGTGGTCAGCCTCGTACCCGTTAATAGTGCACGCGACTTGGGCGCTGATATTGTTATCGCTGTTGATGTGACTGCTACTCAAAACAATAACGCCACTGATAATAGAGCACTAACCATCAGCTCATTAAGCGACTTTTGGGGATTTCTCGAAACCAATATCGTATCCCCTACCAATCGCTCCTCATCAATACGCCGCGAACGAGATCGCGCGGATATTGTCATTACGCCAAATGTCGGTCGTAACAGCTCAATAGATACAAGGCAACGTCGTGCGCTCATAGAAGCAGGCGCACAAGCCACAACGCCACAAATCAACGCCATCAAACAGCTGATTCGAGAGAAATCTACTAGCAAATATACGACGCTTTAAATAACTCTATCTGAATACTAATGAATACGGATTTCAATCAACGTCGAACACAACACATAAAAAAGCACCACCGTTGTAAACGGTGGTGCTTTTTTAACAATAAACATCAATATCTGGCGAACTTTTAATATAAAGGTCTCAGCGTTATTTAACGCGCGCGCGATATTTTACTGCAACGGTGTCATTGAGACCGACGCCTTCAAGATCCCAACGAACCGCTTTATAATATTTTAGTGCGACATCTTGTAGCTGGTTGTCTACCTTGGTACGTAGTGGCATACGGGCGAAGTTATTGCCATCGACGCTACCATATGGGAATTCAGGGGCGACTGTATTTAACAGCTCTACTTGATCTGGGATACTCATGGTAACCGTCATCTTACGGACGCGATCGGCATTAGTGTTGGTAAAGTATCCTTGATACTCTAATACGTTACCTGATTGCAAACGAGTATTTGTATCGACAGGGACGAGTACTTCTTGACCATTGGCATCAACACTGACCAACGATGCTGTGATTTTGCTATTGACTGCTTGAGCACTTGAATTGCTGCTCGCATTTGTATTGGCCTGAACTGCCATTGAGCTATCAACTGCTTGCTCTGGTGTTGGCAGCATGGCAGATGCCTGCGTGACTACCATCGCACCGATGAGCGTACCGGCAACAACGTGAAATAGGCGGTGACCGCTCCAAGCACTAAATGGGCTAGCAAATTGGTTACTTTTTTTCATAATTCTCATTATCCCTGATTGATATATCGGTAAAGCACAGATGGCAAAAACTGAGTTGTCTTAATACATAGTCAATAATTAAAAGAATCAGATTCATTATTTTTATTGATTATCTTCGTTCATTGACAGTAAAGCAATAGCGCTTAGCATAGCAAAAAGCATTTGTGTGTACATTAACCCCGTGTTGAGGTTGTGTATATCACCAATGGGCAATAAAAAGACCTCAACACAGCTGAAATAAAAGATAGCTCATAACCGCGTTTTTTGCTATGGTAAATCTTTAGCGTTAGGCATTTTTTTGCTACGCCCTTTTTCTTATTCTAACGACTACTGCTCCCATTATGACTACTAGTTCCATGCCACAGATTAACCCTGAATACGTTCATTGGTTCCGTAACTCTGCCCCATACATTAATACGCATCGCGGTAAGACTTTCGTGATTATGTTTGGCGGTGAAGCGGTCAATCATCCTAACTTCAGCACGCTGATTCATGACTTTGCCTTGCTCCATAGTTTGGGTATCAAGCTGGTACTAGTACACGGCGCGCGACCGCAGATCGAAAAAAACCTAAAAGACGATAATATTGAGTCTCCGCTACATCAAGACATTCGTATCACGCCGCGTGCCGCCATGCCCGCTATCCTGCAAGCGGTTGGCGCGATTCGCTTACAGATCGAAGCACAGCTGTCGATGGGACTGGCCAATTCGCCCATGTACGGCTCACGTATTGATGCCATCTCAGGCAACTTTGTCACGGCGCGCCCTTATGGCATTCGTGAAGGCATTGACTATCAGATGACGGGCGAAGTGCGCTCTATTGACGTTGAGGCCATCAAAAACAATCTATTGCATGACCATATCGTGATATTAGGCTCGATGGGCTATTCTGCGACGGGTGAAGTATTCAATTTGCTGGCTGAAGACGTTGCGCTTAGCGCCGCGGTAGAATTGGGTGCTGATAAGCTGATATTCTTGGGCGAAGAAGCAGGTATCAATGATGGTGATCGCTTGCTACATGAGATGATTCCAAACGAAGTCGATCGCTTCTTGCGTGACCGCGATTTGAACTGTGAAATCAATTATTTCTTGAACTGCGCAAGCTTGGCCTGCCGTCAAGGTGTCCATCGCACGCATATCATTTCCTATGCCAAAAACGGTGCCCTATTAGAAGAGCTATTCACTCGTGACGGATCTGGTACGCTAATCAGCCACGACCCGTACGAAGAAATTCGCCGTGCTAATGTCGATGATGTGGTTGGCCTTCTTGAGCTGTTATCACCGCTAGAAGAACAAGGTATTTTGGTCAGTCGCTCACGTGAGCGCTTAGAGCAAGAAATTGATAATTATAGTGTCATCGAACGCGATGGGATGATTTTGGGTTGTGCAGCGCTGCATACGTTAGATGCAGAATCTGCAGAAATCGCTTGCGTTGCCGTACGTCCTGAATATCGCAATGGTAGCCGCGGCGCTGACTTGCTGGCATTTTTAGAGCAGCAAGCGCGCAGCCATGGTTTATACAAGCTGTTTGTATTGACGACTCGTACCGCGCATTGGTTCGTGGAGCAAGGCTTTGCGGAAGTTGAGGCAAGTGTCTTGCCAGCAGCACGTCTGGAGAAGTACCACAATGGTCGCAACTCTAAAGTCTTTCAAAAAAACCTATAATTTATAGTTAAACTGATATAAAAACCTTTGCTCACAAAAAAGCCTTCATAATGTCTATGAAGGCTTTTTTGTATACTAATGCTTCAACCGCGCATTACTTTACTTTTAATAGCTCAACCGTAAAGATAAGCGTGCTGTTTGGCTCGATACCAGCGTTACCCGCTTCGCCATAGGCGATGTCTGATGGGATATAGAACTCGTACTTGCCGCCTTCTTTCATCAACTGTAGACCTTCCGTCCAGCCAGCGATTACTTGGTTCAGTGGAAACTCAATTGGCTCACCACGCTCATAAGAGCTGTCAAATACGGTACCATCGATCAATTTACCTTCGTAGTTCACTTCCACCACGTCAGTTGCTTTTGGCGATTTACCTGTACCTTCTTTCAATACTTTATATTGTAGGCCAGAATCCGTTTGTTTCACGCCCTCTTTTTTCGCATTTTCTGCTAGGAATGCTGTGCCAGCGGTTTTATTTTCTGTCGCTTTGGTTTGCATGTCTTTTGCGAACTGTTCTTCTTGCTCTTTTTGATACGTCATCAATACTTCTTGCATTTGCTCTTGGGTCAATGCTGAATCATTGCCTTCGTAACCATCACGGAAACCTTTTTCAAAAGTATCCAAGTTCAAATCTTTGACAGCTTCTTTATTGCCTTCTGCCATCATAAATCCTAAGCTATAGCCCACTTTTTCACTTGCTGAGCTCTGTTCAGTGATAGAAACGCTTTGAGCAGCTGTTTCTTGACTGCCGTTATTGGTGCTACAGCCTGTCATTAACAACATAGCACTAGCAAGGGCGCTAATGCTTAAAGTAGTGATTTTTTTCATAGATTACTCTCTGATTGTAAGAATAGTGGCGAGATGTCACATTTCTCTATAATAACAAATCTTAGTTTTGGGAACCACGCTTTACATGAAATTATCGGGCGAATGTACAGTCTGTGTTAATATTTCCTATTATAATAACAAGTTATCACACAAATATAGTGGCAGGTAAAGCTTTCTATCTTTAAATCCATCAATACATAGGCTAAGCTAAATTGGTTAAGGAGATAAGTAATCGAATGTTGGTATTTATCGTTGATATATGAGTGTCAATAGCAAAGCGATAACTAAAAACCAGACTGATACTTTTGATAATCCTCTTTATTCGAAAATTATAATATCTTCACATAACTCAATTTAAAGACACTATTTATAATAAACCATCTATATATTTGTCTCGTTCAACAGTGATTGTACTAACAATACTTTTGAGTGTTACCTATAGGATGATTCAAGGAGGATAAGATGAACCCAATGTACACATCTTTTAACGGTTATCTTGGTGGGCCTATCGGTTCTATCATTGGCGCTATTTTGATATTTATCATTGGTTGGCTGGTCGCACTCGGTATCGCAGCACTTGTCCGCGGTGTGCTCTCTAAAGTCAATCTTAATCAACGCATGAACTCTTCAACCGGTAAAACTTACGATCTTGAGGGAATTATCTCTAAGATTGTTTTTTGGTTTATCTTTATCATTGCTATTTCAGGGGCGCTTAGCCAACTAAACTTAAACTCAATTTCGGCACCATTTGCAAATATGGTTAATCAAGTATTGGCATTTATCCCTAACCTCATCGGTGCGATTGCACTTGGTGTGATTGGTTGGGTCATCGCCACGGTAGCACGCACTGCAATCAATGCCGCGCTTTCTAAAACAACAATGGACGAGCGTCTAAGCGCACAAGCCGGCGTAAAACCGATGAGCAGCACCATCGCTGATATGGTTTACTGGTTCATCTTATTGGTTGTTTTGACCATGGTACTCGGTCAGCTAGAGCTTGATGGTTTGTTTGCGCCATTGACCAATATGGTCGACAAAATCTTCAGCTTTATCCCTAACATTCTAATCGCTGGTGTGGTCTTTGTCGTTGGTTATATCATTGCCAAAGTCGTACGCGGCATTGTAACCAACCTTGTTTCTACTTTTAATGTTCAAGAGTTAGCGACGAAAGCTGGCTTAAGTGAACAAAACAGCCTACCTAATATTGCCGGTTCGTTAGCATTTTTAGTGGTTATTATCCCAACGATTATTGCTGCTTTGAACGCATTAAAAATCGACGTTATTGCTCGCCCTGCGACCAATATGCTAAACAAAATCATGGAAGCATTGCCAAACATCTTCATGGCAGTGGCTATCTTGTTTGTGACTTTTTATGTTGTACGTATGGTTGCAAATATCGTCAAAGGATTGCTTGAAAATACTCAAATCAATCAAATGCCTGCCAAAGTTGGCTTGCAAGAGACTATGGGTGACAAGAGAATCTCTGACTTAGTTGCTTATGCGATTATCTTCTTTGCTATGCTATTTGCTGCTATTGCAGCTGCTGATTTACTAGGTTTCGAGCCTATCTCAGCTATTATTACGATGTTTATCGCATTTGGCGCTAACATCATCTTAGGTGCAATTATCCTGTTTATCGGATTCTGGCTTGCGAATATTATTGCGGGTGTTGTTGAGCGTTCTGAGCAAGGTTCACAATTCTTAGCAAACATTGTCCGTGTATTGATTATGGGCCTTGTACTTGCTATGGGTCTAAAAGCAATGGGTATTGCAGATTCAATCGTGAATCTAGCATTTGGCCTGACGCTAGGTGCCGTCGCCGTCGCCTTTGCCCTATCATTTGGTCTTGGTGGTCAAGAAGCAGCCGCACGTTTCCTACGTAAAATGCAAGATAAAATGGATCGTGAGCGCGACGAAGCAAAAGCAAAATCTACGCTGCAGCCAAGCTCATCAACGCAAGAAAAAGTTGCTGATTCAGTTCGTGACAACACACCTTCAGCTGCTAGCACGTCAACGACTGATTTGCGCACTGATGTGATTGACACTCCTCGCGTAGATACTGATACCAATGATATCTATAACAGTGATCAAATCCTTCCTGGTAATGATCTTAACGATGACATCAATAAATAAGTATCAATAATTACCTACTCTTAGATAAGAAAAAGACAGCCTAGGCTGTCTTTTTTTGTGAGTGTCAGTATAAATTAGTCTTACAGCAGCTTCTAGTAGAATACCCAGCTCAATTCTAAAAGTATGTTACATGCTCATTATTTCTTTCGCGCCGGTATAGTAAGACTTAGACGTACTTGAGGCAACTTGTCAGCTTGAGGATGACTTTCAGAGTTTTGAGCGGTTTTCTTGTCTGTCTCTTGCGTATTCTTGTCTGCCTCTTGCGTATTCTTGTCTGCCTCTTGCGTATTTGGATGCGATTTTTTACTCTTTAGTTGTTGTATTTGCTTGGTTAGCTGCCGCTCTCTTTGCGTCATCGCGTCCACTGACTGAATCCACACATCAATATCGATGAACGTTTCATTTGCCTCAGTAATAAAGTCGATACCGAGTACAACGATATGATGCAGCTCTGCTATTGGCAATCGAGTCGCAACATCCTGTGCAATCTTGGCTAGATTCGGTTGAATAGCATTTTTGCTATTCTGTGCTTGAGCATCTTGTCCATAAAATATCAGTACATAATGCCGCCCCAAGCTTTCGTAGGAATGCTGATGTACGATATAACCATCTTGTTGCAGCGCCTTACTTTGCTTAGGATGTCTATATAATGTACGGATCAGCTCATGACGCGAGAATAGAGACTCATCTAATAGTTGCTGCTGCCAACGAAACCCTAGCGGCTCAGATGGTGATTCTTGATCATTACTAGATGTCTGCTTATCAGCATATGCTGCTATCATTTGTGTACTGAGCTGTGACCATAGCGTGGCTGCCTGCTGCATATGCTGTTGATACATCTGCGCAGTTGTGCTCTGATTCTTATATGCAAGCGCCATGGCCACCAATGCTGGATTGGGTTTATCCTGAATGTCGTACTTGATAAGTGCATTGTCTACTGTGATCGCAGGTGTGAATAAAGAGGCGCTTTGCAAAAATTGAGCGACTAGCACTTGTTCTGATACAAAACTTGGGACATGGCTGATAGCCGAATATTGTAGTTGCTCTAAGTGATGACTCAAAAACCGCCATAACTCACAGGGTGTTTGTACCGCGATCAGTATTGAGTGCCAGTCGTGCCAGCTGAAGACTTGCAATTGCCGCCTGCCCTCACTCATGTCTACAACCAAATCCTCCAAAAAATAACGAGCACCAAAAGCATGTTGCAAGTGATTTGAGTGCTTGCTGTCCTGACTATCAGCATCTTTCTTATGACCATTCACTACATCATCAGTCAGCTGAATATCAAAAACCAAAACATCATGAGTCTCTGCAACCTGTTCATTTTGAGACAATGATGATTTATGCCATGCCAGCGCAGCCTTTATAGCAGCCATACGTGCTCGCTCCATATCAGCTGAGCTTGTACTCATGGGCAAGTATAATGTCAGTGCCAGCAGTTGCAGCTTGCCCGCCGAGAGCTGGTAATGATAGTGGCGGGTGCTATAGCGAGCATCATATTGCTGTTCAATAGTCTGCATACCAGCCAAAGCGATGTCTACCGCTGCTGCCTGTAAGTAACAGGCCAGCTCACTAGCAAGATAGCCCCCATCGGATATTGTAGTAGACGAATGAGACACAGATTCTAGCCCTTTATAATCTTATGATATGTGATGAATGACATTTTGGCTGATTAAAATGACGGCATATTTATAAATATAGTTATCAGCGTTTCAACATTTTTACGAATGTAAAATTACGCTACATAAGCACTATCAGACACAGTCGCTTTCAACGTAATGACTTGTTATGATGATATCAAAGCAGCAATGCTTGTGCGTGGATCTTATAGTTATAAGCTGCGCTCACGTATCAATGTCAGGTACGTTTATCGAATTTTAATAAGTACTATATAATAACAAGGATTGAACATTATGAAGCGTTTTAAAGAAAAAACCGTCATCGTTACTGGAGCAGGTTCAGGCATTGGCCGGGCAACTGCTATTCGCTTCGCCGAGGAAGGCGCGAGAGTCGTTTTGGTAGGACGTACAGCTGAAACATTAGAGCAGACAGCAGCAGAGTTCCCAGAAGATCATACTTGGATTCATACCGACAACTACCTATGTGTCACTTGTGATATCAGCGTACAAAGCCAAGTACAAGGGATGATTAGCAGCGCGATTGATAAGTTCGAGAAGATTGATATTTTGGTAAATAACGCAGGAAAAGCGATTCAAGGTAAAATAACAAACCTATCCTCTGACGATTGGCACTCGGCTATCAATATCAATTTAAATGGTACATTCTATGTCTGCCAAGCCGCCATGCCTCATCTAATCGCCACCAAGGGCAATATCGTCAATGTCTCATCTCTCTCAGGTATGGGCGGTGATTGGAACATGGCCGCCTATAACGCTGCCAAAGCGGGCGTCACCAACTTGACGCGTACGCTAGCGATGGATCACGGCCCTGATGGTGTGCGTGTCAATGCCGTCAACCCAAGCGTGACCAAAACCAATATGACGACTGCTATTCAAGACAATGATAGTAAAATAGATAAATTTCTAGCCCGTTGTCCACTTGGACGTTTGGCAGCACCAGAAGATATTGCCGCCGCCATTACGTTTTTAGCGAGTAATGATGCTTCTATGATTACTGGGGTAAATCTACCAGTTGACGGTGGTGTCAGCGCGTCTAATGGGCAGCCACAGTTTTAGTATTTCGTACTTTTTGAGCTTGTAACTATTGAAGTGATTTTATTTAAAAAAGCCCCTGATAATTTAATATCAGGGGCTTTTTTATTTTTGGAGCTAAATTATAGAAATTTATTAAGGTCAGTACCAATAATGCTGCCACAAGCTTTATTCAGCTGCGTTATTAACATCCTGTAGCGGCTGCGATAAACGCTCAGGGTGGCGCGGCATCACGCCTTGATACTGAGCATAGATTTTTGGTAAATCTGCTTCGATATCGCCAGTTGGATGAACCAGAGACAAAAAACGCACTTCCTTAGTATTATAATCCAATGCAACTGGCAAGATAGGAACGCCAGCACCAACGGCCAAATAATAAAACCCCGTCTTCCAGCTCTCGGTATATTCTCGTGTACCCTCGGGTGCTAATCCCAAAAACAGCGGCTTGCCCGTTTTGAATTTATCGATACTTGATTGTAGTACTGAGCCCTTATCACTACGATTGATAGGAATGACCCCTATCCAATTCAATAATTGCGCAAATACAGGCACCTTAAATAGTGTGTGCTTACCCATGATACTAATTTTCAAATCCAGCGCAAATAAGCTAGGAATCGCGTAAACCCCATCGACATTGGAGGTATGCGGTAGTGCCAATACCACGGCCTGAGAGATATTAGGTATCTCACCGACTGTCCGCCACCCTGCTGTTTTCATCAACCAAGAGCCAATGATGGGCGATACTTTATTGCCACGCCTAGGCACGTTTTCACCCACCTGCTCTCTACTAAGAATCGGCAGTATTTTTGAGCGCGCAGACGGAGCAGCATCAGACTTAGAGCGTTTAAAAATCTTTGGTATCATGACAGTATAATATAATGAAGTTACTGACATCATAACATTAAGCCTATAAGGCGAGGCTGATTTTTGCGTGCTTTTACTATGTACAAGAGCGCTTAGTCATAAATATAAGTAATACCCTATATTGTTCACTCTTGTACATACTTCTCAAGACTCACTGATATCGATTAAGAAATATCAGCCAAGTCCCCTTTACTCTCAAGCCAAGACTTACGATCAGCGGCACGTTTCTTTGCTAGTAGCATATCCATAATACCATTGGTCAGTATCATGTCATCCATATCTAGCTGCACTAACCGGCGTGTATCTCGGCTCATCGTTGTCTCACGCAGTTGCTCAGCGCTCATTTCACCTAGACCCTTAAAACGGGTGATTTGCGCTTTCTTATTACCTGGTACATTGGACAAAATATGCGCAAGCTCTGGCTCATCCAATGCATAGTGGACTTCTTTACCCACATCCACGCGGTAGAGCGGCGGCATGGCAACGAACAAATGACCCGCATCGACCAGCGCAGGGAAATGCTTCACAAATAACGCGCAGATCAGCGTCGCAATATGCAGTCCGTCAGAGTCCGCATCTGCCAAGATACATATTTTGTCATAGCGCAGCTCGGACAGATCATCAGAAGCCGGATCCACACCGATCGCAATAGCAATATCATGAATCTCTTGACTTGATAGTACCGTATCTGAGGATACTTCCCATGTATTCAAAATCTTACCGCGCAGAGGTAATATCGCCTGATAATGACGATCGCGTGCTTGCTTAGCACTACCGCCTGCCGAGTCACCCTCTACCAAGAACAGTTCCGCGCCATCACGCAGATCACCGCGACAATCTGCCAATTTACCTGGCAATGCAGGCCCTTGTGTGATTTTCTTACGAGCGACTTTTTTGGCTGATTTTAGGCGACGTCCAGCTTTGTTAATCGCTAATTCCGCAATCTGCGTACCCATATCAGCATGTTGGTTTAACCACAAACTAAAGGCATCTTTTGCCAATGTCTGTACGGCGCCAGCAGCCTCGCGGCTAGATAGGCGCTCTTTGGTCTGACCAGAGAACTGCGGCTCAGAGAACTTCAAGGATAAGATATAGTTCACGCCATCCCACACATCTTCTGCGGTCAGTTTTACACTGCGCGGTAGCAAGTTATGAATATCACAAAACTCACGCAACGCTTCTAGGATACCCGTGCGCAGTCCATTGACGTGGGTACCGCCCTGCGCTGTCGGGATCAGGTTCACATAGCTTTCCTGAATCGGTGTACCACCATCAGGCAACCAAGACAATGCAAAGGTAATAGCAGCACGTTCACCCGCTTTCGCATCGTAATTATAATAAAATGGTGCTTCTGGCAATGTTTCAAGGCCGTCTAGCTGCTCGCTTAGATACTCAACTACCCCATCCGTAAACTGCCAAACGACCTTTTCATCGTTGATATCATCAGTGAATTCAATCGTCAGTCCCGCTGCCAAAACTGCTTTGGCTTTTAGATTGTGCTTGAGCTGCTTCACATTAAATTTAGGCGTATCAAAAAAGCTGCCATCGGCCCAAAAGTGTACTCTAGTACCACGTTTGCGTTTATTGGAGCTGACCGCTTCCGTCAACGGCGTCACGGGTGCGCCATTCTCAAACGCCATATCAAACTGCGTACTATCACGCCATACTGTCACTTCAACGCGCGTGGATAACGCATTGACGACAGAGATACCCACCCCATGCAAGCCGCCCGAAACTTCATAATTAGAGGTCGAAAACTTGCCACCCGCATGCAAACGGGTCAAAATCAGCTCAATACCGGATTGACCAAACTCAGGGTGAATATCAGTCGGCATACCGCGCCCATCATCCTCGACAGACAGCGACCCATCACTGTGTAGCTGCACTTTAATGGTTTTGGCATAACCCGCCAACGCTTCATCCACCGAGTTATCAATGACCTCTTGCGCCAAATGGTTTGGTCGCGTGGTATCGGTATACATACCTGGGCGACGACGGACGGGTTCAAGCCCTTCTAAAACTTCTAACGATTGCGCATTATATTGACTCACAAATGCATCCTTAACTATTCATGTGCGTTTAACTCTATAAAACCATTATAACGAAAAATAGCGACGTTAAGATCAATAGTCCATCGTTCACGTCATATAATGTCGTCTATCTAATATTTTACTAAATCCTGTATCACTTCTATTACCATCGGTAGCTGCTCACCGAAGTCACTAAAGCGATGATCGCCGCCTGCTTGTACGGTTACCGATGTGCCCTGCCCTTCATAAAAAGCTTGAGACAATTCAGAATTTAACAGCTCATCTCCTTCTTTCAGTAGTACCGCAACTTTATTGGGATAAATAACTTGAGATATCCGATGATCTGCAAACCACTGTAAATCTGACGGCGTGATACGCCAGCCACCAGCCGTCGTATGCAGAACTTGATTATCTGATGACTCATCACTACTATCTTGATTTGATACTGAGTTATCAGAAAAACGCTGTAGGGTAATATGAGGCTGCGTGCTAGGATTTAGCAGCAATGCAGGACAACCTATTTGATTGCTTATTAAAGTAGAAAAATACCCACCCAACGAGCTACCGACCAATACCGTGTTGGACGATCCCGTCTGTTGGTCTTGGCTATTGTTTAACCCTTCTATCAATGACAACAATTGCTCACGCACTTGCGCAGGCGATTTATTCAAATCAGGACGCAGCACCGTGATATCAGGATGATGATGCTGGCAGTATTTTTCTAACAGCAGCCCTTTAGTCGAGTTCGCATCGCTGTCCAATCCATGGATATAAATCAGGTTCACGTATCATCTCACTTATTAATTTTGTTATGATTGTCTTATATAGGCCAGTGACGCTAAGCATAGCACCCGATGCGCAAAAATAATAACAATAAAACGGCACACTATTAGTCGGTATTTGCGACATAATAATATAGTCACAATCGTTTTGTGCCAGTCAAAGGAATGACGGTAATCGCAATGGAGTCGCCATGAATCAACAGTTTGAGCTGTTCGACATTGACAACCCTTGTATTGGTGTCTGTCAAAGCAATAAAAAAGGCTATTGCTTTGGTTGCCTGCGCAGTCGAGCCGAGCGCCAACGATGGCATCATATGACAACAGAGCAGCAACGCGAGGTGCTAAGGCTTATCGCAGGACGTAAGCTGCGTATCGAGCTCATGCGACTGCGTAAAAACGAGCAGTTAGGCTTTGATTTTGAGGAAGACGTTGAGATGGGTGAGTTGTTTTGAGGAATACGGATCAAATAATAATTTCTATTATCCTTATCCTAATTTAATGATTTTTTATATCACATTTGCACCCTTTAATGCCCAAACAATTACATCCTCCTTCTCTAGTTGAGGTTGACGACCTAATTCAAAATTAGGGCACATAAAAAACACAAACTTCAATTTGGCATCAGTTGCTAGTACTTTATTTATATCTTTCTTAAGCTTTTGATTGCTCGTTGGAGTCACTGCGGCAAAAACCTCAGCAGCCAATTCGCCACATTCTGATTCAATATCAGAACCTGGAGCAGTTCCAAGATTAAGCTTAAATGGAGCTAGTTCTGCGTATTCAGTAAATAGAATTTCTAATGCGTAAAAAGATGCTAGATAAGTAAAAGACTGATTAATCTGCTCGATAATATTAAGCACACGCTTAGAATCTAAAGGATCAAAACCTACACCACCAAACTTCATTTTCGAAAAAAGCGTTTGTGAAGAGGTTAAACTAACGTCAGAGCTAATCTGAAGTAAGGTCTTATCCATAGACTCATACAATTTTCGCTCAAGTTGTTCAAGCTCTTTAATATCATTTACTGTGAAAGACTTAAGCATACAGATCCTTTAGTCTGCTTAGTGTAATTAGTAAGTCAGGCCATCCTTGAGCTTATCAATATCTTTTAACATTAGCTCTGCTCTTAAGTCGATAAATTCAGGATATTCAAGTGTTGAATAATCTATCGAACTTGGGCTAGGTAAATAATTAGAAGCAAATATATCTTCAGCTTCTAAGCCTAATTCACTTATCAAGCGTGGTAAATATTTATTAGGATGATCGTCACTTATTGCATTATTTTCTGATGCTGCTAACATGCAAAAGTTTGCCAGGCTATTATGCTCTCCAGATGACTCAACCCTCTTCAGATGAGCTTTAGGATAAATATGATGAAACTGTTTACTATTGTAATTTGATAATGCTATTTCAGGATCAATCAGAGCTCCATTCGTAAGATTCCTAGGTCTTTTTAAAGCAAGCAATATTATGAGCGCTCGAGATCTAGAATTGTTACTTCTGAATGCTAAATTTTTAAAAGTCTCTTTGGAAGGGATATTTCCAAATGACTTCTTGGGATCTTCACCATTTACAACGTATAAGTCTATCGCTTCAAGATCTTGAGAAACAAATGACTCTGATGCTCCTCTATATCTTTCAGATAAAGCACTCAACCAGAACCATTGCCTAACACGTCTGACATCTTCGAGGGAAAGCGTTTTTCGTTTTGAAAAAACGTATGCAAGTACAATCGCAATTGCCTCATATGGAAGAAAATCCCAACTGTATATTTTAAATTCTGTCTTTAGTAAATCTACAGTCTTAAGTAGAGCGATTTTTGCTACTTCTACTAAGGCATCCATGTCATCTTTAGATAAGTTTCTAAGTGATAAAACCTGATCTTTCTTTATACCTTGATGCTTTATAGCAGATAGACATTTAAGAACGGTATTACCATCAATATCGTCAAACCCCTTAGGTCTCAAAGACTGTGCAATTTTTTCGGCCTCTTCATTTAAGTCAAATGTCTCAGTCCAAGTTGCAGCAACCATCAAATCATATGTCGAAAGTCTAGTCCCTGAGCTATTTATTCTTTCAAAAATTGGACATACTTCTTCGACTGTAAGTTCTTTTAGAGTGACAACTGGAATTCTATAATTTGTAATGACATCAATTAGACCATCCAATCTACTCTGCAAATCATTCGAATTTGGATAACTTACAAGCCCAGAGCGAAAATTAAGAAGTTTAGTAGTGTTATATAGGATGCGAAGAGGAAATTGAGTTTGACTAAATTTTTCTGGTGACTCCATAAAACACTCGTCTATGAGATCATAAACGACATCAAAACCATCTTGACCTTCTAAAGCTCCAAGCGCTGAAAAAATTACAGTCAATCTTTGCTGTCCGTCAAGAACGTAGTCAGTAGGAGACATATCATCGGTTGCTGGTAATTTAAAGGCTCCAATATTTCTCTCTACGGCCAACGAATTTTTTGTACGCCACAGTAGCAAACTACCCACTGGATAATTACTTGCAATTGAATCAAGAAGTTTCAATGCTTGTTCTTCTTTCCAAACAAACTTACGCTGAAATTGAGGAACTTTGATTTGTCCAGAATTTATATCTGCGATTAAATCTTTTAAGAAAGGAGTTCCTGTCTCTAGTCTAGTTGCAATATTTGCTGCCATGAAGTCCCTTAACTTAAATTTATTTAATCTTGAGATTTATCTTATTGAAAGGTTTATAAAGATACTGCGATTGAAATTTTATCAATCAGATTAAATTTATTTATTATTGCACAATTGTTTTTTATTATAAAGTAAATATTGTCCGATAATAATTTTAAGAATTATATAGCTGAAAATAATGTTGAATTCTATAATTATTTTAAGAAACTCCAAACAAAGAAAAGCCCCCTCTGCTTTCGCAAAGGGGGCTTTTACTTAGAATAGAGAGCTGACGATGACCTGAGCGCCGTAAAAATTGCATGCCAATCTTAGGCAGCGCAAGAGCAAATCCTTTAAATAGGATTTGCTGCGTAGGTCACTAGGAATAAAAGATAAAAAAAAGAGCCACCCAATTAAGGATGACTCTTTTTAAGTATAGAGAGCTGACGATGACCTACTCTCACATGGGCGAACCACACTACCATTGGCGCAACGATGTTTCACTTCTGAGT